>CAYZAE010000019.1:40342-55452 GCA_964476125.1 uncultured Verrucomicrobiota bacterium | reverse complement strand
AGAATGCATCGCTTCGCGGACGGCGTTGTTGCCGCGGAAGCTGAAGCTGATGTTGGAGATGCCGCCGCTGACCTTGGCGCCGGGGAGATGTTCCTTGATCCAGCGGGTGGCGCGGATGAAGTCGACGGCGTAGTTCGCGTGTTCCTCGATGCCGGTGCCGACGGTGAGGATGTTGGGATCGAAGATGATGTCATCGGGCGGGAACCCGACGTTCCGGGTGAGCAGGTCGTAGCTCCGCTGGCAGACTTCGATCCGGCGTTCGAAGGAGTCGGCCTGACCCTTTTCGTCGAAGGCCATGACCACGACCGCGGCCCCGTAGCGATGCACGAGACGGGCTTGTTCGAGGAACTTCGCCTCGCCTTCCTTGAGCGAGATCGAGTTCACGATGCCGCGGCCCTGGATGCAGCGGAGGCCGGCCTCGATCACGGACCATTTGCTGGAGTCGACCATCACGGGCACCCGGCAGATGTCGGGTTCGGCGCCGACCAGCAGCAGGAACCGGGTCATGGCGGACACCCCATCGAGCATGCCTTCGTCCATGCACACATCGATGATCTGGGCGCCGTTTTCGACCTGCTGCTTGGCGATGGCGAGGGCCTGCTCGTAGTGCCCGGCGAGAATCAGGCTCTTGAATTTGGGCGAGCCGGCGACGTTGGTGCGTTCGCCGATGTTGACGAACGATTGCGCGACGCTGGCGGCATTGGCGTCGACGGGCAGCCCGTCGGGATCCGGGATGGGCGGGCCGCCGGTGGGGGCCGGGAGGGTCGTGGACCGGAGGGCGTAGGGTTCGAGACCGCTGAGGCGCAGGGAGGCATTCGGGCGCGCGGGAATTCTCGGGGGGCAATCCTTCACCGCCTGGGCGATGGCGCGGATGTGGTCGGGGGTGGTGCCGCAGCAGCCGCCGACCAGGTTGAGCCAGCCGGCGTTGGCCCATTCGAGAAGTTGGGGCGCGAGACTTTCAGGGGTTTCCGGGAATCCGGTTTCGGACAAGGGGTCGGGCAGCCCGGCGTTCGGGTAGAAACAGGTGAAGGTTGGTAGGGCCCCGACCAGTTCCTCGACGAACGGCCGCATCTCCTGGGGGCCGAGCGCGCAGTTGAGTCCGACGGCGAGGGGACGCGAGTGCATCACCGAGTGCCAGAAAGCGGTGGGCGTCTGCCCCGTCAGCGTGCGTCCGGAGCGGTCGGTGATCGTGCCGGAGATCAGGACCGGCACCCGAAACCCGCGTTTCTCGAAGGATTCCTCGACGGCGAACAGGGCCGCCTTGGCGTTCAGCGTGTCGAAGATCGTTTCCACCAGCACGGCGTCCACGCCGGCTTCAAGCAAGGTGTCGATCTGCTCGCCGTAGGAGCGGCGCAGTTGATCGAAGGTGACCGAGCGGAATCCCGGATCGTTGACGTCGGGCGAGATCGAGGCCGTCACGGGCATGGGCCCGATGGCGCCGGCCACCAGCCGTTGGCGTCCGGTGCGGTTGGCCACTTCGTCGGCCGCTTTGCGGGCGATCCGGACGGCGGCCAGGTTCATCTCCCGGGCCACCTGCGAAAGGAACGGATCGGTCACCACCAATTCGAAGAACTCCGGGTCCTTGCGGCCCTGGGGGTGGCGGTCGAACAGGAAGTCGTGCTGCCCGATGGTGGTGGCTGAGAAGGTGTTGGTTTCGACGATATCCGCGCCGGCCTCGAAGTACTGGCGGTGGATGCCCTCGATGACCGAAGGCTGGGTGAGGAGGAGCAACTCGTTGTTGCCCTTGAGGTCCTTGCCTTTCCAATCCTGGAAGCGGTCACCCCGGAAGGCGGCTTCGGTGAGCCGGTGACGCTGGACCATGGTGCCCATCGCACCGTCGAGGATGACGATGCGTTCACGGAGGAGCCGTTCCAGAGCAGACGAGGGGGCGGGAGCAGTCATGATGTTGCGAAAAGACAAATAGCCAAGAGAACCGACGGCGAGAACCCTGACAGGGCCTCATTTACAAATCAAGCAATCCGGATGCGATGATATGATTGGGGTTTCGAGGGGTTGGGAGAGCGTTTCGCCCATGGATCCTTGGCATCGGGGGGGTGAGGTCCAGATTCCTCCCGTGGCGACGAACATGGGTACACGAAGCGGGTTGGGACAAGGGAGGCTGGAAATGCGCCGTGGCTGGCGGTTGGCGTGGCTGGCGGTCTGGGCTTTCCTGGGAATGGGATGGGCGGTCGGAGCGGGTGCGGCGAACGCGGCGTGGTCCCCGGCGAAGGGCCCGCTGATGACGCGCTGGGCGGCGGAGGTTTCCCCGGAGCGGGTGCATCCGGAGTATCCCCGACCCCAGTTGGTGCGGTCGGATTGGTTGAATCTCAACGGTTTGTGGCAGTACGCAATCGTGCCGACCAACGTGGTCCGACCGGAGCGGTGGGAGGGGGACATCCTCGTCCCGTTCCCGGTGGAGTCGGCGCTTTCGGGTGTGATGAAGCCGGTGGGGCCGGACCGGCGGTTGTGGTATCGGCGGAATTTCGAAGTTCCTACAGCGTGGAAAGGAAGGCGGGTGCGATTGAATTTCGGGGCGGTGGATTGGGCGTCGACGGTCTGGGTGAACGGGCGGGAGATGGGGCGGCACCGGGGTGGGTACGATGCGGTGACCCTGGACATCACCGAGGCCCTGCGCCCCGAGGGGGGACAGGAGTTGGTGGTGTCGGTGTGGGACCCGAGCGACGCGGGAACCCAGCCGCGGGGCAAGCAGGTCCGCCGTCCGGGCGGCATTTTTTACACCCCGACCACGGGCATCTGGCAGACCGTCTGGCTGGAGCCGGTGGCGGAATCGCACGTGGCGGGTTCGCTCCGGATTGTTCCGGACGTGGATCACGAAGCGGTGGAGGTGACGGTGGTGGTGCGGATGGAGCGCGACGTGGAGGTTCGGGTGGAGGTGTTCGACGGCACGACGCGGGTGGCGGAGGCGGTGGAGCAGGGTCGGGGAGTTCGGTCGACCTTTGGCCCGACGGTCCGGTTGAAGCTGCCCGGGGCGAAGCTTTGGTCGCCGGACAGCCCGTTTCTGTACGACCTGCGCGTCACGGTGTCCGAGGGCGGGAAGGGGGTGGACGAGGTGCGCAGTTATTTTGGTCAGCGGAAGATTGCGATGGCCAGGGATGGGCGCGGGGTGAACCGGCTTTTTCTGAACAACCAGCCGTTGTTTCAGTTTGGCCCGTTGGACCAGGGGTTCTGGCCGGACGGACTTTATACGGCGCCGACGGATGAGGCGTTGCGGTACGACATCGAGATGACGCGCAAGCTGGGGTTCAACATGGCCCGCAAGCACGTGAAGGTGGAGCCCGACCGTTGGTACTATTGGTGCGACAAACTGGGCCTGCTGGTCTGGCAGGACATGCCGTCGGGCGACCGGGGGATCAGCGGCAAGGCGCCGGACATCACGCGAACCCCGGAGGACGGCGCCCAGTTCGAGGCGGAACTCCGGGCGATGGTGAATGGGTTGTTCAACCATCCCAGCATCGTGATGTGGGTTCCCTTCAATGAGGGCTGGGGACAATGGGACACGGCCCGCATCACTGAGTTCGTGCGTTCCCTCGATCCGACGCGCCTGGTCAATCACGCCAGCGGCTGGACCGACCGCGGCGCCGGGGACGTCAATGACATCCATGTCTATCCAGGACCCGGCGCGCCGCGGCTTGAGCCGAACCGGGCGGGCGTGCTCGGCGAGTTCGGGGGACTCGGCCTTCCCGTGAAGGGCCACACCTGGCAGGACGAGAAGAACTGGGGCTATCGCAGTTATGGCACGTCCGAGGAACTGACCGAGGCCTACCTCGCGCTGATCCGCAAACTGCGTCCCCTGACCGGGGAATCGGGACTGAGCGCCGCAGTGTACACCCAGACCACGGACTGTGAGGTCGAGGTCAACGGACTCATGACCTACGACCGCGCCCTGGTGAAGCTGGACGCCGACCTTGTGGCCTCGGCGAATCGCACGGTGTACCAGCCGCCGGAACCGCGCAGATCGGAGGGCACCCGACTGGTGCCGCCTTCGACGCCGTTGGTGACGGGGGATCCGTATTTCAGTGTTTGGTCGCCGGCGGACCGGTTGACGGACGAGGACACCGTTCACTGGACGGGTCGTCCGCACCGGCTTTCCAGCCTGATTCGCATCGATGGCCGGGCGTACCGCGTGATGGGGGCGAGTCCGGCGTCGGTGCCCCCGCTGCCGCAGACCGGATTGGAGGTCCTGCCCACGCGCACGATCTACACCTTTGAAGGCGCCGGGGTTCGGTTGGAACTTACCTTCCTCAATGCCGCGCTTCCCGAGGAGATCGACCTGCTCTCGAGACCCGTGACCTATGTCACGTATGAGGTGCGGTCGCTGGATGGCAAACCCCATGCCGTGGACGGGTTGTTCGCGGCGTCCGGCGAGCTGGCGGCGAACACCCCGGGCCAGGAAATGGAGTGGACGCTGGAACAGCCGGGCGGTGTCGATGCCATCAAGATCGGTACCAGAGCCCAGCCGGTGCTGGTCAAGAAGGGCGACGATCTGCGCATCGACTGGGGTTACCTCTATCTGGCTGCGGACCCGGCGATGTCGGTGCTCCGGGGCGGCCCGGCGCGGTCGGGGGCGTTCGGATCGTTCCTCGAATCCGGGGCGAATCCTCCCCGCGTCCAGACCGTGGCTCCGGCGTGGGGGCGGACGGCGGACCAGACGGTGGGCACGATGACCTTCGCGTTTGGATCCGTGGCGGAGCGTCCGGTGACGCGGTGGCTGATGGTGGCTTACGACGACCTCCATTCCATCCAGTACATGCGGAAGAACCTTCGTCCCTACTGGCGTCGGAACGGCTGGGAGGCGGCCGATTTGTTGAAGGCCGCGGCGGCCGAGTATCCGAAGCTGGTGGAGCGCTGTCGGGCGTTCGACGTCGAACTCATGACGGACCTCGAGCGGGTGGGTGGGGTGAAGTACGCGAAGCTGGCGGCGCTGGCGTATCGGCACTGTTTTGCGGCCAGCAAGTTTGTGGCGGACGATCACGGACAGCCGCTGTCCTTCTCCAAGGAGAACTTCAGCAACGGCTGCATCGGGACGTCGGATGTCTTTTATCCCATGGCGCCGCAGTTCCTCCTGTTCGGGCCGTCATTGGCGAAGTCCTTTCTCGTGCCGTTCCTCAATTACGCGGCCTCGGACCGCTGGCGGTTTCCGTTTGCGCCGCATGACCTCGGCACCTATCCGCATGCGAACGGCCAGGTGTACGGAGGCGGGGAACGCACGGAGGAGAACCAGATGCCGGTGGAGGAATCCGGCAACGTGCTGCTCCTGCTCGCGGCGGTGGCGCTGATGGAGGGCAACGCGGATTTCGCGGGCCTCTATTGGTCGCGCGTGGAGCAATGGGCGGCGTATCTCAAGGCCAAGGGCTTTGATCCGGAGAACCAGTTGTGCACCGACGACTTCGCGGGCCATCTCGCGCACAACGTGAACCTGTCCGCCAAGGCGATCTGTGGCCTGGGGGCGTTCGGGAAACTGGCGGCGATACGCGGCGATGCGGCGAAGGCGGCGGAGTACGGGGCGATCGCCCGCGAATTCGCGGCCCGCTGGGTTCGTGAGGCCGGGGAAGGGGACAGGTTCCGCCTCGCGTTCGACCGGCCGGGAACCTGGAGCCAGAAGTACAATCTGGTCTGGGACCGCATCCTGGGTCTCGGCCTCTTCCCGGACACGGTTCTTCGCCAGGAGATCGATTACTATCGGAAGATCCAGAACCGGTACGGCGTGCCCCTGGATAACCGGGAGAAGTACACCAAGCTCGACTGGATTGTCTGGACCGCGTCGCTGACCCGGGATCGTGGAGACTTCGAGGCCCTGGTGGATCCTGTGTTCCGGTGGCTGAACGAGACCCCGGACCGCGTGCCGATGTCGGACTGGTACGACACCGTCACCGGACGCCAGGTGGGATTCCAGGCACGGCCGGTGGTGGGCGGCGTGTTTCTCCCGCTGCTCCATGATGCCGCCTTGTGGCGCAAATACGCTTCGCGCGATCGCACGCGAGCGGCGAACTGGGCGCCGCTGCCCAAGGCGCCCAAGCTGACGGTCGTGGTTCCCACCGCCCGCGAGCAACAGGTCCCCTGGCGCTACACCACCCGGCGGCCTGCGGCGGAATGGGCCCAGGCCGATTTCGAGGCCTCGGACTGGTCGGAGGGCCCGGGAGGTTTCGGGACCGCGGGAACGCCCGGATCGGCGGTGGGCACGGAATGGAAAACCTCCGACATCTGGATCCGCAGGACCTTCGAGTTGCCGGCGGGGGCGGGCGTGGACAGCCTCCAGTTGTTCCTGCACCACGACGAGGACGCCCAGGTTTACCTCAATGGGGTGCGCATCGCGGAACTTGAGGGTTACACCTCGGACTACGAGCCCGTGCCGTTGACAGCGCAGGCGGTCCAGGCGCTTCGACCGGGTCGGAACACCCTGGCGATCCATTGCCGCCAGACCTCCGGCGGCCAATACATCGATGCGGGATTGGTGCGGGTGGAGGCTGCGCGGTAGGGCGGTCGCTCCGCGGTCGCCGCGGGAGTTTGGCCCTTTTCGCCAATCGCACAGCAGTCGCGGAGCGACCAGACGATGGTAGCCAGGGGCTTCAGTCCCTGGATCCAGTGCGAGTATCCGGTGCGTCGCGGAGCGACGCCGGAATCGGCTCCCTCCAATCGCTTCACGAAAAATCGATGACACCCATCGACTCGCGTGATGCCTCGGGTCATTCGGGCGTCGCTCCGCGACGCAGATCGACAACTTCACGCAAACCGTGGGCTGAAGCCCACCGCTACCCTCCTTCTGTCGCTCCGCGACTCCTGAGAAATGGCCAAACTCCGTAGGCGACCGCTACGCGGGTGCCTGAAAAAAGCTTCTGCTCGTCGAGATTCGGACTCGCGTGCCCTTCGGACAGCGGGTATGCACACGCCGATCTTTCATGAGTTCCTCCCGCCGATCCAAGTCGCGCCGCATCAAGCAACTTCTCGCCAACATCTTCGTGGCGATCCTGGGAGTCATCACGGTGCTGCTGCTGGTGGGGTTGTTCCTGCCGCATCACTATCTGGTGGAGCGCAAGGTGGAGATCCGGGCCAAGCCGGACGCGGTTTACCCCTTCCTGGCCGGGCTGCGGAACTGGCCGGACTGGACGGTCTGGAACCGCGAGATGGATCCGACGGTTGAATTCTCTTACGAAACCCCGGACACCGGAGCGGGGGCCAAGTACAGCTGGGACGGCAAGAAGATGGGTCGCGGCTGGTTGAAACTCACCAAGGCGGAGCCCGCGAAAGGGGTCTGGTACGAACTCGACTTCACCGAGGGCCAGAACATTTCGACCGGCTCGCTGATCATGTCGGGCGATGGGAATCCCCTGACGGTCACGTGGACGAACGAGGGGGAACTGGGGAAGAATCCGGTGAACCGCTATTTCGGGTTGTTCATGGATCGCATGGTGGGTGGGGATTTCGAGAAGGGCCTCGCCCGGCTCAAGGCCAAGGTCGAGGAAGCCGGCGGACCGAAGTAGTCCCTAGTGCGGTCCGTGGGTCGGGGCCTGAATTTTGGGTGGCAGCGAGGCCGATCCAACCCAAGGTTGGGGCCATGCCGGACGATCAGGTGATTCTGGAACTGTCGGGAGTGGGGAAATCCTATGCCGGGACCGAGGGCGGGCCGCCCCTGGCCATCCTGCGCGACGTGAACCTGCGCGTGCGGCGCGGGGAGGCGTTGTCGATTGTGGGCCCTTCGGGTTCGGGCAAAACCACGCTGCTCAATCTTCTCGGCACCCTCGACCGCCCCGACACAGGCAAGATCGTGCTGGAGGGACGGGATCTGTCCGGTCTGGACGACGTGGCCCTGGCCCGGGTTCGAAACCGGTCGATCGGTTTCGTGTTCCAGTTCCACCATCTCCTGCCGCATCTGACGGTTCTTGAGAACGTGCTGGTTCCCACCCTGGCCAGCGAGGAATCGGACCTCCGGGAATCGGCGGGGGACCGTGCGCGGCGATTGCTCGGCCGGGTGGGGCTGGAATCGCGGCTGGACCATCGTCCCTCGCAATTGTCGGGAGGCGAACGCCAGCGGGTGGCCGTGGTCCGGGCGCTGATCAACCGGCCGAACCTCCTGCTGGCGGACGAGCCGACGGGCGCGCTCGATCGGAAGTCCGCGCGGGACCTGGCCACCTTGCTGGTGGAACTTAATCGCGAGGAGGGCGTGACGTTGATCGTGGTGACCCATTCCCTCGAACTGGCCGCGGGTCTGGGGCGCGTGTTCGAGACCCTGGACGGCACCCTTCGGGAACGGCCTGCCGGACCTGTTCCTGCCACGGGAAGCGGGACGATGGCCGGGTCGCGGGAAGGCTGACCCCATGAACTTCCGACGATTTCTTCTGGGGTCCCTGCGTTATCACGCGCGATCGCACCTCGGCGTTTTGCTGGGAGCCGCGGTGGGCAGCGCGGCGCTGATCGGGGCGCTGGTCATCGGCCATTCCGTCCGCCGCAGTCTTGAGGACAAGGCCGGGAATCGGTTGGGCGATGTCGAACTGGCGCTCGACGCCGGCGATCGTCTGTTCACCGACGACCTCGTGAAGTCGTTTCCCGGCATCGATGGAAGGATTGGGGCGGGGAAAGGGGACCGCTTCAAGTGGGGGCAGGATGTGCGTAGACCTTCGGCCGCTGGAATTCTTCGGGTCCGCGGAACCGGGGCGCGGGAGGACGGCACTTCGCGGGCGTTGGACGTTCACATTCACGGCGTCACTCCGGAGTTCTGGGCGCTCACGGCGCGATCGACGGCACTCCGGGAGGCGGCCAGCCGGGATCCGTGGTCCACGCGTCTCCGCGAGGAGAGTGCCCGGGACCAGCAGAGGTGGAATCGGCCGTCCCCGGGGAAGGTTCTGATCAACGCGGCCCTGGCGTCGCGATTGCGGGTGGGGCGTGGGGACACGGTCATCCTGCGATTCGCGAAGCCTTCGGCGCTGTCGCCGGATGCCGTGCTCAGTGCGCGCAACGAGTCGGGGACGGCGCTGCGGTTGGAGGTGGAGGAGGTTCTGGAGGGGGCGGAAGGCGGGGAGTTCGGACTCACGGCGGAGGCCCGGCCAGCCTTGAACGCGTTCGTTGATCTGGAGCAGTTGCGCAAGGCGTCCGGCGTGGAGGGGCGGCTCAACCTGCTGCTCGCCGGCGGCGGGGAACTTGTGCGATCCGGAGAGGGTTGGCGCATGCGATTCCAGCGGGCGATGGCCGGAGGCGGACCGGAATGGATCCCGGAGCTTTTGCGTCGGCGCCTCTATGCGCTGGCCCTTGATCTCTCGCAGCAACGGGCTCCCGCCAGCCTGACCTTGGAACAGTTGGGAACCGGACTCGTCTCGCGCTGGCGGCTGGAGGACGGGCAGCTGGATCTGCGTCTTCTGCCGGAAGTGCCGCCGTCGAAGCCGGGTGCCGCCGATGCGGTTCCCCCATTCGTGGAGGTGACGACGCCCCGCATCTTTCTCGACCGCCCCGTCATGACGGCGGCGACGGCGCCGGATCCGAATTTGCCGGCGTCCGATCGTGAATCCCGCGCCTGGCTGACCAATGGCGTTCCGCTGGTGACCTATCTGGCGAATTCCCTGCGCCATGGTGACCGGCTGGTCCCGTACTCGATGGTTTGTGGGGTGGGGGCTCCGTGGACGCCTGCCGACATGGCGGACGACGAAATTCTGGTGAACGACTGGCTGGCGTCGGATCTCGGGTTGAAGGCGGGGGATCGGGTGGAGATGACCTATTTCGATCCTGAGGCCGGGGCGCGGTTGATCGAGAAGACCAACGCCTTCCGGGTGCGTGCCGTGGTTCCCCTGGCGGGCCTTCATGCCGATCGCACGCTCATGCCGGAGTTTCCAGGCCTGGCGAAAGCGGAGAGCACGAAGGATTGGGATGCGGGTTTTCCATTGGCGCACAAGATCCGGGACCAGGATGAGGCGTATTGGAAGGCGCACCGGGGCACCCCGAAGGCCTTCGTCACCTGGAATGCGGGCCGGAAACTCTGGGCCAACCGGTTCGGGGAGGCGACGGCCGTGCGGTTCGTGGTGCCTTCCGGCGAAACTCCCGCGGGTTTCCGCCAGCTGCTGGCTTCCAATCTGCGGGCCACCCTGCGTCCGGGCGATGTGGGGCTTGCCTTTCAGCCGGTTCGGGAACGGGCGCTGACGGCGGCGCGCTCGGGTCAGGATTTCGCAGGTCTGTTCATCGGCTTCAGCTTCTTCCTGGTCCTGGCGGCGTTGCTGCTGATGGCGCTGATGTTCCGGTTCGGACTCGAACAACGGTTGCCGGAGGTGGGCACCCTGCTGGCGATGGGATTCACGCCGCGAACCGTGAAGCGCCTCTGGTTGGCTGAAGGCTTGCTCCTGGCCTGCCTGGGGTCGTTGGTGGGCGTGGTGGGCGGGGCGTTCCAGGCGCGGCTGATGATCCACGGACTCACCCACCAATGGCGTGACGCCGTGGGGGGCGCGGCCCTCTCCTGGCATGTGTCCGGAGTCGTGCTGGTGACGGGTTTTGTCATGTCGGTGCTCGCCTGCGTGGGAGCGATTCAACTCACCCTTCGACGCCAGTTTCTGCGGCCGATCCGCGAATTGCTGGCGGGAGAGGTGGCGCTGCCGCCGCGACAGGGGAGAAGTCGGGGCGGCTTGCTGGGTGTCGCATTCTGTCTGGCCGGGGTTGGATTGACCGGATGGGCGGTGGTGAAAGGGGATGCGGCGGGGCCGGAGACGTTCTTCGGCGGGGGCAGCCTTCTGCTGGTGGGCGGCCTGGCGCTGGTCTCGGCCTGGCTCGGTGCCCGGGCCAACGGAGGTTCATCCTCAGCCGGACCGGCGGCGGCGCGGTGGACCGGGGTGGGGCTGGCCCTGCGCGGTGCGACGCGCCGGCGATCGCGCAGTCTGGCGACCGTGGCGTTGCTGGCTTCCGGAACTTTTCTCATCGCGGCCCTGGGGGCGTTTCGACTCGATGCCAGCCGGGGTGCGGGGGCGCGGTCCTCGGGTACCGGCGGATTCGCTCTCCTCGGGGAATCCTCGCTGCCGATCAGCCAGGATTTGAACACGGCGGCCGGGCTCGAATTCTTCGGGCTGGGAATCCAGGACCTGGAAGGGGTGTCGTTCGTTCCGTTCCGGGTTCGGGAAGGCGACGATGCCAGCTGCCTGAATCTGAATCGGGCGCAGCAACCGCGATTGCTCGGGGTGGATCCGGAGTTGCTGGCGCGACGCGGGGCCTTCGCCTTCGCGGGTTGGGCCTCCGGGATTTCGCCGACGAACGGTTGGAACGCGCTGCGCCTGCAAACCGGGGGCGGGTCCGGGGGCGGTGCCTCGGACGTTCCGGAGGTCCCGGCGATCGGGGATGCCGCGTCGATTCAATGGGCGCTGGGAAAGAAGCTGGGGGACACCCTGGAGATGACGGATGAGCGGGGCCGTCCGTTCCGGTTGCGCCTGGTGGCTGGGGTGGCGAACTCGGTGCTCCAGGGAAATCTGGTGATCGATGAGGCGGCGTTCACCCGGTTGTTTCCGGGGGTGGGAGGTCATCGGTGGTTTCTCATCGATGCGCCGGCGACGACCGCGGAGGCGGTTTCAGGCCGACTGGCGCGGGCGCTGGAGGATCGGGGTCTGGCGCTGACCCCGGCGGCGGCGCGGTTGGCGGAGTTTCATGCGGTCCAGAACACCTACCTCTCGACCTTCCAGGTCCTGGGCGGGTTTGGCCTGCTGTTGGGCAGCGCGGGCCTGGGGGTGGTGGTGCTGCGCAATGTGCTCGAGCGCCGGGGCGAACTCGCGCTGCTGGGTGCGGTTGGCTTCGACCGGGGCCGGTTGCAGCGACTCGTCATGCTGGAGCACGGGGCGTTGCTGGCGTTCGGACTTGGGATCGGGGTGGTCAGCGCGGCGGTGGCGGTGCTGCCCGCGTTGTGGGCGCCCACGACCGAACTGCCGCTGGCCTCGCTGGCCCTGACCCTGGGCGGCGTGGTGGCGTTGGGAGGCCTGACCACCTGGTTGGCGACCCGGTATTCCCTGCGCGGACCTCTGCTTGCGGCGTTGCGGGGTGACTAGCCGGCCCCGGTCGCAAATCGAATCCGAATTTGCGCCCGGGCGGATCGTCTGACATGGAGAAGGAAGTTCATGAAGCCACGAGAACAAGCCAAGGGATGGGGTTGGACGACATTGCAGCCTGCCGGGCCGGTCCGGCGGTGGAGTGCCGCGGGGGGAGTGGCGGCCCTCGTGGTGGCGATGGCGGGTTCGGTGGTGACGACGGCAGGGGCGGCAGCGCCGGTCTATACCGAGGATTTTTCGAAGGCGGAACCGGGCAAGCTGCCCTCCACCCTGATGGTGTTGGACGGCCAGTTCTCGGTGAAGGAGGACGCCGCGGGCCGGTATCTCGAACTGCCCGGGGCGCCGCTGGAGTCGTACGCCGCGATGTTCGGGCCTGCGACCAAGGAGAACTGGTCGGCCCAGGCGCGGTTTTCGGCCTCCAGCCAGGGACGCCGTTTTCCGGTGTTCGGGGTGAGCATCAATGGGGTGGGCGGTTACCGCGCGCAGGTGGCACCGGCGAAGAAGGAACTCGAGTTGTTGAAGGGGGACGACACCGTGGCCCGGGCGCCGTTCGCTTGGGAGAATGGTTCGTGGACCCAGGTCCGGGTGCAGGTCCGGAAGACCGGCGAGGGAGCCTGGAAGGTCGAAGGCAAGGCCTGGAAGGAGGGCACCGCGGAGCCCGAGGCATGGACCGTTTCGTGGAGTGAGACGGAGGAGCCCGTGGCCGGCCGGGCCGCGGTGTGGGGCAAGCCGTTCTCAGGCACTCCCATTCGTTTCGATGACTTCAAGGTGATGACGGTGGAGAAAGGTCCGTAGCTTGAACGCAGGGTCCCAGGTCGGAGGGCGCGGGTGTCGGGTGGGTTGGGGCAGGGCGTTCGCCATCCTGTTCTGGGGTGCCCGGGCGGCGATGGCGCAGGTGGGGCTGGAACTGCGCATTCCCGAGGCCGAAACGCACGTGCTGGGCGATGTCATCCCGTTGCACTGGCGCTTCTCGAACACCACGGCGCAGCCGCTGGGTTTTCTCTGGGAGGGCTGCTGCCGGTTGAACGGCCGGCTGGAGGTCCGGTCGATCGACCAAGCGCTGCCCATGCTCCCCACCGGTCAGGCGCTGGCGCACATGTTCGCCAAAGCCGATCGCCTCGAACCGGGCGTGCCCAAGGAGTACGAAACCCGGATCGCGGACTGGGTGAATCTTCCCGGAACCGGGGTTTTTGAACTTCGCGGCACATATCGCGGCGTGCTTCCCACCCAGTCGCCCCAGGTTCCCCGCGGCCTCGCCCTGTGGCGCGAAGCCGCCGAAAGCCCTCCGGTGCGGGTCCGCGTTCTCGGCGTGGAGGATTACCTCGCCCAACGCGCGGAGCGGACACGGCGTCGCGGCGTTTCCCTCACACTCCGGGCTCCGGACCGGCTGCCTCCCACCGGTTCGGTGACCCTGCGATTAACGGCCAGCAACGCGACGGACCGGGCCCTGTCCTTGTTCTGGCCGGATTCGTTCACGTTGTGGGCGCTCAACAGCCAGGGCGAACGCTCGGTGCCGGCGGCGGTGATTCCGGGGAGCACTGTTCCCCTGAGCCTTCCCCCGGGCGGCGCGATCGAGCGGGAATTCACCCTCGGTGCGGACCGGTTCGAGGGCGAGCCGTTGGGGGATTACCGGCTCTTCGCGGAGCTGACAGCCGGGAACGCCGGCGAACCGCGCGTGCCCTCGGCACCCGTTCCCATCTCCTGGCGGCTGGGCCGGGATGAGGTTGCGGCGCTGGTCGCCTCGGCAGCCCAGGGAGCCGGGGTGGGGGCGAGGAATGCGCCGTTGCGATTGCTCCGGGTTTACCTGACGGAATTGGCTTCGGATCTTGAGGCGTTGGATCTCGCGGGCTGGCCGCCGGCCTCCCGGGAACTGGGTCGGAGACTGCTGCTCGCCGCCCGGCTCAAACCAGTCCAGCCCAAGCCCGGGACCGTGGACCTTCGCTTGGCGCTCCTGCCGCGGTCCGGGGCGGAGCATGGCGTCGATGCCCGCTGGAGCCAGGCCCCGGTCAGATCGGCGCTCGGACCTCCGGGCCGGGACTCGGTGGCGAATGTGGCGGAGGAACTTGGGGTGTTGCTGGGGGTACGCCGGCATCTTGGCTGGGAGGTGGACCTGGGCCTGGAGCCTGGCGATGTCTCGGTGGACCAGGTGTTTGCCGTGGCACGATCCCTGGAGAGCCAGGGATCGGAACTCGCCGGTCCGCTGGCCGCGATCTTGCCGGGGCAGGGGACCAACGGCCCGGTGCGGTTGATTCTGAGGACCGATCCGCCCGTGGGTGAGGGCCCCTGGCTTCGGATTGGAACCAAGGGTTTGAGCCGGTCGTTGGATGGCCGGACCTGGGAGTCCCTGGCCGGGGAAGGGGTGGCGGCGGCGCCGGTGTCGGCGGGGGTTGGGACGGGGTGGCGGGGGGTGCTCGTGGAGGGCGGGCTGCGCTGGGGGCCCTTGGCGGGTGTCCTGGAGCTGGTCCCGGGGCAGGTGCGTCGGATGGATCTCCATCGGGTGGAGTGACTTTCTGGGTTGGCAAAGGCGCTGGCGCATGAAAGCTTGCCAGCGCTTTCGGCATCGGCCCGGAGAGGCCTGAGCCGCCCACTTATACCATGAACGCAACTCGAATTCTGCCCGACCTTCAATGCTCCCTCCTCTGCGAGGAGGTGCGTCAGGAGATCAGTGGCAACTTCATCCTTCTCGGAATCGTCGCCTACGTCCGCGTGCCGCAGCTTCCGGTCACCGCCCTGAAACTCTGTGTCTTCAACCGCTGGACGGCCGGTCTCGGCCAGTTCGTGGAGAAGGTCCGGATGATCGCGCCGGACGAGAGCGTGATGCGCGAGAGCCAGGTCCGATTTGCCCTGCAGGACGCCACCCACAACGCGACCAATGTCACCTTGTTCTCCCAGCTGGAGTTCAAACTGCCCGGCACCTACTACGCGGAGATTTACGTCGACGACATCATGAAGCTCCGGGTCCCGATCCCGGTGACCGTGGTGCAGCCTCCCCCCGGTCAGCAGGCCCAGCAGCGTCCGGCGGCTCCCAAGCCCCCGGAAGAGCCCCAGGCCTGAGGGCCGCCCCGGGCGTGGGTCGACCGTCGTGGGTCG
>CAYZAE010000019.1:0-40242 GCA_964476125.1 uncultured Verrucomicrobiota bacterium | reverse complement strand
GGAAGAGCCCCAGGCCTGAGGGCCGCCCCGGGCGTGGGTCGACCGTCGTGGGTCGGGGGGCGAGGAGCGGAGGACGCCCTTGCTCCCATCGCAAAATTCAAAAACGGCGCCCCTCGCAAGAAGGGCGCCGTTTTCATTGGCGGAGAGGGATGGCTGCTGCACCCGGCCCGTCGCCGTCCGTCGGGCGAGAGGCCGATGTCAGCGGTCAGCCTTTCACGTCGTAGCAGAACAACAGTTCCTGGTCGCGGAGGTAGAGACGTCCGTTGACCACCACCGGATGGGTCCAGACCCGGCCCTGGGGATTGCGCTGCTTGGTCTGGGGTTCGATCTTGAAACGGCCGTGTTCGGTCCAGCCCTTCGGGCTGGCCTCAACGAGAGCGACTTCGCCGGAGTCCTCGGCCAGGCAGTAGAGCATGCCGTCGGCGTAGTGCACGGCGCCCTTCCCGAAGCCGCGATGGTTCCAGACTTCCTCGCCGGTCTTGAAATTCTGACAGACCCAGCCGGCGTCCCCGTGCCCGTAAAGGTACTCGCCCACCAGGATCACGCCGCCATGGTGGTTCTTCATGACCTTGTTGGAATACGCAGGAGTCACCTTGTTGGCGTTGTCGAGGGTCACGGAGGAGCATCCGGCGCCGTAGCCTGCCGTGATGTAAACCTGGCCGCCGTGGTAGATCGGCGTGGGAATCACCGCCACGCGGCCCGGCGCGAATTCCTGGGTCCAGAGCACCTTGCCGTCGGCGGGGTCGACGCCGAAGTACTTCTTCATGACCAGCTGGATCACCTGCGGCTTGCCCGCGTGCTGCACCAGGATGGGGGAGGAGTACTGGGCGTTGTCGGTGAGTTCCTTGGTCCGCCAGACGACGGCGCCCGATTTTTTGTCGAGGGCGGCGAGCGTGCCCTCCGGTCCTCCCGGGGTGCAGATCACCGTATTGCCGGCGATCAGCACGCTCTCGGTGTAGCCCCAATCCTGGCGCTTCCCGCCGAGATCGGCGGTCATGGATTTCTGCCAGACGACCTTGCCATCGCGGGTCTGGGCACAGATCAGGGTGCCCTGGCCGCCCATGGCGTAGACGAAGTCGCCCTCGACGGTGGGGGTGGCCCGGGGGCCGTCGCCCCAGCCGTTCGGATACTTGGCGCCTGCGGGCGACGCCCAGAGCTCTTTGCCGGTCTTGGCGTCGAGCGCGATGAGCAGCTCCTGATCGCCGCGGAGACCGAGGGTGAACAGTTTGTCGCCGACGATCGAATAGCCGGCGTAGCCGAGCCCGGCGTTTTCATTGAGCCAGAGCCGTTTCGGGCCGCCGGCGGGCCATTGTTTGAGCAGCCCGGTATCCGGCGAGCGGTCGGAGCGGTCGGGGCCGCGCCACTGGGACCAATCGGCCGCGAAGGCGGTTGGGGTGGCGGACGACAAACCAAGGGCAAACGCGGAGGCGAGGCAGAGGGAGCGCAGGGAGAAGGCGATCTTCATGGTTGGAGACGTGACCTCCCGAGTGTCGCGAGGGGCGATCAGCCGGGCAATAGCGAAGGTGGGGTTTGCCATCCCTTCAGGATCGTCGGAGCCCTCCGGAGGAGACCGTCGCGGGTGGATCGATCCGGAGGATGGGAAGCCTGCGGCTGGTTCTGGCTTTTGACGTTTTCAGTTCGTTGATCGGGGAGCCGCAAGGGATCCGAAAAGGGTTCGCCCCCTGGGTGGCAGCTGGGGCACTTTTTCGACGATGTTGCTGACGCGAGCGAGCCGGTCGATGCGATGGGTGGTTTCAGTTCTGGCAGGGTTGCCGGTGTTGGCGGTGGAGGCGGCGGACCGGGGGACGCCCTTCCCCTGTCCGGAAGCGTCGATTGTCCGCTACACGGCGAAGCGGGTGGGAACGCCGCTGGTTGTGGACGGGCGTCTCGACGAGGCGGCGTGGAAGGCAGCGGCGCCGTCGGCGCGTTACGTGGATCTCATCTCGGGCGGGCCGACCCTGCACGACACGCGTGCCATGGTGTTGTGGGATGCGGAGAATCTCTATCTCGGGATCCGGGTGGAGGAGCCGCTGGTCCGGGCCAAGTTCACGGTCAACAACTCGCCAATCTACGAGGACAATGATGTCGAGGTCTTCATCGCGGGCCCGGATGCCTACTACGAGTTCGAGGTGAACGCGTTCAACACCACGTACGAGGTGTTTTTCATCTGGGAATCCGCGTGGGCGCGCGGTGGATTTTCAGCGGCATCGGAGTTTGCCCGCACGAATCTGGCCGGGTTCAATGGGGTGGGTTACACGACGCATCCGCGCGGACCGCGGCTCGGGAATTTCAACTGGCACTTTCCGGGCAAACGCACGGCCGTGTTCGTGGATGGCACGGTGAACGACGACCGGGACCGGGATCGGGGGTGGACGGTGGAGATGGCGTTTCCGTGGGCGGGCATGAAGTGGCTGGCCACGGATGGACGCGCGCTTCCGCCGAAGGACGGGGATGTCTGGCGCATCGATTTCTCCCGGTTCAACCAGTACCGCGAGGCGGCGCCGGCGAAGGATTCCGGCGGCTGGGCGCTCAGCGCCCACCGGGTCTGGGATTCCCACGTTCCCGAATGCTTCCCGTACGTGACGTTCTCCACCAACACCGTGGCGACGCCGGCTGCGGCGCGCTGAAGCGGGCGTCTTGCCGGGCGTCGGGAATTCGTCAGTATGGCACCCATGCTCGTGGCGTTCCTGGAGGACTTTCCGTGGCTGCGGTCCCTCCTCGCCTCGCCTGTGGCGCTGGTGCTGACGGCGTTGCAGATCTGGATGCTGGTGGATGCAGCGCGACGACGGGAGTGGTTGTGGTTCGTTTTTGTCCTGCTGTTTCCAGGGATCGGCACCTTCTGGTATCTGCTCACCGTCTTCTCGACGGGAGGATCGGCCACGGGAGGGTTTGAGTTGCCGGGGGCGCATTCGCGCCGGCGCATCAAGGAACTTCAGGCGCAGATTCATCACCTCGACAAGGCCCACCACTACCTGGCGCTGGGGGACATCTACTTTCAGCAGGGGAAACTCGAACAGGCGGAACAGCAGTACCGCGCCTCGATCGAACGGGATCCGGCCGACCGGGACACCCGGGCGCACCTGGGTCAGTGCCTGTTGCGCCGGGGCAAACCGGCGGAAGCCCAGCCGCTGCTCGAGGCGGTGGTGGCGGAGGATGCCCGGCACGACTACGGGCACACCCTGATGGCGCTCGCGGAGTGTCACGCGGCCGTCGGCCAGCCCGAACGGGCGATCACCGTCTGGGAACGGGTGCTCGAGAATCATTCGTACGCCCGGGCCCGGGTCCAGTTGGCGGAATTGTACCACGCCCGGGGGGAGAACGACCGCGCCCGGGAACAGGTCCGGGAGGTGATCGAAACCGATCCCCACGCACCGGCGTTTGATCGTCGCAGAAACCGCGTGTGGTTGCGTCGCGCCAAGGCGTTGCGGCGAAGAATCGGCTGAAAGTTTCCCTGCCGCGGCGGGAATCGGTACCATGCGCGCATGCCGCTATTGGATGGAGAAAGCCTGTCGCCTGCGCTGGCCCGGTCATTGGGGGAGTCCCTGGACCGCATTCCGGACGAGGACCTGCTGATTTACGCGCAGGAATGCCTGCGGGGCGGCTTCACCAAGGGGGCCGCCGTGCGCGCCCACCTGTCGCTTCAACTGGAGGGGGCGGTGGAGGTGCCTCCGCTGGTGCGTACGCTGCTTCAGATGCACGCGCGTGGACGGATTTTCGTGGAGGCCCTCGATCCCGCCCATCTCTCCGGGCTTTACCTGGACCTGGCTTCGCTGATTGGACGCGAACGCATTGCTCTGGCGTTGCTGGTCGATTCCAGGCCGTCGGTCCGCACCCTTGGCCAGGCACTCGCCTCGTGCCCGCAGGGTCCGACCATACGCTCCTCCGATCGGGCGCTTGCCGCCGACCGCATCCGGGTTCTCGTCGGACGCTGGACCCATGACGTGGGGGTTTCCCTGGTTCCTGCCGAAGGCGCGACGGAGGGTGCTTCCGATTCCGCGGAAGAGCCGCTCCCCACGGCCACCGACCCGATCCGCGTGGCCAAGCTGGAGAAAATCGTTGAGGACCAGAAACGCCGCCATCGCGACGAGCTGCGGCAGCTTCGGGACGAGCTGGAGCGGGAGAAGAAGGAACGGATCGAGGAACGAACGCGGCTGGAGGTGGAACTGCGGTCGGTGCGCGAGAATTCTGCCCGGGTGGAAGGCGCGTTGCAGTCGGAACGCTCGGCCCGGGACGCGGTGGTGAAGGCGGCGATCGAGGAGGAGAAACGGTCGTTGCTCCGGGCCTGGCTGTATGATGCGGAGCGGTTGGAGGAGGGCCTGCGCCAGGCCGCGGCGGAGGCGGATCTGGTGGCCCGCGCGGAACTGCTTTTGGAGGCGCAGGCCAAGGCGGACCGGCATTCAGGCAACCGGCGTCAGGCGCTGGCCCGGCTGGAGGCGTTGAAACAGGTCCGCGACCGACTCTCGGAGGCCGCACGCGAGGCGCTTCAACCGCTGCCCGCCCTCGCCGCCCACCGCGAACGGATCCATGAGGAGATGACCCGCCTCGAAACCCTTCTGGGCCGCACGGGAACCACCTCCGCCATCGGAGCCGAGGTGGCGCTGCGGATCGAGAGCACCTCGTCCGTGGAGCAGGCCTGGATGATGCGACCTGTTCTCGATCTGCTGGAGGAACACCGGCTCCTGCCGCCGCCGGAACTCGCCAGCCTTGAGCGGGCCCTGTTGCGACGGCTCGGGCTGTTCGCCGAAACCCGGGTCGTGGAGGCCCCGCCTTCCACCGAACAAAGCTGGTCGCTGCGTGCCGCTCTCCAACGCAAGGCACCGGTTCGGATTCTCATCGACGGCCACAACGTGGCGTTGGGGTTGCCGGATTATTTTGGCGAGGCAACCGCCAATCCGGAGGCGGAACGGCGGGCGCGCGAAAAGCTCGTGCAGGCGGCCTCCCATTTCGGCGAGCGGTACCCCGGCGTGGAGATCGAACTCCACCTGGACGGCGCCCGAGGCGGGGTCCAGTCGCCGCGCGCAAACGTCCGTCTCGAGTTCTCCGGCGGCGCGGGTGCCCAGCGCGCGGATGCGGTGCTCCTGGGGAGGCTCCATCACCTCGCGATGTCCGAGGCGGGCCGGGCCTGCTTCCTGGTCAGCGACGACCGCCGGTTGCGCGAGGACGCCCAGCGCGAGGGGGCACGATGTGTTCGGACGCGGCCCTTCGCGCTCCTGCTTGAGGACGCAGGCTGTCTGGGGCGCGGTCCGGCGGCAACGCGCTGAGCCGGTGGGGGTGGCAGCGCGACACCAGCCCCGCCGCTCTCGGAGCCTTACGAATCACGACCCACGACCCACGACCCACGACCCGTGCCAGCTAACGAATGACGGGGCGTTTGAACAGGATCCGGGTGGAGTTCAGGTTCACCGGCTCCCAGCCGTCCAGGGCCATCTTGTTCGCCGCCCAGGTGAGGCAGAATTCCTCATCCCGGATTTCAGGCGGGAGCTGGACCCCGGTCTTGAACAACCGGATCGACTCACTCTTCTGCGGGGTGAGGAACTGGAGGCGGTCGGGGCCATCCCATTTGACCGTCGCAACCTCATACCGGGGCGCCACGGCCGGCTGCTGGCCGCGGGCGACAAAGACGGTGCTGAGCGCGGCCACCAGGGTGGCGACGGCGAAGACGGTGGCAGGCTGGAGTTTCATGGGGATTGGGTGGGGAGTGGGGAGTGGGGAGACGGGAGACCCCGGATGGAGTGGGGAGTTGGGAGAGGGGAGGAAATTCAGCGGTGGGATTCCACGAGGAACACCGACGGGGAGGCCTGCTCGATAAGATCCTCGAACGGTTTTGTCGAACGATCCGCGGGCGCCGCCGGCAGGTCGCGAAGGGCGGGGATGGTCTGCAACAGGAGCCGGAGATAGGCGGTTTTCACGGCGTAGTTCACCCCTTGGGGAAGACTTCCATCCTCGGCCAGCGTGTGCATGGCGCTAAGCATCGAGGACACGACCGCCACCACTTCGCCCCGGGCGTTGAACAAGGGACCGCCTGAGTTGCCAGGCTGGACCGGCACGCTGACCTGAAAATGGGCCACATCGTCCTCCCTGCCCGTCAGGCTGCTGATCGAGCCACGCCCAAATTTCACCCGGACACCCTGAGTCTCCCGTCGGGGAAACCCCAGGGTCCCGACCTCCTCGCCCAGTCGCACCGCGCCGCTGTCGCCGAGGGGCAGGGGCCGGGTGGTGGCGAACACCTTGAGAATCGCGAGATCGTTGCGCAGGTCCTTGGCCAGCACCCGGGCTTCGATCCGCTCGTTCGGAAACTGCACGTAGACATGCTCCGCGTCCCGGATGACATGGTGGTTCGTCACCAGATAGCCGTCCTCGGTAATGGCGAATGCCGTGCCGGAACTCTGGGCCGTCCGGCCGGCGGGAGAAGGGGCTGGTTGAGGTTGAGGTTGAGGGATGGGCGTAGGTGGGGGCGCCGGAGCCGCCCCGGTTCCTCCCGTGACCAGATTCATGTCGAAGTAGATCGACGACGGAATCCGATCCTCGCGCCCAAACCAGGCCCCCGTTCCGAAGGACTTCGTCTGCACGATTCCACCCGGCCGCGAGGGATAGGCACGGATCGTAAAGTCCGGGCTGCCGAAACTATGAAAAGTGCCGTCCTTGTCCCCGAAGATCTTGAGCGTCAGCGGGGCGACGCCAATCGAGTCGCCGTTCGCTTCGATGCGGACGTCCGGTTCCGAGGCCTCGACGCGTACCAGGAACGCCACGGTGCCTCCCGGTCCGCGTTCCGGCTTTTCCTTGTCCTTACCCGCGGCTCTCGGATCGGAACTGGTACAGGCGGTGAGTAGAGAGAGCAGAAGACTCGACGCCAGGGAGGCCAGCCGAAGGATAGACGGGGTGTTGGTCATCCGATGAGTCCGTTTTGTTGTTCTCGGACCTACTCAAGGTTGGTCGGGCGCTTTCCAGCCTTGTAGCTCTCCAGGCGGGCCGAGAAGTTCCTTTTCAGATCCGGATTCTTTTCGACACCGGCCACGGCAATTTCCGCCATTTTGATGGCCTCGTCCTTTTTGCCGAGGTCGAACAGGGCCAGGGCGAGGGTGTCGAGGATGAGCGGGTTGTCGCCCTTGTCGATTTCGCGGGCTTTCATCGCCAGTTTGCCGGCGAGGGCACTGTCGCGGGGTTCCAGTCCGGCGGTGGTGAGAATCCGCCAGGCATACTCGTTGTGCAGCATGGCGTTCTCGGGATGGCGGGCGAGATCCTCCTTCAAAACACGGTAGGCGCCTTCGGCATCTTTTCTGGTCACGCACAGGTCGAACCGCGCCTTGGTCACCTGGGACCGGAGCCGGTCCTTCTGATCCTCGTCGGTCGCCGACTCAAGGGCCTTCTCCTGAAGGGCGAGGGCGGCTTCGTGCTTCCCGCGCTTGCCGAGCACCGTGGCGAGCGCCATCACGGCCATCGAATTCGTGCCTTTGGAAACCGAGTTCGCCCGGGAAGCGAGTCTCTCGGCGAGTTCGAGGTCCCGATTCTCGATCCCCGGATCCTCGCTGAGCATCCAGGCAAGACCGGCCTGGAGATCCACCGCCTTCGGGTGCGCGTCGGCCACCTCAGCGGCGGTCCGATTCACCCCGGCAAAGTCACGCTTGCCGACCAGGGCCTGGAGTTTGTAGGTGGCGTAGGCCATGCCGGGAAGGGCTTCCCAATCCTCGGCGGTGAAGGTCTTTCGATTCTCTTCCAGCAGGGCGAGGGCCTTGTCCCAGTTCTTGGACTCCAGAGCGCCTTCCAGATCGGCTTCGTATTTGCGCTTCGCGGACTGGCTCGCGGCGGCCTTCTGGATGTCGTAGGTGCCGGCAAGGACCGATTCGATCACGGACTCCTGAAGTTCCATGCCGTAGCCGATCCAGGCCACGCGGCCGTCCTTGGCGACGAGGATGGCGCTCGGAATCCCCTGCTGGCCGGAGGCGGTCAGCCAGGTTTTGGCCATGACTCCATCCCGACCTCCCTCGTCGAGCGCGACGCGGTAGGTCATCCTGGATCCCATCTTCTTCACAAATTTCTCGGCCTCCGACGGGTTCTCTTCCCAGACATCCTGACCGATCACCACCAGTCCGCGGTCGCGGTACTTGAGATGGATTTCGTTCATGTGGGGGATCAGGTCTTTGCAGGGGCCGCACCACGTGGCCCAGAACTCAAGCAGGTAAACTTTGTCCCGGGCGAATTCCTTCACCGGTTCACCCTGGATCCATCGACCCGGGGCAAGCTTGGGGGCCGGATCACCGATCTTGAGCGTCGGCTCGGCGGGTTCCGCGGCATGACTGGAACGTACCAGACAGGCAAGGACGAGTATCGCGAGGGCGGATGAGATGCGTCTTCTCATGGGGGCGGGTGGCGGCAGGGTGGTGTGTCTGAAACTCAGTGCCGAAGGAAATAGGGATCGGGCAAGTTATGCAAGGGGGCAGGTTCAGCCCTGACCCCTGCACCACGGACTTACCGAGATGAGTATTCCCACCACGAACTGGCGGTTCGGGAGAACGTCCGCCTCGGCTTGGTGCGGAGGCGTCTCCCGAGGGGCCGGCGAGCCCCACTCCGGACCCGCCAGGCCGCGGGGCCTGATCAATCAAAGAAGCGTCATCAATCCTATCCAGCGAAGTTCGCAACGCCGGTTACAGGAAATGTGACGGGATTTTTGTCAGGCAAGGCCAGGCCAGGTGTTTGGCCATTTTCGTCCGTCGCACAGAAGTCGCGGAGCGACGAGACGATGGCAGCCAGGGGCTTCAGCCCCTGGAACCGGTGCGACTTTCGGGTGCGTCGCGGCGCGACGCCTGAATCGTTCGCCTGCAATTTCCTCGCGAACCCACCGATTCGCCTACGCCTCCCTCAACCGTCGTACGTCGCTCCGCGACTTCTGGGCGATGGGCGGAATAACCAACCTCCAGGCCCGGCTACCCGGGCGTTTCCACGCTCCATCACTTCTCGCGCAGCACGTAAAACCCGTTCCCGCGAGGCGCCGAAACCGTCCACGAGGCCGCGGCCGCGACGGCTGTGATTTCCGTGGCGGTCGCCCAGGAAGCTAGGTCGGGGGATGATCGAAGCAGGTAGGTGCGCCCGGGAGTCAGTCCACTCAGGGCGATTTCCAGGGCGTCGGTCGTTGAGCGCTGGATCTTCAGCACGGGCGGTTCCGCCGGGGACTCGCTCAGGGGCGTGGACCGGATGGCCAGGTCGTCCACCAGGATGGTCGCCGTGTAGGGATCGATGGCTGCCTCGCTGCCGTATTGGAAGAACGCGAATCGCACCAGTCGATCAAGGTTCGGCAGGGCCGGCGAGTCCCAGGGCTTCTCGATCGTGCCCGCCGAGTAATTGACGATTTGCCAGGTGTCGGTGTCCGGCACCGGGCTGCCCCAGCGGCCGAAGTTCCCTTCGTTGTCGTAGGCGTAGAGATAGAGATTGCGAAAGTCCGCCGCGGCAAAGGAGGGATCACCCTTGAGGCGGAAGCTGAGGTACTGGCTGCGCGCCACGGCGACCGCATTCGACAGCACCGGCCCTTTCACGAACTCGGTCGTCCACGCCGAGGAAACGAAGTTGAACTGGAGGCTCATGGCCGTCCGGCCACCAGAGGTCGTGGCCACCGAGTCACTGGGGCTGACCACGACGTTGCCACTGCCCCCCACCCACTCGGTGGTCAGGGCCTCGGCCGAGGCGTACTCGAATGCGTTGATGACGGTGTCCGGCGGAAGAGCGCCGTCCACCAGGGGTTCGTCGCGGATGACGACATCGTCGACCCGCAGGCTGGCGGTGTATTCCGGGAGGGCAGCCTCGCTGCCGTACTGAAAGAAGGCGATTTTGACGATGCGCGAGAGATTCGGAAGGCCGGGGGAGTCCCAGGGCTTTTCGATGGTGGCGGCGGTGTGATTTCGGATCTGCCAGGTGTCGGTCAGAGGAACGGCTTCGCCCCATCGACCAAAATTGCCGGAGTCATCATAGACGTAGAGATACAACTGCTTGAAGTCGGCGGCGGCAAAGGCCGGATCCCCTTTCACCCGGAAGGTGAGGTATTGGTTGGCGCCCAGGGAACTCGGCACGGGCAGGGCCGGGCCGCTGACACTTTCCGTGGCCCAGGGACCGGACGGAAAGCGGAACTCGACGCGCATTGAGTTTCTGCCGCTGGCTTTCGGCGCGACATCGTCGGAGAGCGTCACCACCGCATTGGCCGAGGGCACCCAGGCCGTGGTCAGCTGGTCCGCCGAGGCATATTCAAAGTCGGCCAGGATGGGGCTTCCCGTAGCCGGAGCATCCTCAAGCGGGGTGTCACGGACCTGGAGGTCGTCGATGAGCACAACCGCGGTGTACGCCGGGATCGCTGTCTCGCTGCCGTACTGGAAGAACGCGAAGCGCACGATGCGGCTTAGGTCGGGGAGTGCCGGGGAATCCCAGGGCTTCTCCATGCCTCCGGCCGGGTGGTTGCGCACCTGCCAGCCCGCCTTGTTGGGTGTCGGGGCACCCCATCGACCAAAGTTCCCCGCATCATCGTAGGCGTAGAGGTAGAGGTTGCGGAAATCAGCGGCAGTGAACGCGGGGTCGCCGTGCACGCGGAAGGTCACGTACTGGGCGGGGTCAATGGCGAGGGGTTGGGGCAGATCGATCCCACGCACCGCTTCGGTGGCCCAGGCGGTCGACGGGAAGTTGAACTCCACCCGCAGGGAGTGTTTCCCGGGGGAGGCGGATGCAACCTGGTTGGTCATGGACACCACGGCGTTCGCGGTGGGAGTCCAGGCGGCAACCAGATCGTCGTCGGTCGCGTATTCGAAGGCGTCAATAGGGGTCTGAGCCGAAACGGGATTCGCGCCCAGGCCAAGGCCAAGGCCGAGAGCGAGGGCGAGGGCGAGAAAGGCAGGAGTGCGGTGTGAGGGGATCAGCAGGGCAGGGTGTGCGTCAAAGTTCATGCCGTGTCGGAGCCTGCGGTGCACCCGGCGAGGGTCAATGGACCGGGGGCGCGAATGCGCTGATCTCACTGAAATGCTCGGTGCTTTTGGGAGGCCGTTGCGATTTCAGGGAGATCCGCCGAGGGAGGCCGGGGGGAAACTCCGGCGGGACAACCACAGCAGGCATCCCAAACGACCCGGGAGAGAAGGGATGTCCGGGCTTGGACCGGGCAACCTGGGAGGCGGCAAAAATCAACAATTTAGATGCGACCCCATTGTCCGTCAGGGGTCGGTCAGCGGCACAAGGTTCCGTCAGGATTCAGATAGGCGGCGTGGGTGAGGTGGATTGCGTCCTCGGAACTCCCAGCCATCTGGATGAATCCGGTCAGGGTGAAGACGCCGGTCCGTGAGCGCGCGTACGCCGGACTCCCGCTCAGGCCAATCATCCGCATGGCGGGCACCATCTGACCGTGATTGTCATGAAGCAATCGGCGCGATTGGCCCGCACCCAACACCATCCGCCGCGGAGAGGCGGATGTTGCTGAAAGCCGGTAGGCCGAGTGGATGAATTCGCCCCCTGCGCCCTGGGCCGGACGCTTGGGGGTGGGGAACCCCACGAAGCCAACCGGGCTGCCGTGTTTGGCGGTGGGTATCGGCCATCGTTCGGGCTGATGAAACCGCTTGCTTCCCAGATTCCAGTTGCCCGGGGCCGCGTCGAACACCGCGAGATCGAGATCCCGGTCGGAGTCGATGAGCCGATCCGCACCCAGCTGGATCGGCTGGCTCGAGCTCTTCACGAACGCGATGGCCAGGATGGTGGCGGGGGCTCGTGCCAACTCCGCGAGGTAGGCATCCCAGATGTGGCAGGTGGTGACCAGCAGGGTCCTCTGACCTGTGCTGACGAGGGCGACGGTGGCGTTGTGCTCGATGGCCTCCGGCAAGGCACCCGGACTCGGCAGCACGAAGATGGGGGCGCAGTGCTGAAGCAGTTCCGCTTCATCCGCCAGCTGCCACGCTTCGTCTTGAGTCACGTGGAGCACCGTGGGGCCGGCCGGCCTCCAGCGCAATGGTCCGCACGTCCTTCGTTGCTCAAGATTGGCCGAGCAGGATACGGGGAGCCTTCGACCCAGCCGATTCGGGGGCGGCATGGGTCTCGAGCGCCCTGGCGTGCTCGTCAGCGTTTTCCAAGCTGCCTGCGCAGGAGGGCCAAGCCGCGGAAAGCTACCAGGAACATCGATCCGGGCAGGTTTTCACGGACCGAGGGGAGGGCAGCCCAGGTCGTGATGTTGAACTGCCATGGGATCCCGTCCGCTGCGGGTCTTGCCGGACATGATGCGAAGGATCGAGCGGACAGAGTGAACGGCAGCGCGGCTGTCCCGCGCCGCCAAGACCTGCGCTCGGGCTGCATTTCAGGTGCTCAAATTCAGCGAAACGCAGGGTGCGGGGAACAAGAAGAGGTTGGTGGTAGGAGAAGGATTCGAACCTTCGAAGGGCGTTAGCCCGGCAGATTTACAGTCTGCTCCGATTGACCACTCCGGCATCCTACCAACCAGGTTCCGGCGGGCTTTCCCGCGCGGGAAGATCACTTTACACCGAGGTCCGCGCGTCTTGTCAATCCGCGGACGCTCCCCTAGTTTGCACCGCGTGTTCGACTCCCTGAGCAAGAAGTTCCAGAAGGTTTTCCGCGATCTGCGCGGTCTCGGCCGGATTTCGGAATCCAACATTTCCGAATCGCTGCGCGAGGTGCGCCTCGCCCTGCTCGATGCCGACGTGAATTTCAAGGTGGCCCGCGACTTCATCGAGAAGGTGAAGGAGAAGGCCATCGGGATGCAGGTCATCCAGAGCATCAAGCCCGGCGAACAGGTCGTGAAGATCATCCACGACGAACTGGTGGAGCTCCTGGGATCCACCAACGCCGCGCTCGGCTCCTCCCGGAATCCGTCCTGCATCCTGATGGTGGGTCTGCACGGCTCCGGCAAGACCACTTCCTCCGGCAAGCTCGCCAAGCTGCTGTCCAAGCAGGGCCGCAACGTCCTGCTGGTCGCGGCCGACGTCTATCGTCCCGCGGCCATGGACCAGTTGGAGACGCTGGCCAAGCAGCTGGAACTGCCGGTCCACGTCATGCGCGGGGAGAAGGACGTGCTGGTGATCGCCAACGCGGCTCTCAACCGGGCGCGGGTGGAGGGCTTCAACACCATCCTGTTCGACACCGCCGGCCGGTTGCAGATCGACGAACCGCTGGTGCAGGAACTTGTCCGGCTCAAGAACCTGGTTTCTCCCGAGGAAGTGCTGCTGGTGCTCGATTCCGCCACCGGCCAGGAAGCGGTCAATGTCGCCAGCCACTTCGACAAGGCCCTGAACGTCACCGGAGCCATCCTCACCAAGCTCGATGGCGACGCCCGCGGCGGCGCCGCGCTGAGCTTCAAGTCGGTCACCGGCAAGGCCATCAAGTTCGTGGGCGTCGGCGAAAAGCTGGATGATTTCGAACCGTTCCACCCGGAGCGCATGGCCTCGCGCATTCTCGGGATGGGCGACGTGGTCAGCCTCGTGGAGCGGGCGGCGGAGGCGGTGGACATGGACGAGGCGGAGCGGATGGAGGAGAAGCTCCGGCGCGGCCAGTTCAGTCTCGAGGACATGCTCGATCAGATGCGGGCCATGAAGAAGCTGGGGCCGCTGGAAAGCCTGGTCCGCATGCTGCCCGGGGCCGGGGAAATGATGCAGGGCGACGCGCTGAGCAAGGGCGAGCGGGAGATGCGGCGAATGGAAGGCATCATCTGCTCGATGACGACCCAGGAACGGAAGAATCCCAACATTCTCAACGCCAAACGACGTCAGCGCATCGCCAAGGGCAGCGGCACCGGAGTCGCCGAGGTCAACAACCTGCTCAACCGCTTCGCCCAGATGCAGCAGATGATGAAGAAGATGGGCAAGTTCCAGAAGATGATGTCGAAAATGGGCGGCATGATGCCCGGAATGCCCGGCATGCCGGGGGGCATGGGCGGGATGGGCGGCGGTGGCGGAGGCGGCCTCCCGCCGCGGTTTGGAAGGTGAATTGGGAGCGGGGAGACGGGAGTGGGGAGACGGGAGTGACTGATCACCCCTCTTAATCTTAATCTTAATCCTAATCTTAATCCTCTCCCTTCTCCGCACTCCCCACTCCAAACTCCCCCCTACGGTGCGACCGGCACGAGCACCAGCTGACGAAGGTCCATCACGGCGCCGCCGGGTTTCTTGAGCACCTTGACGGAGAGCGACTGGCGGCCGGCGGGGAGTTCGTACCGGCCGACCACGCGGTTGGTGAAGGCCTGGAATCCTCCGGTTTCGATCACGGTGAGGGGCAGCTTCTGGTTGGCGGATTCGAATTCCACCTGGCTGCCACCGCTGCCATTGCCGCAGCCCTGGAGCAGGTGCAGGTCGTAACGACCGGCCTTGGGGACGTCGAAAACCCACTCCGCCCAGTCCTCGGCGCGGCCCCACCAGCCGAGGGTGTTCTTGAAGGGCTGCGGTTCGTAGCGGAGCACTTCGCTGTGCACGAAGGCGTCGCGGGAATGAAGGAGGATGGAGCCGTCGGTCTGCGGGGGAACGGGGAGGGCGGTCCAACCGGGGTTGGGCATGGGCCACTGGGCTCCGACGGATCCATGCCAGTTGAAGAGCTTGCGCGCGAGCTGGGTGGCTTTCTCGGGTTGTTCCGCCGCCAGGTCGCGGGTTTCACCGGGATCAGAGGCGAGGTTGAAGAGCAGGTTGGTTCCCGATTCGTAGTGCTGGAGGTATTTCCAGTCGCCCTCGCGGACGGCCGCGTAAGGCGTGGCGCCACCGGGGTGGTAGTGCGGGTAATGCCAGAACAGGGCGCGGTCGAGGGAAACCGCCGGGTCGCGAAGCAGGGCGGCGAGGCTGACTCCATCGGGTTTGGCTTTGCCCTCGGGTTGGGGAATTCCCGCGGCCTCGAGCAGTGTGGGCAGCAGATCGATGCCCATCACGGGAACGGCCGAGGTGCTGCCGGGGCGGGTGACCCCGGGCCATTTCACGATCAAGGGGACACGATGGCCGCCTTCGAACTGCGAGCCCTTGCCCGAACGCAGCGGGGTATTGGAGGTGGGTGGTTGTTTGCCGAGCACGAGCCCGCCGTTGTCGGAGGTGAAGACAACGATCGTGCGGTCGGCGATGCCATGGACCTGGAGCGTTTCGAGGATCCGGCCGACGGCGGCATCCAGGCGCTCGAGCATGGCGGCGTAGGTGGCGTTGGTTTGGGAGCCTCCCGTCTTTGCCGACTTCGCCTTCGCCTCGTATTTGGTCACCAGATTGGACGGCGCCTGGAGCGGGGTGTGGACGGAGTAGGGCCAGTAGTTGAGGAAGAAGGGGCGGTCCTTGTGGGTGGCGATGTAGTTGGAGGCCTCGGACGCCTCTCGGTCGGTGAGGTACTCGCCCTTCACCCCGTCCGGCAGCTTGGGAAGGCCGTAAGGCGAAAAGTAGCTGGGAGGCTGTCCGCGATGGTCCCCGCCCAGGTTCAGATCGAAACCTTGCCGCACCGGCTCGAAGCCGTCGCCGCCCAGATGCCATTTTCCGAGGTGGGCGGTGGTGTAGCTGTTGGTTTTGAAGTGCTCAGCCAGGGTGATTTCCTCAAGCGGCAGGAACTGGGTCCAGGTCGCAGGCGGACGCAGCTTCGCCTTGGGGGCGTCGTGGCCCTTGATCCAGTCGGTGATCTTGAGTCGGGCCGGGTATTTTCCGGTGAGCAGGGCGGCTCGGCTGGGCGAACAGACGGTGCACGCCGAGTAGGCCTGCGTGAACCGCATGCCGGCCGCGGCAAGGCGGTCGAGGTTCGGGGTCTCGTGGAAGGTGGAGCCCGTCACACCCAGATCGTGCGCCCCGAGGTCATCGGCCACGATCAGGACCACGTTCAAGCGTGCGGCATTGTCGGCGGCGCACGCCGACGACACGGCGGCGAGCAGGGCAAGCAGGCCGGTCAGGAGTCGGAGGAGAGGGCGCATTGGGAAGTGGGGAGTGGGGAGTGGGAGTGGGGAGTTCGGAGAGGGTTGGAGAGATGAAGGTGGGATGCAAGCTGGAGCTGGCTTGAGTCAGCCGGAGCCCCCTCGACAGGTTGGAGCGGGTTTTGTCAGGCTGGCCGCGTGCGTTCGGAACATTTGCAGGACGTGCGTCGCGTCGTGGTGAAGCTGGGGACCGGCATTCTGACGGATTCCCGCAAGCGCCCCGATCAGGTGCAGTTTGCCCAGCTCGTGGCCCAGGTGGCGGCCTTGCGCGCCACGGGGCGCGAGGTGGTCATGGTGTCGTCGGGAGCCGTCGGCGCGGGCATGGGGGTGCTGGGGTTCGAGACCCGACCCAAGGATCTCGCCGACCTTCAGGCCTGCGCGGCCGTGGGGCAGTCGAGGCTGATGGCGATGTATGAGTCGCTGTTCCGGCATTACGAACAGGGCGTGGCCCAGGTGCTGCTGACGTACGAGGATCTGGCGGATCACAACCGCCACCTGAACGCCCGCAACACCCTCCTGACCCTGCTCAAGCGCGGGGTGGTGCCGATCATCAACGAGAACGACGCGGTGTCGGTCACGGAACTGAAGTTCGGCGACAACGACCGGCTCTCGGCCCTGGTGGCGAGCCTGCTGCCCGCCGATCTCCTGGTCATCCTCACCACGGCTGAAGGTCTGATCGAAAACTACGGCCGGGCCGATGCCCGCCGGGTGGCGGTGGTCGAGGAACTGACGGAGGCGGTGGCCAACGAGGCCGGCGGCACCACCAGCGCCACCGCCGTGGGCGGCATGAAAACCAAGATCGACGCCGCCCGCATCGTCCTGCGCTCGGGGATCCCCCTGGTGATCGCCAGCGGACGGCGGTTTGACGCGCTGGCGCGGATCCTTTCCGGCGCGGATGAAGGAACTCTGTTCCTGCCCGGTAAATCGCGGCTCACGGCCCGGAAACGCTGGATCGCCTTTTATCATCGGCCGGCGGGTACGCTGGTGGTCGACGACGGCGCGAGCCGGGCGCTTTGTGACAACGGCCGCAGCCTGCTGGCGCCGGGCATCGCACGCGTCGATGGCGATTTCGAGGCCGGGTCGGTGGTGCGGATCTGCGATGGGGCCGGACGCGAACTGGCGCGCGGGATCTCCCGGCGGAGTTCGTCGGAACTGGGGACGAAGAAGAGCGCTCCCGGCGAGGTGGTGCACCGCGACGACCTGGTGGTGCTCTGAGCGAATCGAGACCGATGTGAGTGGAGCCGAGAGAAGCGAAGCCAAGCGAAACGAGACGCAACGTCCGATTGCCCGGAGTCCCCATGCACAAACCGCCTTCCCGCCGTCTTCCGCCCCTCCGGCAATTGATTGAGTTGATGGCGCTGTTGCGATCCCCGGGCGGCTGTCCGTGGGATCGCGAACAGGACCACACGACACTCCGATACCACGCCGTGGAGGAGGTCTACGAACTGATCGACGCCATCGAAGCCGGGGACGACCGGGAGATGCTGGAGGAACTCGGGGATGTTCTGCTCCAGGTTATTTTCCACTGCCAGCTCGCCCGCGAGCGGAAGGCCTTCGATCTCGATCAAGTGGCCCAGGTGCTCGTGGACAAACTGGTCCGGCGTCATCCCCATGTCTTCGGCGATACCAAGGTGGGGAACGTGGACGAGGTCTGGGCGAACTGGGACCGGATCAAAAGGGCGGAGAAAGCCGGGACCCGGCATGCCCGGCCGTCCGCCCTGGACGGCATCCCGAAACATCTGCCGTCGCTGATGCGCGCCGAGAAACTCGTCAAAAAGGCGCGGAAATCGGGACTCATGGGAACGGCGACGGCCGGGGCGAAGAATACAGCGCCTCCTGCAGTCGCCCGGAGCACGGCCGCGCGCCGGGAGTTGGCGCGGCAGTTGTTTGATCTGGCGGAATCGGCGCAGGCCCGGGGTTGGTCGGCCGAGGATTTGTTGCGGGGAGAGATTGCGCGTCGGGAGCGGGCGTGGCGTCGGGCGGAACGGGCCGCGGCGAAATGACGGGGGCGACCGGGCGGTCGTTGGTCGATGAGTGGGGGTGGGGTGGGAGGTCGGAGAAGGGGAGGGGAGAGGGGAGAGGGGGAGAAGGCAGTTCAGAACTGAACCAGCTTCAGTTCCTTGAGGGCGTTGAGCAGGAACTGGAAGGCGATGGCGGCGAGCAGCAGTCCCATGATCCGTTCCGCGAGTTTCATGGCGATGGCCCCGAGCCAGCGGGCGCCTCGGGCACCGACGCCGAAGATCAGGAAGGCGGTCGCGCACACGGCGAGAATCACTACCACGAGGGCCCCGAGTTTGGCGACGGAATCGGCCTTGTTGTGAAGGAGGATGACGGTGGAGATGGCACCCGGACCCGCCAGCAGGGGGGTGGCCAGCGGGGTGATCGCGATGTCGTCCTTCTCCGCGCCCTCCGCCATCTCCTCCCGCGTCTCCTTCACCCGCGATCGCTGGGCGCGAAGCATGTCCAGGGCGATCAGGAGGAGCACGATGCTCGCCGCCATCTGAAACGCCGGCATGGTGATCCCGAGCAGCCGGAAAATCCAATGGCCCAGGAACGCAAACACCAGCAGCACCCCCGCCGCCACCAGACAGGCAATGCGCGCCATCCGCACCCGCTTGCCCACGTCGTCGCCCGTCGTCATCACCAGGAACACCGGCACCGTCGCGATCGGGTCCATGATCACGAACAGCGAGCTGAAGGCGAACAAGGTGTATTCGGCAAACGTCATGCGGCGCGGTTTCGTCGGGCGACGTGGTTCATGCTTGGGCCGGCTTGGTCTCTTGCGCGGAGGCGGGCGGCACGGCCACGGAACAAGGAGCCAGAACGGCGTCGGTCATGCCGTGGATGATCTTTTTGTCGGCCGGACAAACCGTGGCCAGCACCCCGCCCAGATGCGGTCGGGCGGCGTCGGCATCCCCGTGCACGAAGTAATACGGACAGAGCCGGACCCGTCCGTTCATCCGGTTCGGGCGTTGCTCGGCGAAGTCATACCAGTCGAACTCCACGGTGCGCGGCTTGTGGTAGCGCTGCAGCACATAGGGCGACCGCGGCCAGGCCCCGAGCGCCTCATCCACGGCCGCAGCCCAGTCGACGGAGCTCAGATCGCTTCCCAGATGCACACCGCGGGCGCCCCAGGCTTTCTCCGAGTAGCCGGAAACCTTGAGAATCAAGTCGCGCTCGCGTTGGGACAGCGACTTCAACTGCTGCCAGTCGGTGAGATCGAGACCCGGGAAAGCCGCATGCGGAGGCAGGGGGGTGGGATCGACGATCCAGGTCTGGGGGACAAGGCGGAGCAGGCGGTTGAAGAAGGCCTCCCCCAGTTCCTGCCGCCAGTAGGGGCGGAGGTTGCGGTTCCAAAGCAGGGCGAACAGGAGCTTTTCCTCGAACATCGGTCGCGGTGGCGGGGTGACGCGGATCTCCCGATGGCGTGCCGACTCGAACCAGCCGCGTGCTTCCGGGACGTTCGCGAGGTCGAACAGTTCAAAGAACCGGTAAACAGCATCGCCGGGTGCGGGGCGCGCCGAAGCGGGGTCGGTGACGGTGAACCGGGGCCCGCCCAGCCGCGAGGCGAGCCATTCCATTTCGGGCCGGTAGGACGCGGATTCTTCGGACACGACCAGATGAACCGTCGGGGCCTGACCGAAGATCCCCGCGAATCCCGTGGTCATGGCCGACACGGATCCAAGCAGGCCCGACCCAGGTTGGGGCGGGGAGGACGCGTCGGACGGGTTGCCGGAGGGCCCGAGAGCTTCGTAGGTTTCGTACAACCAGGATGTCAGTCCGATGCCGCCGGGCACGGAATCGAGTTCCGTGGCCGACAGCCCCTGGTCGGTGAGCAGAAGGTCCGGGCGGATGACCCGCGGCAGTTCGTTTCGAAAGGCGGGATCGGACTGAAGCTCCAGCAGTTCCGGGGGTTTGCCCTGGTCCAGCACTGCGGCGACCCAGGCCGGTGCCTTGCCTTCGCGGCTGCGCCGATGCAGCAGGTTCACCGCCCGATAGAACTGGAGCAGGACCCGGCCCAGCGACTCGATCTCCCGGGCGATGCCGGGCTCGAGCGCCAGGGGATCCAGGGCCACGCGCCATTGCTGGTCCGCGAACAGGCCGCCCGCAGGCAGTCGGTCGCGGACGAAGCGGGCGCGATCGGCGGCGGACGTTGGACGGGTGCCGGGTTTCAAATCCACGGGCGAAGGTAGCCCGTGTCCGGGCCGGGTTCAGCTGGAAAGGTGATTTCAATGGGGTCGCGTCTAAATAGTTGACAATTGAGTTGGCTGCGATGTGCGGGGCTTGGTGGTTGGTGGGATTATAAATGTCAACAATTTAGACGCGACCCCATTGTTTGGGTGGGATGTCGCGGAGGGATCGGGTAGGACTTCCCCATGAACCGCGACGCCTTTCGATCAGCGCTTCGGACTCTTCTTGATCGTCTCGATGCCATCGCGCGGGACCACGAGGAGGTCGGGGATACCGAGGTGCGGGAGCGCATGGCGGCGGTTCTCTACCACGGTTTCATCGCTCAGCGTCCGGGATACGAAGTGCCCAAGGAACTCGGCATGTTCGATGCATCTGGAAACGCCTTGGTGGCGGGGGCGCTCCGGGAATTCCTCGCGGCTGCGGACGCAGGCGATGGCGGAACGGCGAGCGCCGGGGAGCGATGGGGCATGCTCCAGGATCCCCAAGTCCGATCCACGGCGGGCAGCACCTACGACACCTATCTGGGGCACTCGGATAGTCTCGAGGAACTCGCGTCGGCGATGGACGGCAGTCGGGGTTCCGAACCGTCGCCCGCGAAGTCGCCCTCCGCTCCGTCGGCGCGGAGGCCATGGTGGCGATTTTGGTGAAGGGGTTATTATCCGTGCGTTCCGGGGTCGGGGGGCGATGGGTATGTCCTGAAGTGATTTCAATGGGGTCGCATCTAAATAGTTGACAATTGAGTTGGCTGCGATGTACAGGGCTCGGTGGTTGGTGGGATTATAAATGTCAACAATTTAGACGCGACCCCATTGTTTCCATTGTTTTGGGGTGAGGGCTGGACTCGTGTGGGAGTCACGGCAGGATGTCTGCTCATGGCTCCGGTTTGTATCACCGTTTTGGGTCTCGGGCTTCTCCTGGCTGCGTCCAGCAGCGCGGGCGCGGCGGACGTTGCGATCCGCTACAACCGGGATATCCGCCCGGTGCTGGCGGAGAATTGTTTCGCCTGCCATGGACCCGACGCCGGCACGCGGAAGGCCAAGCTGCGCCTGGACGTCCGGGAGAGCGCTGTCGCCATGCAGGCGATCGTACCGGGCGATCCCTCGGCCAGTGGCCTGATCAAGCGACTCGAGTCCGTCGATCCTGACGAAGTCATGCCTCCGGCGTCGGCGCACAAGACCGTCACGACGTCCCAGAGGGAGCTTCTCCGCCGCTGGATCCAGTCGGGGGCCGCCTACGAAGCGCATTGGGCCTATCTCCCGATCCGCAGGCCGGCCCCGCCAATTTTGGCGAAGGGCATGGAGGGCGCAGGGCTTCCGGTTGATCGCTGGATTCGGCAGCGGTTGGAGGCCGAGGGCCTGGAACCGGCCCCCGAGGCGGATCGTGCCACGCTTCTGCGACGCCTGAGCCTGGATTTGGTGGGATTGCCGCCCTCGACGCGTGAGATGGACGACTTTCTGAAGGACCCTTCGCCCCTGGCCTACGAACGCCAGGTGGAGCGACTGCTGGCCTCACCGCATTTTGGGGAGCGCATGGCCATGCCGTGGCTGGATGCGGTGCGATTCGCGGACACCGTGGGTTACCATGGGGATCAGAATCAGCGGATCTTTCCCTACCGGGATTACGTCATCGCGTCGTTCAACGCGAACAAGGGATTTGACCGGTTCACCATGGAGCAGATCGCCGGGGACCTCCTGAATCCGCCGGAGTGGGTGGCCACGGGGTTCAATCGCCTGAACATGATGACCCGCGAAGGCGGGGCGCAGCCGAAGGAGTACCTGGCCAAGTACCAGGCGGATCGCGTGCGGACGGTCTCCACGACCTGGCTCGGATCAACCCTGGCCTGTGCCGAGTGCCACGACCACAAGTACGACCCGTTCAGCATGCGGGATTTTTATTCGATGGCCGCGTACTTCGGCGACCTGCAGCAGTGGGGGGTTTACCAGGACTACAACTACACTCCGAATCCGGATCTCAAGGGCTGGAGCAATGACCACCCGTTCCCGCCCGAGATCGAGGTCGAGAGTCCCTACCTGCGCGACCGGATCTCCCGCCTCCGGGAGGAACTCCGCACGTTGGCCAAGGCTTCACTCGTGGCCGGCTTGAAGTCTCCCGAATCCCAGGCGTCCTTCGAGGCCTGGAAGGCTGGAACCCAGGCTTTTCTCGAGAAACATCCCAAGGCGGTGCAGATCCTGACGCCGTCGGAAGTCACCACCCGGCTTGGCACCAATCGTCCGGTGCGCCTCGCAGCGGGGACGGAGGGAGTGGTTCAGTTTCCGGATTCGGAGCCCACGACCGATCGGCTCGAGTTCCCGCTTGAGTCCGGGGGCCTGGCGAGCTTTTCGATTGAGCTGCTGCCCGATCCGGCCCACGGCGATCGGATCGCCCGGGGGAAGCGCGAGAGTCTGACCCTGGAGGTCGCAGCGTCCCTGCGTCGTGCGGGATCGACGAACGAGGAAAAGCTGCCCTTCCGATTCGCCGCGGCCAATTTCAGCGAACCCCGGTACGCGAACGGACACGATCTGGTCGGTGTACACCGCGGCTGGCGGACGCGTGCCGACCACGCCACGAACCGCCACGAATCCGCGTGGTGGCTGGCCCGACCCACACGCGTGGGCGCGGGGGATCGGCTCGTCCTGACCTTTCGCAACAACACCGCGGCCCGACTCCGGGTCGGGGTCTCTCCGCTGGCTCCGGAGGGTACGCGGAGCGAACCGCTGTCCGGCCATGTCCGGCTCGCCGGTCGACTTCCCGACGGGGACGCGCTGTCGGAACTCTACCTGCGCAGCACGGCCTCGGATCGGACCGCGTACGACCGGTTGCTCGAACTTCAGTTGGACCTCGACGAATGCCGCGAAGGGCGTGCTTGGACGATGATCACCCAGGCCACCACCAACGCCCTCATCACCCGCGTCCTTCCCCGCGGAAACTGGATGGATGAATCAGGCCCCGTCGTGACTCCTGCCGTCCCGCACTTCCTGCCCGGACCCGGAAAGGGAGCCGCGGCCGACGCGGGAGCGGGTGCGCGACGCGGGGATCGCCTCGACGACGTCGAAGCCGGCCAAGGCGACGCCGACCCGGATCGCGTGCGAGCCGTCCAAAACTCCGGCGCGAACCGCCTGGAACTCGCCCGCTGGCTGGTGTCCACGGACAACCCGCTGACCGCGCGGAACTTCGTGAACCGCCTTTGGGCCCAGTTCTTCGGGGCCGGGTTGTCGGCGCGCCTCGAGGATCTCGGGTTGCAGGGCGAATGGCCGACCCATCCGGAGTTGCTCGACTGGCTGGCGGCGGAATTCATGGAGCCTTCGGTGCTCGCGACCCCGGTTCCCGGCGTGCCCGGGCCGCACCGATGGGACGTGAAACATCTCGTTCGCCTGATGGTGAACTCGGCCACGTACCGGCAGTCGACGGAACCCTCCGTTCGGGCCCGCGAGGTCGATCCGATGAACCGCCTGCTCGCCCGTCAGTCGCCCCGCCGGTTGGAGGCGGAGATTATCCGGGACCAGGCCCTGGCAGTGGCGGGGCTGCTCCGAACCGAGATCGGTGGACCCAGTGTGTTCCCGTATCAGCCGGCGGGTTACTACGCGAACCTCCAGTTCCCCGACCGCGACTACCGGGCCCAGCGGGACGACCGCCAGTATCGGCGCGGACTCTACATGCATTGGCAGCGGACCTTCCTGCATCCGATGCTGGCCAACTTCGATGCCCAGGGACGCGAGGAATGCGTGGCGGCGCGCATCCAGTCCAACACTCCTCAGCAGGCACTCACCCTGTTGAACGATCCGACCTTCGTGGAGGCCAGTCGGGCGCTGGCGTCGATGGCCCTGCGGGAAACGGGGGACGACCCGGCCCGCGTCGACGGGTTGTTCCGGCGCGCCCTGGCGCGTGGCCCCAAACCGGCCGAGCGCGATTCCCTGCTTCAGTTCCTCGCCGGCCAGCGAGCCTATTACGGCGCGAATCCGGAGGAGGCGCGCAAACTGGGCGGCGTGGGGAATCTCCCGCGCCCGGAGGACCTCGATCCGGTCGAGGTGGCGGCCTGGGCGAATGTCGCCCGGGTGGTTTTGAACCTGCACGAATCGATCACCCGCTACTGAGGGAAGTGAGGAACGAACTGCAATGAACTCCTTCGACTTCGATCTGGAATCCCACGGGCGCTCGGTGAACCGGCGCAGTTTCCTGAGCCGTTCCGCCTACGGCCTGGGCGGCATGGCCCTGGCCTCGTTGTTGGGGAAGGGGACCCCGGTGTCCGCGGCGACGGAAGCCGGTCGGTCGGGTCCCTGGCGCGGCCTCCTCGCCCAGCCCCACGTTCCGGTCCGGGCGCGGCGCATCATCCATCTGTGCATGGCGGGCGGGCCGTCGCACCTGGAGACCCTCGATCCCAAACCGGCGCTCAAGGCCCTGCACGGACAGCCTTTTCCGGATTCCTTCACCAAGGGCCAGCAGCTGGCTCAATTGCAGAACACACCTCTGAAGGCGCTTGGCCCGATCTGCGAATTCCGGCGTTGCGGGAAATCGGGCCAGGAGATCTCGGACCTTTTCCCGCATCTCCAGGGTGTGGCCGATGAACTGTGCATCGTGCGGTCGATGAAGACCGAGCAGATCAACCACGACCCCGCGCACGCCTTCATGAACTCCGGCTCGATCATCAAGGGCCGGCCCAGCATGGGGTCCTGGCTCCTGTATGGTCTTGGCGCTGAGACCGACGACCTCCCGGGATTCGTGGTGTTCACGTCCGCGGGCAAATACGGCCTCCAGCCCGTGTCTGCGCGCCAGTGGTCGAGTGGCTTTCTGCCCAGCCGGTTCCAGGGAATCCAGTTCCAGTCCCGCGGCGATGCCGTGCATTACATCGGCAACCCGGAGGGCGTATGCCAGAGCACCCAGCGGCAGATCGTCGAGGAGGTCAACCGGCTGAACGGCCAGCTCGACGCCGAGCGTTTCGATCCCGAAATCCAGACCCGGATCGCCCAGTACGAAATGGCGTTCCGCATGCAAACCTCGGTGCCCGAACTCACTGATTTCTCCAAGGAATCCCGCAGCACCCTCGACCTGTACGGCATCCGGGAACCCGGCGATGGAAGCTTCGCCTCGAACTGCCTGATGGCCCGTCGCCTCGCCGAACGCGGGGTCCGCTTCATCCAGCTCTATCATCGCGCCTGGGATCATCACGGTGACATCGGCCCGGCCATGAAGAGCGCGGCCCGGGACGTCGACCAGGCCTCGGCGGCTCTCCTGCTCGATCTCAAGCAGCGTGGGATGCTGGACGACACCCTCGTGCTGTGGGGCGGTGAGTTCGGTCGCACCCCCATGGGGCAGGGCAGCGGGCGCGACCATCACATCCTGGCGTTCTCTGTGTGGATGGCTGGGGGCGGGGTGAAGCCGGGACTCACCTGGGGCTCGACGGATGAACTTGGATACCGGTCGATCGTGGATGTCATGCACGTGCACGACCTGCACGCCACCCTGCTTCACCTCTGCGGCATCAATCATCTCAAACTCACCTTCCGCTACCAGGGCCGGGACTTCCGGCTGACCGACATTCACGGGAACGTGGTGAAGGGCATTCTCGCGTGAGTGTCGGGGCGTGACCGCTGGGCGCGATCCGACGAAGCTTCGCGCCGTTGACCGCTCCCACGCCCAACGCCGGACCTGCCGAGAGCCTGTCGGGCCTCATCGAACGGGTCACGTTTCACAACGAGGACACCGGCTTCGCCGTGCTCAAGGTGAAGGTCCGCGGCCACCGGGACCTGGTGAGTGTCGTGGGCTCCCTGGCGACCGTGAGCCCGGGGGAATGGATCAACGCCGAGGGTCGTTGGATTCAGGACCGCGAGTTCGGAGCCCAGTTCCGTGCCGACATCCTCACCAGCACCGCCCCCACCAGCCGCGAGGGCATCGAGAAGTACCTGGGCAGCGGTATGGTCAAGGGCATCGGTCCCGTCTACGCCAAGAAACTCGTGGAACGCTTCGGCGAAGGGATCTTCGAGGTCATCGAAACCGAATCCGCGAAGCTCGAGAGCATCGATGGCATCGGCCCGAAGCGACGTCGGCGCATCAAGGAGGCCTGGAAGGAACAGAAGGCCATTCGCGAGATCATGGTGTTCCTCCACTCGCACGGCGTCGGGACCAGCCGCGCGGTCCGGATCTTCAAGACCTACGGCGAACAGGCCATCGAGACGGTGCGCGCGAATCCCTACACCCTGGCGAAGGACATCCCGGGCATCGGGTTCAAGTCGGCCGACCAGATCGCCCAGCGGGTGGGCATTCCGTTCGATTCGCTGGTCCGGGCGGGGGCGGGATTGAACCATGTGCTGCTGGAAGCGACCGGGGAGGGCCATTGCGCGCTGCCCCTGGATCTGCTCAAGGACGAGGCCGGTAAGTTGCTCCTGGTTGATGACGGCGTGGTGACGCGCGCGTTGGAACTCGCGCTGGGCCGTCGCGAGCTCGTGTTGGAGCGCATCGACGGCGACGACCTCATTTTTCTTCCGTCGATCCGGCGCGCGGAGGAGGGCATTGCGGGCCGCATTCTGAACCTCTGCGCGGAACCGCCGTCCTTCCCGGCCATCGATTTCGAGAAGGCGGTGGCCTGGTGCGAGTCGAAGACCGGCAAGGCTCTCGCTCCCAGCCAGCAGGCGGCGCTGCGCCAGGCGTTGACGAACCGGATGCTGGTGATCACGGGCGGTCCGGGCGTGGGCAAAACCACCCTGGTCAACGCCATCCTGCTCATCCTGCGCGCCAAGAAAGTGCGCTGCCTTCTCTGCGCCCCGACTGGTCGGGCGGCGAAGCGGTTGGGCGAAGCCACCGGTCTGGAGGCCCGCACCATCCATCGCCTGCTGGAGGTGGCCCCGGGCGGCGGCGGGTTCCTGAGAAACGAAGGCAACCCGCTCGATTGCGACCTGCTGGTGGTCGACGAAACCTCCATGGTGGACGTCCTGCTCATGAACCAGCTCCTGCGCGCGCTCCCGCCTGCGGCCGCGCTGCTGCTGGTGGGGGACGTCGACCAGCTGCCGTCGGTGGGCCCCGGCGCCGTCTTGCGCAACCTCATCGAGAGCAAGGTGGTTCCGGTGGTGCGCCTCACCGAGGTGTTCCGCCAGGCGGCGGACAGCCGGATCATCACCACTGCGCACCGGATCAATTCCGGCCAGTTGCCCGAGGAGACTGCGAAGGACGAGGACAGCGATTTTTACTTCATCGAACGGGAGGAGCCGGAACGCATCCTGTCCACGCTGGTGGAGGTGTTGAGAACCCGGATCCCGCGGAAGTTCGGCCTCGATCCCATCCGCGACGTCCAGGTGCTCTGCCCGATGAACCGGGGTTCGCTGGGCATCCGCGAGTTGAACCAGAGGCTCCAGGAGGAGCTCAATCCCGCGCGCGCCGACGAACCGGACGTGGAGAAGTTCGGGTGGCGGTTCCGGCTTCGGGACAAGGTCATCCAGACCGAGAACGACTACGACAAGGACGTGTTCAACGGCGACATCGGGCAGGTGACCGGCATCGATCCGGGGGAACGGGAGGTCACCGTGCGTTTTGATCGGCGCGACGTGGTCTATGACTACGGGGAACTCGACGAACTCGCCCTGGCCTACGCGATCACCATTCACAAGTCCCAGGGCAGCGAGTTTCCGGCCGTGATCATGCCGGTGGCGATGCAGCATTACCTGCTGCTTCAGCGGAACCTGGTCTATACCGCCGTCACCCGCGGCAAGCGCCTGGTGGTCCTGCTCGGCCAGCGCAAGGCCCTGGCCCTCGCGGTCCGCAACGGGCGCACCGCCAACCGCTATTCCGGACTGCTGTCGAGACTTCGTCTGGCGCCGGACCGCGCCGTCGGGTAGGGAAAGGCCATGATTCTTACCGGCATTGGGGACGAGGCGGGCTCGGGTCTGGCCAGCCAGATCGAGGCGGTGCGGGAGTTGGGCTGGATGCAGCTCGAGATGCGGGGCGTCCAGGTGCCCGGGTTCGACAAGGCCAACTTCCACGACATCCCGGACGCGGCCTTCGACCGCGCGGTGGCCGATCTCCAGGCCGCGGGCGTCGGCGTGTACTGCTTCGGGTCCACGATCATGAACTGGGCCAAGACCGTGGAGACCCCCTGGGACGTCACGCTCGCCGAAGTGAAGCGGTGCATCCCGCGCATGCAAAAGCTGGGCACGAAGTTCGTCCGGATCATGAGCTTCAAGCCTGCGGACGACGCCTTCGCCATCCCGAAGGTCGTGTTCGAACGGGTCCGCGAGGTGACGGCACGGTTCGTCGACGCCGGCCTCACCCCGGTGCACGAGAACTGCATGAACTTTGGTGGCATGAGCTGGCGGCATGCGCTCGAGCTTTTGGACAAATGCCCGGGGCTGAAGTGGGTCTTCGACACCGCCAACCCGGTCTTCAACGCCGACCGCTCCGGTCCCAAGCCCTGGACGCGCCAGGATCCCTGGGAATTCTGGGTCAACGTCCGGGAGCACGTCGCCCACATCCACGTCAAGGACGCCACCTGGAACACCAGCAAGTCGGACGCCGATTACAACTGGCCCGGGGAAGGGGAGGGCAAGGTCCGGGAAATCCTGCGCGACGCCCTGGCGCGCGGCTACGACGCCGGGATCTCCATCGAACCCCACATGGTGGTGGTCTTCCACGATGCTGCGTCGAAGACCACCAACGACGACGCAACCCGCGCCAATTTTGTCGAGTACGGCCGCCGCCTCGCCGCGCTCCTCGACGAGGAAAAGCCCAAGCGCAAGGACTGAGTTCCCCGCCGCCGGTCTTTTTGCCATGCTCGGCCCATGGCAAGCCGCGCTCTGCTCGAGATCTGTGTCGATTCGGTCGAATCCGCCGTCAACGCCCAGGCCGGAGGCGCCGACCGCGTGGAACTCTGCTCGGCCCTGTTCGAGGGGGGCCTAACCCCCAGTGCGGGCTTGATGGAAATGACCCGGAAGCGCCTGAAGATCGCTGTCGCCGCCATGATCCGTCCGCGGGGCGGGGATTTCTGCTACGACGACGACGAGTTCGCGGTGATGCGCTGCGACCTGGTCATGATGAAGGAGCTGGGGGCGGATGTGGCGGTCGTGGGCATGTTGCGTCCGGACGGGACCATCGACGCCGAGCGCACGGCGAAGCTCATCGAACTGGCGCGGCCGATGCCCGTGACCTTCCATCGCGCGTTCGACATGGCGCGCGATCCGTTCGAGGCGCTGGACGTGCTGATTGAGCTGGGCGTGGACCGGGTGTTGACCTCGGGCCAGGAGCGTTCAGTGGTGGAGGGCCTTGAGCTCGTGACCGAACTCGTGAAACGCGCCGGGGACAAGATCATTGTCGTGCCGGGTGGCGGGGTGACCGAACGCAACCTGGGCCGGATCCTGAAGGAAACCGGGGCCAGGGAGATCCATGGCTCCGCGAGCGGCTCGAAGGACAGCCGGATGACCTTCCGCAACACCCGCATCGTGATGGGCGGACAGCTGGCGCCGCCGGAATACGCGCAGAAGATCGCGAACGAAAGCCGGGTCCGGGCCTTCCGCACGCTGGCTGGATGATAAGTTTCCCTCCAACTTGTGCTCGGGACGTGCAGTTCACGGAATACCTCTTGAACCTCGTCCCCGACCCTCTAGCGTATTTTCACGGGCGCGGCGAAGACCTCGGGCAGGGGTCGGGCTGCCGTGTCCGGGAGTGATGTGGTGGTGGTGAGGTGTGAAGCGTCGGTTCCCTTTCTGGCCATGAAAAACCTACCCGCGAGACTCGTGCTTTTCCTGGTGGCGTCCTGGATTTCGTCGGCGCTGGGGGCGGAGAGCCTCAAGACGGAGAGCCGGACCCCGTTCCGGCATGTCATCCCGATTCGGGATGCCGACGGCAACCAGATCATTCCCCCGGCCGAATTCGACGAGCAGGGCAAACCGCAGGAGGCCCGCGGCAATCCGTTCTCGGTTTCCCAGACCTGCGGCCGCTGCCACGAGTACTCCTCGATCAGCCAGGGCTGGCATTTCAATGCCGCCGCGGGAACCGCCAAGCCGGGGCGACCGGGCGAGCCCTGGATCCTCACGGACGCCGCGACCAAGACCCAGATCCCGCTCTCGTACCGGGGCTGGCCGGGCACGTTCAAACCCGGCGAGGTGGGTCTGTCCGACTTCGATTTTCTCACCACCTTCGGGCGGCATTATCCGGGCGGCGGGGTGGGGGAACCGGCCAAGGAAAAGCTGGACCCATTTGATCCGCGCATGCGCCGGATGGTGGTGACCGGCAACCTGGAGATCGACTGCCTGATCTGCCACGCCAAGGCCGGCGACTACTCCCACGAGGCCCGCTACAAGGCGATCGGCAACGAGAACTTCAAATGGGCGCCCACCATCGCCTCCGAACTGGGCGCCTACGGAGCCAGTCGCATGGCGAAAACCTTCGCCGACGCCTGGCGCCCACCCCGGCCCGCCCCCACCAACCTGCCCCCGGGGAAGTATGAGCGCGACCGTTTCGATCTCGCCAATGAGGTCAAGTTCGAGGTGACCCGGCGTCCACCCGTCGAGAACTGTTATTACTGTCACACCACCGATTCCCACGGCGGCGACTCGCGCTGGCACGCGGACCGCGATGTCCACATGCGCGCCGGCATGAGCTGCGTCGACTGCCACCGCAACGGGGTCGATCACATGATTGTCCGCGGTTACGAGGGCGAGACGGCGGACCGCCTTGTCACGGCCGACGCCGTTGCCCAGCGGGTCCGGGTCCTGATGCGTGACAATTTGCAATTGAAGGAGGAGGAGGCGAAGACCCGGGCCGAGGCCCAGATCAAGAAGGAGATGGGCCAGGTCGAAACCCTGTCCTGCCGCGGCTGCCATTATGGCACGGCCGAAGGTCAGTTCGTCGGTCGCCTGGGGGCCCCGCAGCCGGAGCACAAGGGATTCCCGCCGATCCATTTCGAGAAACTGTCCTGCACCGCCTGCCATTCCGGACCGGTGCCCTCCGACACCACCACCATCGTCCACACGGCCATGGCCCACAAACTCGGGCTGCCCGGACCCGTCCGCGGCGAGAACACCGCGCCGCAGGTGGTGCAGTCCCTGTTCCTTCGCGATGCCACCGGCAAGATTGCCCCGCATCGGGCGGTCTGGCCGAGCTACTGGGCTGAGATGAAGGGGGAACGCGTAGTGCCGCTGCTGCCCGAAGTGGTGTCCAAGGCGCTGGGAGACAAGTTGCCGGCGCAGCCCAAGGACGAAATCGAGCGCGATCCGTACAACACCCGGCCGCTCACGGAACCCCAGATCAAGGACCTGCTCACTGCCCTGTCCGGTTCGCGCACCAATGGCGAGGTGGTGTTTGTCGCCTCCGGCAAGTTGTTCCGGCTGGAGTCCGGCGCCTTGAAGGCGTCCGAGCATGCCGCCGCGAAACCCTACACCTGGGCGCTGGGCCACGACGTCCGGTCGAAGGGCCAGTCGATCGGGGCGGTGAAGGGATGCGCCGACTGTCATTCCCAGGATTCACCGATTTATTTCGCGTCGGTGACCGCCCGGGGACCGGTGGACGCCAAGACCGGTGTCAGCCGGGCCCAGGGCGCGTTGCGCGGCGATGACATCGATCTGGCGTCGAAGTTCGCCTTCACCTTCCTGTTCCGGCCGTTGCTGAAGGTGATCACCTTCGCCTGCGCGGCGGTGGTGCTGGCGGTGATTCTCGGCCGGTTTCTCAGTTGGGCGGGTGGGACTCGGTCCCGGTAAGCCAAGGCATCAAGGAACAAATCCCATGGAAACGATCGATCTTTCCGTCGAAGGCCGTCCGCTGCATCTCCCGCCGTATCCGGGAACCATCGGCAAGCTCGCCTACGTGGCGATGTTCATCGGGGTCCTGATCCTGGGCGTTACCGGGATCGGCAGCTTCGTCACCGGCCGCGTGCCCATGACCGGTCTGGTGCTCATGGCCCACGTGGGTTCTTCAGGGCTGTTCTCGGTCGGGCTGGCCGTGGTCGCCCTGACCTGGACGCCCTCCATCTCCCGCCGGGGGCCGGTGAATTCGTTCTTTTACTGGCTGCTCATGGTCACGGGGCTGGGCGTCATTCTGAGCGGGGTGTTGCCGATGATTCCCTGGCTCGGCACACACGGTCAGCACCTGCTGTATCTCGTGCATCGCTACGACGCCATGGTCGCCGCGGTGGCGGCCATCCTGCATCTCGTCACTTGCCGAGCGCCCCGGGAATGAACCGCCACCCACGGCACGCGAACGGTCTGGGGGAGGGTAGGGCGACCTCTCCGAGGGCGCCGATTGAAACGCGGGACGGCGAGGGAACTGGCAAGGAAGTTGGCCGGAATGGCGTTCTGGAAGATTGCGTCCTGCGTCACGATTCGCGCGGCATCGGCGGACCATTTGTCGGAGTAGGCTGGACTCTTTGACGATCCAGAAGCGCAGCGTGACCGCCTGCCTCGGCAAGATTGGTATTTCGTCCCTCGGCAGAAATCGGCAACGTTCGCAACGATGAGAATCGATCGGCTCACCATTCGGAACTTCAAAGGGTTCGAGCATCGAGTTTTTACGTTTCCTCGAGCTCCAAAGGAAGCCAGGAGCCAGGGTTCATTTCATCTGCTGGTGGGCGAAAACGGCACCGGCAAGTCCAGCACCCTTGACGCCTTGGCCGTGGCCGTGGGTATCTGGCATGTGGCCCGCCCCACCGCTGGATGGCGGGCGATCCGGCCCGGTGAAGCCCGCTGGCGGGCGATCCGGCACGGCGATCGCATGAGTTTTGAGTCGATGTCCGACCCCGCCATTGAGGCCAACGGACTGATTGGCCTGAGAGATGTCGGTTGGATTCGAACCAACAAGGGCACTTCCACCAAAACCTCCAATGCCGCCGCCAAGGAGGCCCTGGAGCAGGTGAATGCGATGCTCGAGAAGTCACGGGGAAAGAGTGTGGAGGTCACTTTGCCCGTGTTGGCGCACTACAGTGCCGGACGCGCGTGGTTGCCTCAAAAGGACCGGGTGAGAGGCTTCTCATTAAGCATGAAGAAGCGGTCCCGTCTGGACGCTTACTATTACTGTCTTGATGGCCGAATCCGCGATAAGGAGCTGAACCAGTGGTTCCTTTTCGAACTGCTGGAGACATCGCAGCGGGCTCGGAAACGGGACAGTCTAACGGCGGTGGAGAACGCGGTGCTTGGCTGCCTGCCAGGTGCGCGCGGACTTCGCTTTGATTCGGATCGCAAGGAGATTGTATTGATTATGGAGGGTGGGCAGGAAATGCCATTTTACAATCTCAGCGATGGCCAGCGCGCCACTCTCGCGTTGGTTGCCGACATTGCAATCAAGGCGGTCACTCTCAATCCTCATCTCGGGAAGAACGCCGCGCTGCGTTCCCCTGGAATCGTGATGATCGACGAACTCGATCTCCATCTTCATCCCAAGTGGCAGCGCCGGATCATCGACGATCTGAAGCGTTCGTTTCCCGAGCTCCAATTCGTCTGCTCAAGTCATTCACCCTTCCTCATCCAATCCTTGAAGCCGGGGGAGTTAATCGTGCTTCAGCTCGACGATGCCGGCCCTGGGCCCGTCGGCGAATATGCCAACCAATCGCTTGAAGCCATCGTGGAGGAGGTCCAAGGCGTCGAAATGCCCCAGCGCAACCACCGGGCGGAGATCGTCAGCCAAGCGGTCGAGGACTATGTAAAGACGATTAGGGCGCCCGGGGCGAACCGTAAGACTTTGAAGCGAGCGGAGCAAAAGTACCGGGAACTCACGGAACCTTACGCTCCCAACCCTGGATTGAATGCCTTGCTGAAGCTTGAAGCAATGGCGGCAACCCAAAAGTAAGCGCCAATGAGACCCGTCGTTCGCGGCGCGGCCCCGCGCATCTACACGGCCTACGGGCAGGCGATCGGTGACTTGGAGGAGCGGTTGGGAATGTACTGCAGTTATTGCGAGCGCCGATTGCCGACCAGCCTTGCCGTTGAGCATGTGGTGCCCAAAAGCGTGGAACCTGAATTGGAGACCACTTGGGAAAATTTTCTGCTCGGCTGCACCAACTGTAATTCTGTCAAACTCGCGCGGCCCACAAACAAGAACGATTTCCTCTGGCCTGACATCGATAATACTCTCGTCGCCCTTTCTTATTCGGTGGGGTGATTTGTTGAAGTTAACTCCGGACTGACTCAAGAACTGCGAAGAAAAGCTCGGAAACTTGTCGACTTGATCGGCCTCGATCGACATGGGGCTTCAGGCCATCCCAGGCCGGCCCCACGCGACAAGCGCTGGCAGCAACGCATCGACGCCTGGGACGCCGCCATTCTCGCTCGAACCCGACTTGGGGAACTGAACGACGCACCCGCAGCTCAGGAATTGGTCCTGATTGCTGCGGAAGCCTATGGTTTCTTCTCGGTGTGGATGACCGTGTTTGAGTCCCATCGTGCGATTCGTCAGGGCCTTGTCGAACGTTTCAAGGGCACTGCCCGAGACTGTTTCGACGCCGCCTTCAGAACGAAAACTCGACCCGCAGGAAGACTTTAGGCTATCCGGAACCAAAATCCGGACTGGGCTGGCGGGTCGACGGGCTTCATTCTGCGGGGGATTAATCCTGTGAATCCTCCCGCATGAAGAAGGCTGTTTCCCTGATGATCTGGGTCCTGGTGGTGCTGGCCGGGGTCTGGGCCTACGTGACGCTCGCCGTGCGACGTCAGGAGCCGATCAATTCGTCCACCATCCTGATCGCCGCGCTCTGCACCTACGCGATCGGCTACCGCTTTTACTCCAAGTGGATCGCCGCCCGGGTGCTGGCGCTCGACGACCGGCGGGCGACGCCTTGCGAAGTGCACGAGGATGGACGGGATTTCGTGAAGACGAATCCCTGGATCGTCTTTGGCCACCATTTCGCCGCGATCTCGGGTCCGGGCCCGCTGGTGGGCCCCGTGCTGGCTGCCCAGTTCGGGTATCTCCCGGGGTCGCTCTGGATCCTGATCGGGGTGGTGCTCGGCGGGGCGGTGCAGGATTTTGTGATCCTCTTCGCCTCGATGCGGCGGGACGGCAAATCGCTGGCCCAGATGGTGCGGGAGGAGTTGAACGGCCTGGCCGGCGGGGTCGGGCTGGTGGCGATCCTGTCGATCATGGTGATCCTGCTCGCGGTGCTGGCCCTGGTGGTGGTGAACGCGCTGGCCGAAAGCCCCTGGGGCGTTTTCACGGTGGGAGCCACCATTCCCATCGCCATGTTCATGGGCGGTTACCTGCGGTTCTGGCGTCCGGGCAAGGTCCTGGAGATCTCGGTGGTGGGAGTGATCCTGCTGCTGCTTGCGGTGTGGGGCGGGCAGTTCGTTCATGCCAGCCCGGGGTTGTCGAAGGTGTTCCGGCTGCCTGCCGAACCGCTGGCCTGGGCGATCATCGGGTACGGGTTCGCGGCCAGTGTGCTCCCGGTCTGGCTGCTGCTGGCTCCTCGCGATTACCTGAGCACCTTCATGAAGCTGGGCACGATCGTGGCCCTGGCGGTCGGCACGTTCCTCGTGCTCCCGGACCTGCGCATGCACGCGGTCAGCAAGTTTGTCGACGGCTCAGGGCTCGTGGTTCCTGGCGCGGTGTTTCCCTTCTGTTTCGTGACCATCGCCTGCGGGGCGATCTCGGGGTTCCACACGCTGATCTCCAGCGGCATCACGCCGAAGATCATCACCCGCGAAGGACACGCCCGTCCGGTGGGCTACGGCGCCATGCTGCTGGAATCGCTGGTGGCCATCATGGCCATGATCGCCGCCTGCACGCTCGACCCCGGGGTCTACCTGGCCATGAACGTGAAGGGCGCCGGCGCCACCCCCGCCGCGGTCGAAGCCGATACCGTCGCCCGGGTCGCCGCCAGCGGTTTCACCTGGCTCCAGCCGGATCCCGCCGGATCGGGCAGATACGTCGACACCCCGGTGTCCGTGGCCCCCGAAACGATGCACGGGCTGGCGTCGCAGATGGGCGAACAGACCTTGTTTGGCCGCACGGGCGGTGCGGCCACGCTGGCCGTCGGCATGGCCATGATCTTCGCCAAACTCACCGACGGCCGTTGGCTCGATCTCTGGTACCACTTCGCCCTGATGTTCGAGGCGCTGTTCATCCTGACCACCCTCGACGCCGGCACCCGGGTGGGCCGCTATCTCATCCAGGACGCCGTCCGCCAGGTGTCCCCCGCCTGGGGGGATTTGCGGAGTCTCCCCGCCAATCTGCTTGCCAGTTTCCTGATCGTCGCCGGATGGGGCTGGTTTCTCATCAAGGGGGTGCGCGACCCCGACGGCGGGGTGCGGGCGTTGTGGCCGATCTTCGGCATCGCCAACCAGCTGCTCGCGAGCATCGCCCTCTGCCTGGCGACCACGATTCTGTTGAAGATGCAGCTGCGCCGACGCGACGCCTCCGCGGATGCGACCGCCGGTTCCGCGCCCGTGCCCCAGGGAGCCGCCGCCCGCGGTGGCCTGGGCATTGTGCTGGTGGCCCTGTTGCCGTTGGTCTGGCTTCTTTCCGTCACGGTCACCGCCGGTGTGCAGAAGATCTGGCATCCCAGCCCGCGCATCGGATTCGTGGCCGGGGCCCGGGCTGCCGATGCCGCGCTGCCCGCACTCCAGACACGCCTCGACACGGCCCGGGCCGCAGGCGATGCCGTCGCGGCGGCCGCTGCCGAAAAAGCCGTCCGCGCCAACCGCATCAGCCGCGGCAATCATTGGGTGGACGCCTTCGTGACCGGGTTCTTCCTCATTCTGGTGGCGACGGTGGTGTTGCTCAGTGTGCGCGAATGGCTGCTGCTGGTGGCCCGCCGGCGCATCGCCGAGCTGCGGGAGTCCTCCCCGGTCTGGCTGCCGGCCTACAAGCTGACCGAAGCCGGCCGGGTGAATGTGCTCGGAATGCTGGCGCTTGGAGTCGGGTTGCTCCGCGAACTCACCGGCGAGAGCGACTTCGAGCGCGTTCGTGCGGAGGCCAGGAACTGTGCGTGTCTCCGTCGTCCCATGGCCGTTGCGGAAGGCAGTGGCGTGCACGCCGTCGCGTCAGCGAACGCTCCGCAGCAGCCTGACCGGCAAGCCACGGGCAAGCTCTGGGTCGAGACGGTGGAGCACCGGTACCGGGGTGTCCGCCGGTGCTGTTGAGTCGATGGCTTGTCAGAAATCGGCCTCCTCCCGCGGCGGCCGGTTGCGTTGGGAACCCGAAGACGCGGACATGGACCGGGACGGGGTGCCCTGGCTGGAACTCTGGCCGTTGCCCGGGCTGTTTTCGGTCCCGGATTCGCGGGGTTGTTGATGGATCCAGGTATGGGCGTCGCTGGCCGCCTTGGCCACGACCAGCAGATCATCCCGACCGAAGCTGTCGGTGTTCTTCCATTGCTCTCCGTCACGGTAGGCTTTGGAGAAGGTGGTGTTGTAGCGGGTGCCGTTCTCGGATTCGTTGCGCCAGATGGCGGCCTTGATGACGCCGTAGCGGACTTCGTGCACGGGTTTGGATCGGGGTGCGTTCATTCAGCGACAGGATGGGCTCGGGGCATGATTCGGATGCGTTCGATCGTGATGGCACAACCCCAGCCAAGGGGCCTGCCTCCGGATGTCCTGGGTTCGTCCTTGGATCGCACCCAATCGGCCGGATGCCCGGATAACGCGGGATGGGCCATGAATCTTACAAAGTTTTTTTGGTGGGAAGCTGTGTGGAGTGTGGAGTGTGGAGAGGGGAGAGGGGAGAGGGGAGCTGAGACTCTTGGGGGATCCCGGAAGAGGTTTCGTCCGCCAGCCCCCCCGACACCGACACCGACATGCCCTACGCCGGGAAACCGCCCCTCGGTTTCTTGTTCTCGCGCAGAGGCGCAGAGGCGCAGAGATCCCGAGCCGTTTCACCGGTCGAGTTCATGCCGCGAGGCTGTTCCCTGTCTTTTCTCCCCGCCTTTCCTCTGCGCCTCAGCGCCTCTGCGCGAGCCAATCCCCGACGCGCCGGAACGCCCCCGGACCAGCCCTTCGCCCCCACCCCAACGCCGGATGACTTCCCGCGGTCCTTTGTTTTCTCGCGCAGAGACGGAGAGGCGCGGAGGAAGAGACCCGGACTGAACTCATATCGGAAACAGACAGGTCTTTGAGGATGGGTGCGTGCCACATGCCAAAGGGAAGCCTTGGGATTCAGCCATCCTTCCAAAGCATGCCGACGGCATGCCAGAAAGTGGCCGGAGCGTCGGGCAGCCGCCCGACCTCCGGAGCGAAGAATCAATCAGTCCCGACCCCGGCGGGGTCGCAGAAGCGGGAGAATGGGAGCGAGGGGTAGGGAGGGGAGTGGCACGCCCTTCGGAGTGCGCTGTGACAAAAGCCGATTTCCGGAGGTGGCGTCGTGAGCCGACGCCACCTCCGGCCACTGTCTGCGATCCCTGCGGGATCGGGATCGCGATCCGATTGGAACTACGGATTCTCCACCGTCAGGTCGTTTCCTGTTCCGCCCGTGTACGAGAGGTGGAAGGGCTTTCCGCCGAGGTTCAGCCCGTCACCCTCGTTCCAGCCGAAGAACGGCTCGGTCGCGGCATCGAAGCCGTTGTTCTCGATGATCGTGAAGATCGAGTTGTTCGGCGGAACGAAGCCGGCCGCCGAGGTCATGTACAACTGATCGGAGGTGAACCCGCCCCAACTGCCCTCGGCATGGTCGGTGATGGTCACCGCCCCATTGACGATCAAACGGCCATAGTTCGAGACATTCAGGAACTCCATCTGGAGCCGGCCGCTGCAGGTGAAGGACCCAATCGTGTCCGAGTTGCGCCAGAGATTCAGACGGGAGTTCTCGAGAACGAGCACATCCGCCGTGTTCCCGATTTGCTCGCGTCCATCCAGCCGGACATCGGCCCCCGTCTTGATGGTCAAATCGGTCGGAACCGAGACAGCGCCAATCTCCCAGAAGAACCAGGGCGCGGGTGCCGGAATGACATCATAGTTGTCCAATCGAACCTGAACCCCCTTCTCGAACACCGTCGCTCCCAGGTAGGTGTTGCTCGCCTTGGCGGTGAAAAAGGCGTCGCCTGCCCGGTCCTTGGGCGCGGTGGCATCCCCTTCCACGGTGAACGCACCGGCCCCAAGGATCTTCGATTCGAACGTGATGCTCGACTCGGACCAGGTTCCAACGCCCACCAGGTCGGATCGCAACTCCACGGTGGTGTCCCCAACCAGGTTGATCTCCAGATTGGACAGGAAGGTCAGCGAGGCCGTCTCCAGTCTCACGGTTCCGTCGAGTTTAAGCGTGTTCAACAGGCCGGGGCCGCTGAATGACATGCCGAAATCGTTGACCACCAGGTTGTGGACCGTCAGCCCGGGTCGGTCGTTGACGCTCGCCTTCTTCGGTCTTCCGGCCGGGAAATAGAGATTCACGTGGCTGTTGGCAGGGGGCGGGGAGTTGTTCTCCCAGTTGCCCGGTCGACTCCACCGGCCGTCCGGGCCGTTGCCGGTCCAGGTGTGATCCGTGATCGCTCCCGCCTCGAGGGAGCCCGAAAGCAGGGCGCTCAGGGCAACGAAGCAAGTGAGGATCGAACGATTGAATGCCGTCTTGGTTTTCATGGGTGTTCACGGTGAGTCCGAGGGCGAGGCATCATATCCTTGGAGGATCTGTGAGTGACTTCTCCGGCGGTTCGCCGATTGGCGAATCCAGCCGCACCCCACCGCTCAGACTTTCCGCTTCACCCCTTCATTAAGCGTGGGCAGTTCGAGGTTATTGAAATTCTTGGGAGCTCCGTTCTTCCGAAGCATGCCAACAGCATGCCAGAGAGTGGCCGGAGCGTCGGGCGTCCGCCCGACCTCCGGACGAAGGAAGGAAGGGATCCCGACCCCGGCGGGGTCGCACAAGGGCGTACGAAGGGAGAGATGCGTCCGGTTGGGAAGTGGTGGCAGGCCCTTCGGGATGCGATGTGGAAAAGCCGTTTTCCGGAGGTGGCGTCGGGAGGCGACGCCCCCCCCCCGGCCACTGATTGCGATCCCTGCGGGATCGGGATCGCCGGAGTTGGCCCGGTTTTCCCAGTCGTTCCCGACCCCATTGAAATTGTTCTCAGGCGTCGCGGAGCGACAGAACGACGGTAGCCGTGGGCAACGCCCACGGTTTCAGCGGGTTTTGGGTTGGCGTCGCGGAGCGACGTCTGGAGTTTGGCCATTTTCAGGCGTCGCGGAGCGACAGGAGGATGGTAGCCGTGGGCAACGCCCACGGTTTGCATGGTTTTTTGGGTTGGCGTCGCGGAGCGACGTACGACCCTTAAGGGAGATAGAGGCGAA
>CAYZAE010000018.1:45798-55581 GCA_964476125.1 uncultured Verrucomicrobiota bacterium | reverse complement strand
CCGGCCTTTTCCGCGAAAACAGGATCCCCACTGACTTTTCAGACGGGCTCTAAGGGAACGGGGCGTATCGCCGACGTGTCGGCGGGCGAGACCTGCTGTGGGAAGGGAGGAGGCCGTGGACGACCTGGACTGCGGAGACATGTCGTCACTTTCGATGCACCGCGGGTTGGTGAACCGATATCGGTAGGCGCTCCCACACGGGGGACGGACGGGCGGCGAATGGAAAGCCGCGACAAGACGCCGCACTTCAAACGACCGGCCCTCGGCCCAGCCGCTTTTCCCGGGACTGGAGAAATGGGAAACGGTCGTCCCAGAGCCGTGGACGGTCCGGGTGGGTGAGGCAGTCTTGTCGTCGATCGGATGCCGTATCCGGACGACACCATGAACGCCGAACTTTCGACGAACGCTGCGGGCGCATCGTCGCTGGGGGAATCGATGTTCAACCGGGAGCTGCTGGATGCGCTGCCTGGCGCGTTCTACATGTTCGATCCGGAGGGCCGCTATGTCCTCTGGAACGCGTACATGCGCGATGTCGTTCTCGGCAGACCGGAGTCGGAGATCGCCTCCCATCACGCCCTGGGCGGCATTCATCCCGACGACCGCGAGCGGGTTGCCGCGAAGATCCGAAGGGTCTTCGAGGCGGGAACGGAGGAAATGGTGGAGGGCCGCGTTCTGCTGCGGGGAGGGCCGGAGTACCTCTGGATGATGATGACCGGCCGTCGCGTCATCATCCGGGGGAAGCCCTGCCTGGTCGGCACGGGCATGGATCTCACCGCGCGCCGCAAGGCCGAACTCGCGCTTCGCGACGAACGCCAGCGGCTCGAGGCCATCATCGAGGGGACCCATGTGGGAACCTGGGAATGGAACATGGTCACCGGCGAATGCGTGCTGGGCGAACGATGGGCGGAAATCATCGGCTACACCCTCGCGGAACTCCAACCCATCTCCATCGACACCTGGCGCAATCACGTCCATCCCGACGACCTTCGGCGCAGTGACGAGCTCGCCCTCCGTCATTTCCGCGGGGAGACACCCTACTACGAGTGCGAGGCCCGCATGCGCCACAAGGATGGCAGCTGGGTCTGGATCCTCGACCGCGGCAAGGTGGCGGAGCGCTCCGCGGACGGGAAACCGGTCCGGATGATGGGCACGCATGCCGACATCTCGGAACGCAAGCGCTCCGAGGAGGCGCTCCGGTTGAGCGAGGAGCGGCTCCGGCTCTCCCTCGAGGCCACGGGGCAGGGACTCTACGACATCGACATTCCCAGCGGTCGCATCGTGGTCAACGACGAGCACGCGAATCTTCTGCCGGCATCGCCCGAGAATCCGCTGTCGACGGTCGATGCGTGGCTGGCTCGCATCCATGACGAAGACCGTTCCCGGGCCGAGTCAGCCTTTGAGGATCATATTCACGGTCGAACCGGCGAATTCCAGGCGGAGTTCCGGATCCTCTCCCGGTTGGGGGAGTTGCGCTGGATCCGCACGGTGGGCCGCGTGATGAGCCGCGATGCGGCTGGGGCGCCGTTGCGGTTGCTGGGCAATTACCTCGATGTGACCTCGCAGCGGGAGTCGGCGCGCCGCATGGAGGAGAGTCTGCTGTTCCGCCGGGAGGCGGAAAAAATCGCGAGGATCGGGGCCTGGAAGGTGAGTCCGGAGACGGATTACCTCCAATGGACCGAGGGGGTCTACGACATCCTCGAACTGCCCCAGGACTATCGGCCGGGCCTGGCGGAGGGCTTGAAATTTTATGATGCGGAGTCGGTGCCGAAACTCCACTCGGCGATCGAACGGGTGCTGCGGGACGGAACCTCGTTCGTGATGGAGGCCGGATTGACCACCGCCACGGGGCGCCACCTCTGGACCGAAGTGCGCGGTCTGGCTCGAATCGAGGAGGGCGGCAAGGCGCTGGTCTCCGGCACCTTCCAGGACATCACCGCCCGCAAGGAATCCGAGCAGGCCCTCCGGGAAAGCGAGCAGCGTCTCCGCCTGGCGCTTCAAGCCAGCCGGCAGGGCCTTTACGACCTCGACGTCCAGTCCGGCCAGGCGGTGGTGAACGACGAGTACGCGCGCATGCTCGGCCATGATCCCGCGGGCTTCGTGGAAACCCTGGGGTCCTGGCTTGAACACCTGCATCCGGACGACGGCGAGAACGCCGCCGCCGCCTACCGCGATTACCTGACGGGCCGGATCCCCGAGTACCGCATCGAGTTCCGGCGACGAACCGCCACCGGAGATTGGAAGTGGATCCTGTCGACCGGCCAGATCGTGAGCCGCGACGCCAGCGGCAAGCCGTTGCGGATGCTGGGGACGCATCTCGACATCGACGAACGGAAGCAGGGGGAGGAAAGGTCCCGGCAGTTGCGGGATCTGGGCCTGCAAATGGTCTGGGTTTCCGATGTCCCAACCGCCCTCCGCATCGCCCTGAATGCCGCCCTCGCCATTGCGGGTGTCGAGGCTGGCGGAATCTACCTCGTGGACACCGCCACCGGGGACCTCCACCTGGAGTGCCACCGCGGCATCTCGAAGGTTTTTCTCGCCGCGTTCGGCCATGTCCCGGCCCAGGCGCCCAATGCGGAATGGGCCCGGCAAAGGGTCTCCTATCATGGCTCCGTCTCGGACATGAATCGTCCCGGCCTCGACCAGGTCCGTCTCGAGGGCCTCAAGGCCTTCTCCATGGTCCCCATTGTTGAGGAAGGGCGGCTCGTGGGGGTCCTGAACGTCGCCTCCCGGCACTTCAACGAACTGCCGATGCCCGCCCGGACCGCCCTGGAATCGGTGGCCGGGGTGGTCAGCAGCGTCCTGGTCCGCCTGCGCGCCCAGGAAGCCTTGCGACGGGCCAATGCCGAACTCGAACAGCGGGTCATCGAACGGACCCGGGAACTCGCACGCAGCGAGGCGAAATTCCGCACGCTCTTCGAATCGACCCGCGATGCCATCGTGATCTCCGGGCAGACCGGATCCGCCCTCGACTGCAACCCCGCGGCATTGCAGCTGTTCGGATACACCGTCAAACGCGAGTTCCTTGCCCAGTCCGTCGAGGCCCTCTCCCCCGAGCGGCAGTCGGATGGACGCTGCTCCCGCGACGCCTTCCTGGAGAACCAGGAGCTGGTGCTCGGTCAGGGGAGCCACTTCCATGAATGGGACCATCGGCGGTGCGACGGCTCCGTCTTCCCCGCCGAGGTGTCCACCGGCGTGGCGGTCATCGACGGCCAGACCGTGCTGCTCTCCATGATCCGCGACATCTCGCAGCGTCGTGCCGCGGAGAACCGGCTGCGAGCCAGCGAAGCCCAGTTCCGGCGTCTTCTGGAACTGGCCCCGCTTCCCATGGGACTCGCCAGTCGCGAGGGCGGGATGGTCCTCCTCAACCGTCGGTTTACCCAAACCTTTGGCTACGGGATCGAGGGCATGCCCGACATGGAATCCTGGTGGCGCCAGGCCTACCCCGATCCCGGGTATCGCGCCCAGCTTCTGCAGCGTTGGACCGCGGCGGTTGGCGAGGCAGCGCGCACAGGATCTGATATCGAACCGCTGGAGTGTTCGGTCACCTGTCGGGATGGATCGCTCCGCGAAGTCATCATCTCGGGCATCCAGCTGGATGCCCAGGTCCTGGCCACCTTCCTCGATGTGACCCAGCTCCGGGTGGCCGATGCCGACCTGCGCAAGCTCCGCAGCGCCGTGGAACAAAGCCCCGCCGTCGTGGTGATCACCGATCCGAGAGGGAGGATCGAATACGTGAACCCGGCCTTCGAAGCGCAGACCGGCTACCGCGCGGCCGATGCCCTCGGCCGGAATCCGCGCCTGCTCAAGTCCGGCGCCCATTCCCCCGCGTTCTATGCGGATCTCTGGGGCACCTTGCGCGAGAAACGCGTGTGGCGGGGCGAGCTCTGCAACCGGCGCAAGGACGGTTCGTTGTTCTGGGAATCCACCGCCATCGCGCCGGTCCTGGGGGCGGACGGCCGGGTGACCCATTACGTCGCCATCAAGGAGGACATCACCGAACGCCGCCGGGCGGCGGCGGAGCTGCACGAGGCGAAGGAGGCTGCGGAGGCGGCCAATCAGGCCAAGAGCCGGTTCCTCGCCAACATGTCGCACGAGATCCGGACGCCGATGAACGTCATTCTCGGCTTCGCCCAGCTTCTGCAGCGCGAGGCCACCCTCGACGCCCGACAGCGTCAGTACCTGGGCACCCTCAACCGTTCCGGCGAACACCTGCTCCGCCTGATCAACGATATTCTCGACATGTCCCGCATCGAGGCGGGCCGCCTGCCGCTCGTGCCCGCCGACTGCGACTTCGACGGTCTGATCGATGAGGTCTCCGGCGCCTTCCGTCTCCGGGCCGAGGAATCCGGTCTCGATCTCGTCGTCTCCCGCGAGGCCGGTGTGCCCGCCCGGGTTCACACGGATTCCGGCCGCGTCCGGCAGATCCTGCTCAACCTCCTGGGGAACGCCTTCAAATTCACCAGCCACGGCCGCATCGAAGTGCGTGTCTCCTCCGGTCCGGTCTCCGTCGACACCGCCCCGCCCCAATCCACGCTGCTCGCGATCGAGGTCTCCGACACCGGCGCCGGAATCCCACCCGCCGAACTGGAACGGATCTTCCAGCCCTTCGAGCAGTCCCGAACGGGTGAGAGCCATGGGGGGACCGGGCTGGGCCTGACCATCAGCCGGCAGCTCGCCCGTATGCTCGGTGGCGAAATCACCGTCACCAGCCGTGTCGGGATCGGCAGCACCTTCCGCTTCACCTTCCAGGCCATCGCCCTTCCCAGCCTCGAGAAAGCCCCGTCAGCCGCCCCGGAATCCCGGCGGAGGCTCCACCTCGCCCCCGGATCCGCGTCTCCGATGATCCTTATCGTCGACGACATCCCCGCCAATCGCGACCTGTTGCGCCTGCCGCTCGAGGAGGCGGGATTCGCGACCCGCGAAGCCGTGGATGGTTCCGAGGCGGTCCGCCTTGCCGGATCACTGCGACCCGACCTGATCCTGATGGATCTGCGAATGCCCGTGCTCGACGGACTGGCGGCCACCCGGGAAATCCGGAGGCTCCACGCCCAAGTTCCCCTGCGCATTCTGGTGGTCAGCGCCGGCGTGCTCGAAATCTCGGAGTCGGAGTGGCGGTCGGCCGGCGCGGACGGATTTCTGGGAACCCCGGTTCGTCATTCGGAACTGCTTTCCCGGGTCGGAGGCCTGCTCCAGGTGGCGATCGTCGAACAGCCGCCCGCCGCCAACGCATCCGCCGCCACCTCCTCGTCCTCCTCCTCCGCAGGTGCGGCCGAGACGGGCTTCCCCGCTTCCCTGCTCGCCGCCGCCAGCCGACTGCCCGCCGAACTGCGCGAACTCATCATCGCCGCCACCGAGGTCGGCGATGTCACCGGACTGCGCCGGCTCGTCAACGACCAGGTCTGCCCCATCGACGCCGCCCTCGGCCAGTTGCTCGGCCAGTGGGTCGGCGCCTTCGATTATCTGGCCCTGCTCGATTTCCTGCGCCAGACCGACTCCAGCCCGCCATGAACGATTCCCTCTCCGAACAGGCACGTGTCGTCATCGTCGACGACACCCCCGAGAATCTCGAACTGCTCGAATCCTTTCTCGAGGGGCTGGGATTCCGCGTGTTCGCCCTGCCCAACGGCGAAATGGCGCTCAAGGCGATCGCCCGAAGCCGTCCGGACATCGTGCTTCTCGACATCGTGATGCCGGGAATGAACGGCTACGAGGTCTGCCGCCGGCTCAAGGCCGATCCCGCGACCGCCGACATCCCCGTCATCTTCCTGAGCGCACTCGCCGAACCCAGGGACAAGATCCAGGCCTTCGCCGCGGGAGGCGTCGATTACGTCGCCAAGCCGCTCCAGATGGAGGAAGTCCAGGCCCGCGTCCGCACCCACGTGGAACTGAGTCGGCGCAAGCGCGAACTCGAGGCGAACTGCCAGCGGCTGCGGGATCTCGAACGGCTTCGCGACAATCTCACCCACATGATCGTCCACGATCTTCGGGCCCCGCTGACGGTGATCGGATTCAACCTCGAAATGCTCCGCGAACTCGTGCCCTCGCTGTCACCCGAGGTCGCGGAAATCTTCGCGTCGACGGAATCGAACACCCGGCGGCTGGCCGAAATGATCGCCCAGCTGCTCGATCTGGGAAGGCTCGAGTCGGGACAGATGCCGCTGCGACGCGTCCCCGCCAGCCTGCTCGATCTCGTCCATTCCGTCAGGCAATCCGTCGCCGCCCTGGCCGGCGATCGACCCCTTGCCATCACCTCCACCGGTCTGCCCGAGGCCAGCTGTGACGCGGATCTCCTGGGCCGGGTGTTGGCGAACCTTCTGGCCAACGCGTTCAAACACAGCCCCGACGGCGCCGGAGTCGAGGTTGCCGTGGACGGCTCCGCCGACCATGTCCGCGTGGCGATCACCGATTGCGGGCCTGGCATTCCCGCCGAGGATCAGGCCCGGATTTTCGACAAGTTCGCGCAGCTGGAGTCCAGGAGCCGCCGCTCCGGATTCGGCATCGGCCTGGCCTTCTGTCGACTGGCCGTCGAGGCGCATGGGGGCCGGATCGGGGTCATGAGCGAGGTTGATCGGGGCAGCACCTTCTGGTTCGTCGTTCCCCGCCATCCTCCGGAGCAGCCGACCCTTCGGGATTCCCCCTGAGCCGGTGCTAGGGCCCCGGAGACTTCGGAACCCGTTGGCGAAGCTGTCCGCACGCTGCGTCGATTTCCGGACCCCTCGAGCGGCGAAAATGGGTGACGATCCCGCGGTCCTTCAGGATCCCGGCAAACACCGCCGACGCCTCGTCCGTCGAGGTCCGGTACACCGCGCCCCGCAATCCCATCCCGGTGGGATTGTAACGGAGCAGGTTCACGTGCATGCGCCGGCTGCCCACCCGATCCGCCAGCTCCCGCGCCTGCGCGGGAGCGTCGTTCACGCCGCCCAGCAGGCAGTACTGGAGGATGACCGGACGACCCCGGCGCGCCTGGAAGCGGTCCGCGGCGGCCAGGATCTCCTCCAGCCCATAACGGCGTCCCATCGGAAGAAGACGTGACCGGGTCGCGTCGTCCGGCGCATGAATCGACACGGCGAGGTGCACCCCCCACCCCGTCGCGGTCAGGGCCTCAATGCCCGGGACGATGCCCACGGTCGAAACCGTGATCTGCCGCCAGCCCAGTCCCCCCAGCGAGTTGTCCGCGATCCGCTCGATCGCCGGCAGAACGTGGCCCAGGTTCAGCAGGGGTTCGCCCATGCCCATGAACACCAGCGTGCGCAGCTCCCGACCCGCCGACCTCGCCTCGCTCCGGAGACTCAGGAACTGCTCGACGATCTCGCCCGAGGTCAGATCCCGTTCCCATCCGCCCTGTGCCGTGGCGCAGAAATCGCATCCCATCGCGCAGCCGACCTGCGACGACAGACAGCCCGCGGCCCGGTCGGGTCGGAAGTCCGGCATCAGGACCGATTCAACCGTGTGACCATCGGCAAGTCGGAGGAGCAGCTTGGTGGTGCCGTCGGATGCCACCTGCCGGGCCGCGAGCGTCGGCCGGCTTGGCGCCAGTTCCAGGCGAACCCGGTCCAGAAGCCCGGCGGGCAGCCGTGCCGCCTCGCTGAACTCCGAGAGTTCGCCCGTCCGATAAAAGTTCCGCAACAGGCGCGGGGCATGTCCGGCGCCATAACCCCAGCCGGCCAGTCGTTGCGCCAGACCGGCGACATCCAATTCACTCAGCGAATCCGATCCCGACTGCGATTTCACGGCTTCGGGCGGCCATGGCTCCGGGCCGGATGCGGATGGGAACGATCCTGGCTCCCGGGTCCCCCGGATCGCCGGGGTCGCTCGGGTCGTGGTCGGGTGGGGGCCTGCGACGGACGTGGCGGGCGAGAGGATGGGGCGAGTGGTGGCGATTGCGACGGCCGGGGTCCGGGACCGGCGGGACCGGCTGGACCGGCGGCGGGCCGGGTGTCGGCGGCCTTCTCCGCTGCCGAAGCGGTGGCCGCCGTTCCCTCCGTCGTGGCCGGCGTGGGGGTGGCGGCGGGCTTGCCGAATCCGTACTCGGCGAGGAACGAGGCGTCGGGGGCCCGGATGCGCACGTCTTTCCGGATGAAGGGATCGCGGTAGGAAAGTTCGACGGCGCGCAGGGCGAGTGGGACACGGGCGGCGCCGCCGTAGAGGTCGTCCCCGAGAATGGGGTGGCCGGTTTCGGCGAGGTGAACGCGGATCTGGTGGGTGCGGCCGGTGACGGGCAGGGCTTCGACGAGGGTGAGGTCGCCGCGGGACTCAAGCACGCGGAAGTCGGTCTCGGCCTCCTTGCCGCGCTGCGGATGGGCGAGCATGCGTCCGATGCGGGCGGGGTCCTTGTCGAGTCTCAGGGTGCACGACCACTCGCGGTGCTTGGGGATCCCGCGCACGATGGCGAGATAGCGTTTGTGCATCTGCCGGGTTTCGAAGAGGTCGCCGAGGCTGTTGGTGGCCCCGATGCTTTTGGCGAAGAGCAGGACGCCGGTGGTGTCGGCGTCGAGACGGTGGACGTAGCGGAGGAATTTGACGTGCCGGGAGCGGGCCCAGAAGGCGCCGGAGCCGATGGACGACTGGATGGCGGCCTGGAGATTCCGGTCGGTTTTCTGCCAGGTGAACGGGACGAGCATCCAGCCCCGGGGTTTGTCGATGGCGATGACGGCGCGGTCCTCGTAAAGGATCGGGATGCGGACGGCTTCGGCACCCTGGCCGAGTTCCATGTAGGGCGGTTTGGCCACGCCCGAGAAGACAGGGTTCGGGGACGAAAGGCAAAGCTGCTGCGGCTGGTTGTCCGCGCGTGACGGGGGCGAGGGGGCGGCTGTAGGTTCCGCGCGTGAAAATTCTGGTCACCGGAGGTGCCGGCTACATCGGGTCCGTGTGTGTGGAATCGCTGCTGGATGCGGGACACGAGGTCACGGTGTTCGACAGTCTGGTCGAGGGCCATGCGTCCGCCATCGATCCGCGGGCGCATTTCGTCCGGGGCTGCCTTTCCGACGCGGGGGCGATCGCCTCGGCCATGCGGGGCAGCGGCGCGGAGGCGGTGCTGCACTTCGCGGCGTTCGCGCTGGTGGGCGAATCCATGAAGGATCCGGGAAAGTACTTCCGGAACAACGTGGCCAGCGGTCTGAACCTGCTCGAAGCGGCGGTGGGTGCGGGGGTGAAGAAGCTGGTGTTCAGCTCCACCTGCGCCACCTACGGCCAGCCGGAACGGGTGCCCATGGACGAGTCCCTGCCCCAGCGCCCCATCAATCCCTACGGCGAATCGAAGCTGCTTTTCGAAAAAATCCTCGATTGGTACCGGACCATCCACGGACTGGATTTCGTCGGCCTCCGGTACTTCAACGCCGCCGGGGCGAGCCAGCGTTTCGGCGAGCATCACCGGGTGGAGACGCATCTCATCCCGAACCTGCTCAAGGTCTCGCTCGGCCAGGCCTCCCAAGCCTCGGTGTTCGGGGACGACTACCCGACCCCGGACGGCACCTGCATCCGTGACTACATCCATGTGCTGGATCTGGCCGACGCCCACATGCGCGCGATCGAGCCCGGGAAGAGCGGGTTTTTCAATCTGGGGAACGGCGGTGGCTATTCCGTGCGCGAGGTTCTCGACACCTGCGAGCGGGTGACCGGGCATAAGATCCCCGTGACCATCCAGCCCCGGCGCGCCGGGGATCCGCCGCGCCTCATCGCCAGCGCGGAAAAGGCCCGGCGAGAACTCGGCTGGGTGCCGAAGTATCCCCGCCTGGACGACATCGTGGCCACGGCCTGGGCGTGGCACCGCGATCATCCGCTGGG
>CAYZAE010000018.1:37500-45698 GCA_964476125.1 uncultured Verrucomicrobiota bacterium | reverse complement strand
GCCTGGACGACATCGTGGCCACGGCCTGGGCGTGGCACCGCGATCATCCGCTGGGATATTCCGATTGAGGAGTGGGGAGATGGGAGTGCGGAGTGCGGAGCGGGAGTGGGGAAGGGCGGAGTGATTATTCGCGGAAGGTGGGGTCGAAGAAGGCGGCGGTCAGCCGTGGGTTCGTGGCGCGGACGATGGGGAGGAGTTTGCTCTCCTTCATGAATTCGACGTGGCCGTCCATGAAGCCTTCGATCAGTCCGCCCTTGTGCAGTCGCAGGTTCCAGTCGTCGACCGAACCCCCGGCGGCGACGGAGGCGTTGTGCATGGATTTGGGATTTTCCTGCATGAGGAGGAATTTCCCGGAGGGATTGAAGATCTGGCTCCCCTTGAGTCCGAGCGGCGGGAAATCGCCGGAGGCGCCGTCGACGCGGTCGTTCATGCTGTAGTTCACCCGCAGGGCGCGGCCGTGGGGGCCGGTGCTGGGGCATTGGTAGACCGCGAAACTGTTGGTGTAGTTGTCCGGGCTGTTGCCGGTGGCGGGTCGGATCACGGCCTGACCCATGACGAAAGGGAACACCGAGCCCGCCTCGGCATGATGTCCGTAGGAACGCGGGGGGCGGCGGATGAATTGCGGATTATTGGTGTCGGCCGCGTCCTGTCCGCCCCAGACCCAGTCCGAAGGCAGGTTGCGGTCCACGCCCCCGGCCCAGGGGAAGTAGTCGTTGTTGTCGTCGACGTACATGAGCATGCCGACGGTGATTTGCCGCATGTTGCTGCGGCATTTGGCCGAGCGGGCGGTTTCCTTGGCCTGGGCCAGGGCGGGGAGCAGGAGGCTGGCGAGAAGGGCGATGATGGCGATGACGACCAGCAGTTCGATGAGCGTGAAGCCCTGGCGTCGAGAGGGGAGGGAGGGGCGGTGGATGCGGCTCATGAGCGGGGCTTGGGGCTGGGCGTTGGGGGCTGGGGGGTGAGGCACGTGGGGCGAAACCGCCGACCCGCGCGCCCGTTCGCCGGAATCTCCAGGGGGTGCCGGGCAACCGGCGTCCCCACGCCGATCGCCCGATTCGCGGTCAGGGCGTGACGGGCAGCCGTTCGTCCACCGGCGACCCGGACATCATCACGCCCTGTTGTTTGTAGGGCTTGAGCATGAAATGGGTCGCGGTGGAGACCACGCCCTGGATGGTGGAGAGCTTTTCCGAGACGAAGGAGGCCACCTCCCGGAGGTTGTTTCCAACCACCACCACCTGGAGGTCGTATCCGCCGGACATCAGGTAGCAGGACTCGACCTCGGGATACTTGGAGATCCGGTCCGCGAGGCGGTCGAAGCCCCCGCCGCGTTCGGGCGTGAGTTTGACCTCGATGACGGCGCGGACGATGTCGCGTCCGAGCTTTTCCTCGTTGAGCACGGTGCGGTAGCCGAGGATGACCCGGTCCTGCTCGTAGGTCTTGATCTGGGCGAGCACGTCCGCTTCCGGAAGTCCGAGGAGCGACGCCAGTTGGGCCGGCTTGAGGGCCGCATTGTCACGGAGAAGCTTCAACAGCGGATCCATGGACTGGGTGTCTAGCAGGTGTGCCCCCGGGGTCCCAAGTCTCAATTCCCGGTTCCCTGCCGCCGGGGATCCGGGCACGATGCCGCCGGTGTCCGCCACTTGCGCAGCCGAGGCTTCCCCGGTTCGTTCCCGTCGCGCCGTTTTTCTGGATCGCGATGGAACGCTCAATCTCGAACGAAATTACCTCAGCGACCCGGAGCAGCTCGAACTATTCCCGGGTTCGGGCGAGGCCCTGCGCCGGATCATGGACTCGGGGTATCTGCTGTTCATCGTGACCAACCAGTCCGGGATCGGGCGCGGTTACTACACGGAGGCGGATCTGCACGCGGTTAACCGGCGGCTCGTGGAACGGCTGGCGGTCCATGGGATCCGCTTCGAACGCATCTACTTCGCTCCCGAAGCCCCGGAGCAGCCCAGCCGTGGACGCAAACCCTCCCCCCAGTTCCTCTTCGATGCCCGGGACGAATTCGGCATCGACCTGGCCCAGTGCTACATGGTCGGGGACAAGATCGCCGACGTGGAATGCGGCTGGAACGCCGGGGTGAAGGCCAGCGTGCTGGTCCGCACCGGGTATGGCGCGGAGACCGAGCAGAAGCACGGGAAACGCCTGGAGGCAGCCTGGGTGGTGGACGGATTGGCGGAGTTCGCGGAGCGCCTGGCGAAGGCCTGAGGCACGGGCTCCAGCGGCTGGCCCGGGGTCCGCGCCGCTTCCGGCGTCCCCTTTCGCGTCAGCGCCACACTTCGCCGTCGGGGAACCGGTGGCTGGCGCGCGATTCAGCCCGGATTTCCGTGCTGTACCCCGGCTTCTCCGGCAGCAGGTAATGCCCCCTGCGCATGCGGACGGGGTCCACGAAATGTTCGTGGAGATGATCCACGAACTCGATGACCCGATCCTCGCGGGGGCCGGCCAGGGCGATGGCGTCGAAGGCACTCAAGTGCTGGACGTGTTCGCAGAGTCCAACCCCTCCGGCGTGGGGGCAGACGGGGACGCCGAAGCGGGCGGCGAGGAGCAGGATGGCCAGGCATTCGTTCACGCCCGCCACGCGACAGGCGTCGAGCTGGCAGACGTGCAGGGCGCCGGCCTGGAGGAACTGCTTGAACATCACCGCGTTCGCGCAGTGTTCACCCGTGGCGACGCGGATCGGCGAGAGGGCGGCGGCAATCGCCGCATGGCCGAGCACGTCGTCGGGACTGGTCGGTTCCTCGATCCACCAGGGGTCAAACTTCGCCAGGTCCTGCATCCACTCGATCGCCTGGGGCACGTCCCAGACCTGGTTCGCATCGAACATCAGGCGTCGCGCGGGACCGATTTCCGACCGCACGATCCCGGCCCGGCGGATGTCATCAGCCCGGTCGCGTCCGACCTTCATCTTGAAATGGTCCCAACCGTCGGCCAGGGCCTCGCGACAGCGGCGGCGGATTTCATCGTCGGAATAACCCAGCCACCCCACCGAAGTGGTGTAGGCACGGAGACCGTGGCTGCGGATCTCCGCCTCGCGCGACGCCTTCAGGGGCTCCGCACGGGTCAGAAGCTCGAGCGCTTCCGCCGGAGTGAGGGCGTCGTTCAGGTACCGGAAGTCGACGCACTTCACGAGGTCGGCGGGGGAAAGATCGACCAGAAGTTTCCACAGCGGTTTGCCCTCGGTTTTGGCGCGGAGATCCCAGACGGCGTTGATCAGGGCGGCGGCGGCGAGATGGACGACCCCCTTGTCGGGGCCGAGCCAGCGGAGCTGGGAGTCGCCGTTGACGTGCCGCCAGAACCCCGCCATGTCGGCACAGATCGCCTCCAGGTCCTGACCGAGGATCCGGGGCAGGAGGGCATGGATGGCGGCGCACACCACGTCGTTGCCGCGGCCGATGGTGAAGGCGAGTCCATGGCCCGAAGGCCCCCGACCCTGCTCCAGGCGCAGAATGACGTAGGCGGCGGAGTAGTCGGGATCCGGGTTCATGGCATCGGAACCATGACGACCCCGGGAGGTCGGGAAGCGGAGATCGAGAACTTCGGCGTCGGCGATTTTCATTCGGCGGGGCGGAAAGCGGGTGCCGGGGCGGAAAGTGGCGCAAGGATGGAGAAATCGTCGAGTTGTTCCGGGGCCAGAACCGTGCTTCCGGGCGCGAGGGCGGTGCGCAGGCGTCCGGTTCGGAGCGGTCCGCGGCGGTAGAAATCGGCGAGACACTCGAACTGGGCCGAGAGGAAGGTGCGTGCAAACGCGCCCTGGGCTTCCGGGACGGCCGCCACCAGTTGCGCCAGGAGATCATCGGATTCCGCCGCGAAATAGCCATGAACCCGCTCCCTCCAGTCCGCGGCGTCGGGATGGCGGGCTTCGAAGGATTTCAAGCCGTCGCCGGCAACCAGGGCGTGCGGCAGTTCGACGGGGTTGGAGGACCGGTGCCAGGCCAGCCAGAGAAGCCGGGCAAGGGACGCGAGAGCGTGGGTGGGGCCGCCGCGGAAGGCGCCGTAGATCCGGCGGGAACCGGGCGGTGGCGGGGTGGCCGGGATTGGCTCCGGGGCGAACAGGCTTTCGGCGGGGCTCGGGCCATCCGAAGCCGAAATGGGCATCGGCACGGGCGGGTGAAGGGGAATCGAGCTTTCGACGGGTGCCGGAAGCCCGTTCCCGGGGAGGGCGGCAGAGGGACCGGTGGCGGTGAGACGGAAGCCCTCCGGAAGAGTTTCGAGCACCACGAACCGCGCGGAGGCGGGCCAGGTTCCGGCACGGTTGAACCGGGGCCGCAGGCTGCGGATCAGTTCGTTTTCGAGAAGTCGGGCCGCGGTGTCGGATTCGCACTCCTCCCATTCGAGGCGGTGGACGGCATGGATGAGGCGGACGGTTTTCCGGGACTGCCCGTGGGTGCGGCGGTAGGAGGCGAGGCGGGCCCGGAGATCGAGGGCTTTGCCGACGTAAACCAGCGCCCCGGAGGCATCGAACATCCGGTACACGCCCGGGCGGCGCGGGATGGCCCGGAAGAATTCGGGTCCGAACCGTTCCACGAGCGGTTGCGGCGCGGGGAGGAGGCGAATCTGGGTTTCGGGCATGGGCCGCGGCTCCCGGGCTAATGTCCCGCCCGAGCTCCGGGTTCAGCGGAAGTTCCCGGAGGGGCGGCGATGAGCTCGACTTCGCGGAGCGGGGAGAGAGTGATCAAGGTGGTGCGAAGCAGGCGGAATCCCGGTTCGCCGACCCGGAGCCGGAGCGCGAGGTTGGCGGCGAACCGGTCGTAGCCATACCGCCGGACGGTCAGATGCTCGATGCGCCAGCCGAGGACCGTGGCGAAGTTGCCGAGGGTCTGGGCGTTCCAGCCGTGGAGATGGTGGTTGGGTTCGGAGGGATCGAACCGCGCATAACGCCGTTCCCGCTCCCACGGGACGTGCAGCACAAGGCGGCCGTCGGGACGCAGGATGCGCTGAAGTCCACGAAGCGCCGCCGCCGGCTCAAGCAGGTGCTCCAGCGTGTGATGGCAGATCGCCACGTCGGCGGAGGCTTCCGTAACCCCGGAAAGATCCGGGGCGAACGCGATGCCCAGGGTGCGCAAGCGTTCCTGAAGACCGGGGTTGTCCGCGGCGTCGCACCCCACGCGGCGGGCACATTTCAATCCCGCGAGATTCCAGCCGGCGCCCACGCCCAGTTCCACGACTGTGGACTCCGGCTTCACCCACGGTTGGAACTTCCTGGCGCGCAGCCGGTAAACCCAGGGCAGGGCGGCCTCCGGCAACCCGCGCTTGCCCTCATGATAGGCCCGCCCTGAGTCGCCCCGGTACAACGCCGCCGCAGGATCCGGGTTCGGGGAGAAGGGGGAAGGGGCACCGGCCATGGAAGGCGGACGCTAACCGGTGTCGGCGCGGACATCCAGCGGCGCGCAGAGCGCGGCTGGGAGTGGGGAGTGGGGAGTGGGGAGACGGAAGACAGGGGACGGGAGATGGTCGGGAGATGGGTAGCGACTGCCCCTTCTCCCTTCTCCCGACTCCCAACTCCCAACTCCCCTCTCCCATCTCCCATCTCCCATCTCCCCACTCTCACTTTTGGGTTTTCCTTTCGGTTCCTGCCGCGACACTGGGCGGCGACATGAGTCAGCGTTCCAAAGCACCGGCGAAGAAGACTTCGCGCAAATTCGCCGCCTACCCCCGATTGAATCCCCTCGGCATTGGTCGCGACATCGCGGCGGCCGATCTCATCGACGACGTTTTCCTGGCCTACAACGGGGGACGATTGCGGGAGGCGGCGCAGCTGCTGGCGCGGAAGATGTTGCCGGAGGACGGCACCGTGGGGATGTCTCTGACCGGGGCGCTGACGCCGGCGGGCCTGGGGAAGAGCTGTCTGATTCCCCTGATGAAGGCGGGGTTCGTGGATTGGATCGTGTCGACGGGCGCAAACCTCTACCACGATCTCCATTACGGCCTGGACATGGAGTTGTACGCGGGCTCGCCGTTCCTCAATGACGTCGAGCTGCATCGCGACGGGATCATCCGGATCTACGACATCGTGTTCGATTACCACGTCCTCCTGGATACGGATGCCTTCGTGCGTGAGGTGATCCAGGGGCCGGAGTTCCAGCGGACCATGGGCACGGACGAGTTCCACTATTTGCTCGGGAAGTACGTCCATGCCCGGGGCAAGAAGCTCGGGTTGAAGGACAGCTCGGTGCTGGCGACGGCTTACGAATGCGGCATTCCGATTTTCACCTCGAGCCCGGGCGACAGCTCCATCGGCATGAACATCGCGGCCATGGCGCTGCGGGATTCCAAGCTGCTGCTGGACGTCAACCGCGACGTCAACCAGACCGCGGGCATCGTCTACAACGCCAAGGCATCGGGGCTGACCAGCAGCGTGTTCATCCTGGGCGGGGGCAGTCCCAAGAACTTCATGCTCCAGACCGAACCCCAGATCCAGGAGGTCATGGGCATCCAGGAAAAGGGCCACGATTACTTCCTCCAGTGCACCGATGCCCGCCCCGACACCGGGGGCTTGAGCGGCGCGACGCCGGCCGAGGCGGTGAGCTGGGGCAAGGTGGATCCCAACCACCTCCCGGACTGCGTGGTCTGCTACACCGACAGCACCATCGCACTGCCGCTCCTGACGGCCTACGTGCTCAGCCGGGTGAAACCGCGCAAGCCCAAGCGCCTGTATGACCAGCGCGAGGCCATCCTCGACCGCGTGAGGGCTCAGTACCTGCGCACCGGCACGGTCGGAAAGGTCCTCACCAGCCGGAAACTGGCCAAACGTTCCAGCGGAGTGGGAATCAAGGGCGGGAAGTAACCCGAACGCCGGCCACATCGGCCACCTCGGCCGGGTCGGTCCTCACGCCGACGCCTGCAACAGCGATTCGTAGCCGGCCCGGAAATCCGGATGGGCCGGTTCCCAGCCCGTTTCCCGGCGCAACCGGTCCGCGACCACGCATTTGTCCGTGAACGATCGGGATCGCCGAGCCGAGGGGGCCGAGTTTCCTGCGCTTGCCGCCGATCCCGGCACACCCAGTCGGTTGGCCAGCCAGGCATGGAACTCGGCCTGCGTGGGGTGGACGCCATCGCACACGTTGAAGATCCGGCTCCTGGGCCGGGCCTCCAGCACGGCTTGGATCGCCGCGGCCAGGTCGTCGCGATGAATGAGATTCATCCGACGCCCGGCGTCCTGCGGGGAGGGCCTGAAACCATTCCTCACCCGTTCAATCCGGTTCCGTCCTGGTCCGTAGATGCCAGCCGCGCGCAGCACCCAGACGGGTGAATCCGGCGGGGCAGCGGCGAGCAGGGCGTCCTCCGACTCCCGCAGGATACGCCCCGAGAAATCAAGGGGATGGGCGGGGGTGGATTCGTCGACCCTGGATCCATCCGTTTGCCCGTACACGCTGGTGCTTCCCACGAAGACGAACCCGCGAGGTGGTCTCGGACTCAGAGCGCGGAGAAGGTTGAGTGAGCCATCCCGATAAACCGCCCGGTAGGCCGTTTCCGTGCCCTCCGTGGGGGCGGCGCATTGGATCACCCAGTCCCACGGGATCTCGGCGAGTCGGGTCAGGGTTTCGGGCCGGGTGAGATCGGCGGTGACGAAATCGAAGGGGGCGGCCTCCCCCGGTTCAATGCCGGCCGGGGAGCGACGGAGCCCGGAGACCTGGTGACCGTTCAGGGAGAGTCGGGCTGCCAGGGCAAGTCCGAGATAGCCGCACCCGGCGATCAGGACGCGCATGACTTGGAGGGTAGCGCGGTGAGCGGCCTGGATCCAACCGCAGGATCCAAAAGACCTGTCCCCCAGTCGTCGCGCCCCCGTCACCCCCCCACTCCGGAGGACTTCTTTCGGCCCGTTGGTTTCTCGTAGCCATAGCCAAGATGTCTGTCCCCGCCGTGCGCGGGGCGGGACGCAAAAGACCTGTCCCCCTATGGAGTGCGGCGGCCCTCCGCCGCTTTGGAGGAACCGTTAGGGGCGAGGCCGAGCGTTGGGCGCCCGGACGGAGGTGGGGTCTGCCCGCGCAGGATCCAAAAGACCTGTCCCCCAGTCGTCGCGCCCCCGTCACCCCCCCACTCCGGAGGACTTCTTTCGGCCCGTTGGTTTCTCGTAGCCATAGCCAAGATGTCTGTCCCCGCCGTGCGCGGGGCGGGACGCAAAAGACCTGTCCCCCTATGGAGTGCGGCGGCCCTCCGCCGCTTTGGAGGAACCGTTAGGGGCGAGGCCGAGC
>CAYZAE010000018.1:27580-37400 GCA_964476125.1 uncultured Verrucomicrobiota bacterium | reverse complement strand
TGGAGTGCGGCGGCCCTCCGCCGCTTTGGAGGAACCGTTAGGGGCGAGGCCGAGCGTTGGGCGCCTGGACGGAGGTGGGGTCTGCCCGCGCAGGATCCAAAAGACCTGTCCCTCAGTGCGGTTCGAGGCGAATGCGGCGGAACGGAGGGGGTGGTCAAACTGTCTGTCCCCGCCGTGCATCAGACCCACCACCCGGTGGCCGGCGGCGATGAGGGCCCCAAGTGCCTGTCCCCGCCGTGCACGAGGGCAGGGGCCGCCCCAAGTGCCTGTCCCCGCCGTACAGTCCCGAATTCGAAAAAAACCGGCCCAAGTAATTCTGCGATCTGCCGATAAGCGCATGAACTGGTTCCGCCGCCGCTCCGGGAAGGAGACTGGGGAGGGGATTGGTTGTGCGTGCCCGCCCTCACCCGATGTCCAGCCCCATGTCCACATCCCTTTCCGCACCCATTGAGGTCACCGTTCTGCGGCTGCGCCCGATGTTGTCCGGCCATGGGCCTGGCGGTGTGGGAATTCGTCGGGTCGGGGAGTGGGAGCAGGCGGGCGGCGAGGGCCGGTTAGGGGGCAGGGTGAATCCTCGCCTCGGTCGGGGGGGGAGGCTAGGTTCGGGCGCTGTGTCGAAGTGGAGTGAGAAACTGGTGGCAAGTGCCAAGGCGCGACTGGTGCTCGCGCCCGGCCGACTGCCCTGTGACGAGGCCGAGGCCTTCAAGAGGTTCCTGAAGGTTGAGAGTCAGCGTCTTCGGATCCTGCATCGGGGCGGCATGTCCGGCCGTGACCTGTGCCGGGCGCGGGCGGAGATGATGGACGTCCTTCTCCAGCATGCTTTTGACGGTTACCTGGCGGCTTTCAGCAAAATACATCCGCGGGAGCCGCTGGCCCTGGTGGCCCTGGGCGGGTACGGGCGAGGGGAGCTGAATCCGTTCAGTGATGTCGACATCCTGGTGTTGCACGAGCGGCGGGTGGCGGATGCGAGTCCGTTGCTGAAGGCGATCATGGAGAAGTACGTGCCGTTCTCCTGGGCCATTGGATTGGAATGCCATCCCCTGGTTCGCAACCTGGATGACTGTGTTCGCGAAGCCGGACGCCGGATGGAGTCCAAGACAGCGCTGCTTGAGGCGCGGCGGATCTGGGGCGATCAACGGTTGTTCGAACAGATGCGGATCATCGTGGACGACCGGGCGGTGCGCGGGCACGAGGACGCGTATGTCGAGGAGCGGTTGAAGGACCAGGAGGAGCGGCGGGCGAAGTGGGGGCACAGTTCGAGCCTGCTGGAGCCGAACGTGAAGAGCGGTTGCGGCGGATTGCGCGACTACCAGAGCCTGAAGTGGATGGCCATGGTCAAGTTCCGCGTCCGGGAGCTGCGCGATCTGGTGGCCACCGGGCGGTTGTCGGAGGCGGACTGCAACCAGATGGAGCAGGCCTATGATTTCCTGCTGCGGGTGCGCAATGAGATGCACTACCAGCAGGAGCGGAAAAACGACGTGCTCACGCGCGCCCTCCAGCCGTCGGTGGCGTTTCAGCTCGGTTACACCGACCGTTCGATGGGCCGCCGGGTGGAGCGGTTCATGGGCGACTACTACCGCCACGTCCGCAATCTCCATCTCCTGACCCGCAATGCGGAGCGCCGCCTGGCGCTCCGTTCCCCGGGCCGGCTCCGGCGCCTCGGCCGTTTCATCAAGTCGGCGACGCCCTTCCGGGACGCGGTCATCGACGGGTTCCGGGTCACGGACGGCGAGCTGCTGCCGAGTGCAACGCGCATTTTCAAGGACCAGCCGCGGCGGTTGATGCGGGCGTTCCTGCTGGCTCAGCAGCGCGGACTTCAGCTTCACCCGGATCTTGAGGATCTCATCCGCCGCAATCTTTCCCTGGTAAACCGCGGGTTCCTGGCTGATGCGCACGTCCACCAGTCGTTCATCGAGATCCTGAACCAGCGCGGCAACGTGTCGCGGGTGGTGTGGGCGATGCACGAGACCGGCTTTCTGGGGAAGTATATCTCCGCGTTCCACAAGCTGACCTCCAAGGTCCAGCACGAGTTCTTCCATCTGTACACGGCGGACGAGCACACCCTGGTTTGCCTGGAGATGCTGGACCGGATCTGGGACTCGAAGACGGAGCCTTTCGGCCATTACGCGGAGATTTTCAGGGCCCTCGACCGGCCGTATGTCCTGTACCTGGCCCTTCTTCTCCACGACGTGGGCAAGGCGGCGGACACGCGGGATCACGCCGAGGACAGCGTTCGGGTGGCGCTTTCGCAGACCCGACGACTGGGCCTGCCCTCGCCGGCGGCCTCCACGGTCGCATTCCTGGTGCGCCATCACCTGCTGATGGTGCGGCTGTCACAGAAGCTGGATCTCGACGATCCCGAGGTGATCCGCGGTTTCGCCACAACCGTCCAGACCCCGGAACACCTGAACCTGCTGACCCTGCATACCTTCGCGGATTCCATGGGCACGAGCGAATCGCTCTGGACGGCCTTCAAGGAATCCCTGCTGTGGACCCTGCACCGGCGGACGGAGCAGGTGTTGTCGGGGGACAACCGGTTCCGGGAGGCCGCCGAGGAGCGGTTGAAATCGATGCGTGCCGAGGTGCGGCGAATTGCGCCCCGGACGTTTCACGCGGAGGAGATTGATGCGCACTTCGCGAACCTGCCGGAGCGCTACTTCATCGCGCACACGCCCAAGGAAATCGCGGCCGACGTCACGCTGGCGCACCGTTTCATGTGGAACCAGCTGGCGCCCGACGATCGCGCGCTGGACCCGGTCATTGCCTGGCACGGAGAACCCGACCGCGGCTACACGGCGCTGAAGGTTTGCACCTGGGATCGGCCCCGGCTGTTCAACCGCATCGCCGGCGCCCTCGCCGCCGCCAATCTGAACATTCTCGGGGCCCGCATTTTTTCGCGTCCCGACGGGCCGGTGTTCGACACCTTCTTCGTCAACGACCCCGTCACGGGCAAGCTGGCTGGACGCGAGGAGCGGGAGAAGGCGGAAGAACTGTTGACCTCGAGTCTGCGGAGCGAGGACGTTGATTTTTCGGCCCTCATCGCGCGCCGGAAACCCTCGGGCCCTCTCTACCGGCCCGCAGCCTACGAAGCCGTCGCCTCGCGGATCTCCTTCGACAACTCCATCGCGCGCGGTCGCACGGTGATCGAGATCGAGGCCGAAGACCGGGTGGGACTGCTCTTCGATGTCACCCGCACCCTGGCGGACCTGGGCCTGGACATTTCGTTCGCCCGCATCAACACCGAGAAGGGGGCGGCGGTGGATACCTTCTACGTGAGCGAAACCGATGGATCGGCTGTCGCCGTGGGGGATCGCCAGACGGCCGTGGAAAAGGCGCTTAGACTCGTGCTCGATCGGCCCCGGCTGGGCTCAGGGAAGGGGTAGGTTGCCCGTCGGGAGATGGGAGTCGGAGTTGGGAGTCGGGAGTTGGGGGATCCGGTCAGTGGACGAAGAGGAGAATGGCGCCGCCGAGGAGGATCCGGTAGATGCCGAAGGCGTTGAAGGTGTTGGTCTGGACAAAGCGGAGCAGCCATTTCACGGCGATGAACGCGGTGACGGCGGCGACCACAACGCCGAGGGCGACCATGAGCCAGTCGATGCGATACGGGGGTGGATTGCGGATGGCGTCGAAGACTGATTTGGCGCCGGCCGCGAGCAGGGTGGGGATGCCGAGGAGGAAGGAGAATTCGGCGGCCTGGGGTCGGGCGAGGCCGAGGGCGAGGGCGATGAGAATGGTGGAGCCGGAACGGGAGAAGCCGGGGAATACGGCGGCGAGAATCTGGGCCAGACCCATGGCGATGGCCATGGTCCAGGTCACTTCCTCGATGGACGGACGGTTCCGGATCCAGAATTCAATGGCCAGGAAGAGAACGCCTCCCACGAGCGTGGCCAGCGCCACGGGGGTGTCGGTTTCCGGGAGCCGGAACCCGAGTTTCTTGATGGTCAGTCCGCCGATGGCCGTGATCACAAAGGCGACGGCCAGTTTGGCGAAATAATTCCGCACCTCCGGCTCCCGCCAGTCCTCGGCCAGTTCGCTGAGCCGGGGCCAGAACAGGGCGAGCACGGCGAGCACGGCCCCTGGCTGGATCACGATGGTGAACAGTTCCGAGCGGATGAATTCCGATTTGATCGGAAGCCAGTGCTCGGCGAGGAGGAGGTGACCCGTGGACGAGATGGGAAGGAATTCAGTGATTCCCTCGATGACTCCGAGAATGATGACTGCAAGCCAGTCGGGCATGCGCGAGTTCGTCGGATTGCGCAGCGCAACTCAAGCCGGATGTTGCGCGAAGCGCGATCAGCAGCTGGTCGGGACCTCCTGGAGCACTTCCAGGCAGTGGGGGATGGCGCCCACCACGAAGCCGAGGCATTCGACCGCGCCACTGGGTTTTCCGGGCAGACACACGACCAGCGCGCGGTCGACGACCGCGGCCAGGCTGCGCGAGAGGATGGCGTTCCGGGTGATTTTCATCGACTCGGCGCGCATGACTTCGCCGAAACCCGGCAATTCGCGGACCGCGATCTCGCGGATGGCCTCGGGGGTGACGTCCCGCAGGGCGACGCCGGTGCCGCCGGTGGTGAGCACCAGCTGGCAGCCCTTGCCGATGAGCTCGCGCACCGCCCGCTGGATGTCCCGTTTTTCATCGGGGACCAGCGCCTCGGCGACGACGGTCCAGCCATGGCCCTGGGCGGCCTGACGAAGGGCCGGGCCCCCGAGGTCGTCGTAAAGACCCCGGGAGGCCCGGTCCGAGATGGTGAGGATGCCGACTTCGATCTGCATGGCGACGGCGGCCTTACTTCTTGGCTTCTTCCTTCTTGGCGGCCGGGGCGTTGGTGGAGGCGGCGACGGCGGCGGCGAGTTCGGCGCCGGTGTTGATGTTCAGGCCGGGGAGAGCCGCCTGGAGCTTTTTGACACCCTCCGGGGTGACCTTGGTCTGCCAGAGGTAGAGATTGCGGAGGTGCTTGAGCCCGGAGAGGTGATCAAGCGCGGCATCGGTGACCGGTGTGCCGTAAAGGTTGAGCGAGGTGAGGTTGGTCAGCCCCTTCAGCCGCCCCACGCCAGCGTCGGTGACAGCGGTGAGTTCGAGTCCCAACACCTCGAGGTAGGGCAGGGAGGCCAGGGCGGCGAGGCCGGCATCGGTGACCCGGGTGGTCCCCAGCCGCACTTCGAGCAGGCTGGTGACGTCCTTGAGCGGGGCAATGAGCTGGTCGGTGACGTTGGTGCCGAGCAGTCGGAGATTCACCTCGCGCCAGGGGGTTCCCTGGGCCACGGGACGGACGTCGACGCCATTCTTGGCGAGGATGGCGAGGGCGGTGGCTTCCCCGGCGGCAGGTTTGAAGTCCTTGGGGCGTTCAGGGGCGGGAACGGCGGGTTTGGCCGGGATGGCGGAGACGTTGGCGGCGGCGGGGGGCGGAGTGGCCTTGGCCAGTTCGATGACCACCCCATCCGGCCATTTGGCACCTTCGTTGATCCAGTTCTTGATCGCGGTGATCTGGTCGGCCGTCAGGGGCTCCCCTTCGGGCGGCATGCGGTCGTCGTCGGTCTTGGGAAGCACGACCCGCTTGTGGAAGTCGCTGGCGGCGGCGTCGCCCGCCTTGACGATCTCGCCCCCCTTGCCGCCCTTGAAGAAATCGGCCTTGGTATCGAGGCGAAGCTTGGCCTTCTGCTTGTCGGGCCCGTGGCACTCGATGCAACGGGTCTGGAGAATCGGAGCGATTTCCTTGGCGAAATCAACGGCTGCCGGAGCGGAGGGCAGAAGCGAAAGAGCAAACAGACCGACCGCCAGCGGATGGATTATCGGAGAACGCATAAGGGATACCCGTCGGTAAGGTTAAGGGTCAAAGCGTGGTCAAGCGATGGAACGAAGGGCTTTATAGCCACGGCCTGGAGATGATTCAATCTTCGTGGCGGTTCGGGTGAACGAAACGCCCCCATGGCTGGCAAGTTGGCCGGAGCCGGCCCAAAATGAGGGCTGCGCGAACATGATGCGGTCCCATCAGTGTCTTGGAGAAAGAAGAAGGAGGTTTTGATGTCCAACGAATCGAATTCCCCATCCGGATCCCCGGGTCCATCCAGGGGCCGGTCGATCCTGCTGATCCTCGTCGTCGCAGTGGTCGCGGGGCTGCTCTGGCAAGTCATGCGGCGGCCTGGATCTGCCCCGGAAACCGGCGAACCCGCATCGAACACCGCCGCTCAGGCACCGGCGGGTGTGGCCCCCGAGGCGGAGGAGCCCAGGACGGCAACGGCCGTTCCGAGGACGGAGGAGACTGCGGCGGAGTCGGCACGGACGCCGGAGCAGCGGGTGGCGGGCCATTTGGAGCGGGTTCTCAAGGATCGCCGTGCGGTGGTGGTGGCGATGGCGAAGCAGGCCGGCCTTGAGATCCCCACGGAGGTCACCAAGTTTTTCGACCTGTTGCAGGCGGGGAAGTTCCAGGAGGCGCGGGCCATCTACCATCTGCTTTCGGGCGCGCGGAACGGGGGCGAGAATTCCCGGGCCTTGCAGGCGCTTTTTCCAGCCATCAACGAGGCCTTCGGAGTGGCGGAAGTGGCGCATGAATGGCCCGCCCGGGAGCTGCTGGCGTATGGGGAGGCGGTGCTGGGGTCGCTGCGGCCGGGAATGGCCTACTTCGGAGGCTCCGACGCGGGTCGCTCCATTCCAACGCTGTTGGACGACGGGGTGGGTGCGGAGCGCCGAATCATTCTGACCCAGAACTCCCTCGCGGATGCCACCTACGTCGAGTACCTGAATTTCGTTCATGGCGGCCGGATTGCCTCGCTGACTTCCGAGGACAGCGAGCGGGCGTTCGTGGACTACTTGAACGATGCGAAGGAGCGGGCCCTGCATGACCGCCAGTCGCCGAATGAACCCAAGCGGCTGCGGCCCGGCGAAAACGTTGTGGTGGATGATCTGGGGCGCATCCAAGTCGGTGGCCCGGTGGCGGTCATGGCGATCAATGAACTTCAGGTGAAGGCCCTGATCGCCAAGAACCCTGGAATCGGTTTCGCCATGGAGGAATCCACGCCCCTCGCCTACCTGCGTTCCGAAGCGGCACCCTTGGGCCCGATCCTGGAATTGCGCGCCGGCGCGGGGGCAGTGACGGAGGAGGTGGCCGGTCAGGCCACCGAATACTGGCGTTCGGCAGCGGAGCGGATCCTGGAGGGCGGAGCCACGCCGGAGGCGGCGTCGACGTCGGGAGCGGATGGCGGCGTGGGCACCGGAGCGGGAGCGGGAGCGGGATCAGGATCGGATCGGGCCACCCGCGAGGCCTGGGCCCGCATGGCGGCGGCGCAGGGAAGCCTGCTGGAGGAGCACCAGCAACCCGCCGCGGCGGAGGAAATTCTTCGGCTGGCGGTCCGGCTTGCGCCCGGGAATCAGGATGCGGTGTTGCGTCTGCTGGGGTTCCTGGATCGGACCGGGCGGCAGGCCGCCATGAATCAGTTCATGGCTGAGTTGGCCGCCCAGGGAGCGGAGCAGCGGGCCCTGTTGGAATCTGTGCGGAAGGAGCTGAATTTGCCTGCTCCGGCCCCTGGAAATCCCTGAACCGGGGGGGGCGGAGGACAAGTCCGGGCCAAATCGCGCTTTTCAACCGTCGCGATTTGGCCATTTTCTCCGCCGCCATGTTCAATCCGATTGATTCATTCCGGCGTTTTGCGGGCGCCGGTCTTTTGCCTTTGCTCGGTGCCGCAGCGCTCCTTAGCGTCGTGCCGATGTCCAACGCAGCCGATCTCAAGGACGGTCTCTACGCCGAATTCGACACCACGAAGGGCAAGATCGTCGTTCAACTGGAATTCGAAAAGACGCCGCTCACCGTGACCAGCTTTGTCGGGCTGGCCGAAGGGACGAAGAACTACTCCAAGGACGGCTCCGCCCCGAAGCCCTCGGGCGGGAAGCCGTTCTACGACGGCATCACGTTCCATCGCGTGATTCCGGATTTCATGATCCAGGGCGGCGATCCTCTGGGTGTGGGTTCCGGCGGCCCCGGCTACCGCTTCAAGGACGAGTTCCATCCCTCGCTCAAGCACGATCGCCCCGGGATACTTTCGATGGCCAACGCCGGTCCCGGCACCAACGGCAGCCAGTTCTTCATCACCCACGTCCCCACCCCCTGGCTCGACGGCAAGCACTCCGTCTTTGGTCATGTCATCGAGGGCCAGGACGTGGTCAACAAGATCGTCAAGGGCGACAAGATCACCACCCTGAAAATCGTGCGCGTGGGCGACAAGGCCAAGGCCTTCAAGGCCGACCAGGCCGCCTTCGAGCAGTTCTCGAAGTAGTCAGGACACGATCCGGGCCGGAGTCGAAAAAAGTTTGTAAGACTCCGGCCTCTTCCTCCGTTCTCCCCTCGTCCGGGTCCCCCGTGCTGACCGTTCGAAACGGGGAATGGGAGGGGTAAGGAGGTGCCTTCCCGCCCCGTCCGTCGCCGCGCTCCACACAGTCGACGGCTCACGGCCCCGGGCGGGGAGGACCGGTTCAGGCCGGTCCTCCCCTTTGGATTTCAATTCGTTCCAGTTGGCGTGCCGGATCCCAGCCCTGAGGCGTCGGCACACCGCGGCTGCTCCACTTCATTCCGCCGCGTTTCCAGGCTTCCCGCCATTGAGCCGGCGTGATGGCAAGGTCGTCGTCCGTCACCCCGAACTGAAAGCCGCACGAAGGACAGATTTCGTAGGAGCCGCCGCCGTCGCTGCTGCGCGTGGGTTCCTGAAGTCCAGGGTAGCCGCAGACGGGACAAGGATGGGAGATGGGGGCAGGCATGCGGAAAGCCGGTTGGGTAGCTGCTATCGGGCGGGTGGAGTCGTGGGGGCGGTGACCAGCCGGCCAGGTTGGCGGTCAAAATAATCCCGGCTGCGCGGCTTGAAGAACGTGCGGGTTGTGCCGTTGCGATTGTAGGCACCGAACGCGCGCGTCTTCGGCTCATAAACCCGCAGCACGCCATCGGCATCCTGTTTCATCGGCAGCTTCTCACGCCGTGCCCGCTGCAGGAGCATCCAGGCCTGCGCGGCGTAGTCGTCCGCGTCCCGGGCTCCGAAATCGCGCCCATGCCGCTCGAAATGGTCGGTGAGCGTCGCAAGGTTTCCCCAGGTCTCGCGCGTGGGCGGAGCTCGCGCGGGCAGAGAGGCAGCACCCGGGCCGTCGCTGGGCGGTGTCTTGCCCGGCACCACCACGGGAGGCGACGGGTATGGCGCTAGTGCGGAGGCTGGGTTCGTTCCGGCGACGAAGGTGTTGGTGGCAAGAATCCGACGGGCGGTTCCAACGGTGAAATGGTAACGACGCCCCTCCACCAGCTCGGAAAGAGTGACCGCATGCTGGTTGGTGACCGGGCCTTCGGCGCGGGATCCGAGGAGATCAGGCTGGAGGCCCCACTGCACCCGGCCGCGGGTGGGGACATCGGTGGACCAGCGCAGGACCGCAGTATCTCGGGTCGGGAATTCAAGCGACGGACCGGAAGTCAGGCTTGCCGGCTGCGCGAAGGCCGGCAGGAGCAGGAGCGGGAGAAGTAGACCCCTGAGCCAGGGCATCCAGGCGTGGAATCGGTTTCTCATGTGGGGTTCTCGGCGGAAGCAGGGTCGGCCTTGGGCGGGAAGGAAGGAAAAGAGTGGTCGGGACGACAGGATTTGAACCTGCGACGTCCTGGTCCCAAACCAGGTGCTCTACCGGGCTGAGCTACGTCCCGACTCCGTTCCGGTGAGGGAAAAAATCCCCTGCGGACTTCCGGAGTCAATCAGCGGTTCCCGGGCCGCGCAACGACGATTCCTGGGTGGAAGTCTTTCGACGACCAAAGACCTGTCCCTCTATCGGAGGCGCGGCGAAGGCGAACGGGACGAG
>CAYZAE010000018.1:9061-27480 GCA_964476125.1 uncultured Verrucomicrobiota bacterium | reverse complement strand
GACGAAAGACCTGTCCCCCAGTTGGGGTCCATCGGGCCGCGCGACGACGATTCCGTGGGGGGAAGTCTTCGGACGACCAAAGACCTGTCCCTCTATCGGAGGCGCGGCGAAGGCGAACGGGACGAGGAGGGTGGGGGATTGTCCAGAGGGTCTGTCCCCGCCGTGGTGGGATGGCGGAGGGCGGAGGGTGGAGGGCGGAGACGAAAGACCTGTCCCCCAGTTGGGGTCCATCGGGCCGCGCGACGACGATTCCGGGTGGGGAAGTCTTCGGACGACCAAAGACCTGTCCCTCTATCCGAGGCGCGGCGAGGTTGGGGGAGGCGGGAAAGGGCCGCCGCCACCGTGTGTTGGGGGGATCTGCCGAGCCGGGATCAGGCCTGGGCTGCCGGCTCAGGATCGACCCATTTGCCGTGCTCGCGGATGAGGTCGACGAGGCGGTCGACAGCTTCGGTCTCCGGGATGTTGAACTTCACCGGGGTCTTGCCGACGTACAGGTTGATCTTCCCGGGGGCACCCCCGACGTAACCGAAGTCGGCATCCGCCATTTCTCCAGGGCCATTCACGATGCAACCCATGATGGCGATCTTCACGCCCTTGAGATGCTCGGTGCGGACCTTGATCCGGGCGGTAACCGTCTGGAGGTTGAACAGGGTGCGACCGCAGCTGGGACAGGCGACGTAATCGGTCTTGAAGCTGCGGCAACCGGCCGCTTGGAGAATATTGAAGGCCAGTCGGAGTGACTGCCCGGCTCCGGACTCGTTGCGCACCAAAATGGCATCGCCAACACCATCGGCGAGCAGGGAACCGATAACCACCGAGGAACGCAGCAGCGCGACATCCGGCGACCAGGGGATCGACGGGAACGAGAGGCAATCCTTGAGCAGGATGGGATTCCGTCGACCGAGGGCCTGGAGCCGGACCGCAAGCAGCCGGAAAGCGGCGATGGCCGGGAGGGGAACATCGTCGCGGACCGTGATCAGCTGGGTGTCGCAGGCGACGGTGAAATCGGACCGGGGATCGACCTCCTGAACGTTGAGGTCTTCGTAGATGCCCTCAGGCTTCACGTCCGCCTTGGGCAGGATCTTGGGGGCGACCTTGTCGAACGTGGCGCGGGTGACCACCACGCGGACGAGGTTTTCGCCGCCGCAACGCGACATTCCCAGGTCGGCTTCGGCGGATTCGCGACGGGCGTACTCGAAAGGATTCCAGGGAATCCTGGAGACGGGGGTTGGGAGCGGGAGGGACGAGGTGGTGAGGGTGGGGATCTGGGCGACCAGATCGTGGCACACCGGGATTTCGCGGGGGCTGTCCTCGGTGAGGCTGACCCGGATGGTTTCGCCGAGGCCGTCGCAGAGCAGGGATCCGATTCCGATGGCGGATTTGATCCGGCCGTCCTCGCCTTCGCCGGCTTCGGTGACACCGAGGTGGATCGGGTAATTCCAGTCGGGGCCGAGCTCCTCCAGTCGTGCGACGAGGAGTCGATAGCACTCGATCATGACCTTTGGATTGGAGGCCTTCATCGAGAAGACGAAGTTGTGGAAGTCGAGGCGCCGGCAGACCCGGGCGAATTCCAGGGCGCTTTCGACCATGCCGGCCGGGGTGTCGCCCCAACGGTTCATGATGCGGTCGCTGAGCGAGCCGTGGTTGGTTCCGATGCGCAGGGCGCGTCCGAGTCTCTTGGCCTCCACCACCAGGGGAGCAAAGGATTCCTCCACGCGCCGCACTTCCGCGGCATACTCCTCGTCGCCGTATTCCTTCACGGCGAACTTCTTTTTGTCGGCGTAATTGCCCGGGTTGACGCGGACTTTCTCCACCCACTTCACGGCTTCCATGGCGGCCTCCGGTTTGAAGTGGATGTCCGCGACAATCGGGACGTGGCAGCCGCGGGCCCGGAGGCCTGCGACGATATTTCGGAGATTGGCGGCGTCCTTCACCGTGGGCGCGGTGATGCGCACGATCTGGCAGCCGACTTCCACCAGGGCGAGCGATTCGCGGATGCACGCCTCGGTGTCCATGGTGTCGCAGGTGATCATGGACTGCACCACGACGGGTCTGTCCCCGCCGATGATGGTGCCGCCACGGTGGGGGTCGCCGACGATGACCTCGCGGGTGCGGCGGCGGCGGAATTCAAGGAAGGAGTCGCAGTAGCGCATGGAGGGGGGGATCCGGGACGAGGAGGAAAGGGTTGGATTCTGGGTGGGCTGCGGGGTCCGCGGAGAACGCGGAGCCCCGTCGGTGCGCGGGGTGGGGAGGCTCAGCGGCCGGGCGCTTTGGATTCGAACTTCATCGCCGGCGCTTCGGAGGAGCCGCCCCCGAGCCAGTCCTGGGCGTCGAAGAACGTGACGTAGAGCATGAAGCCGATGATCAGGCTGGCGAAGGCATACTGCACATAGGCCAGGGCGCGACCGCGGAGGGGGCGGCGTCGGATCCACTCGATCAGGGCGAGCACGATATGACCGCCGTCCAGGATGGGGATGGGCAGCAGATTGAGCAGGCCCAGGTTGACGTTGAGGATGACGCTGAACCAGACCGCCTGACGCCAGCCCTGCTCGTTCTCGAACAGGATGTAGTACACGCGAACGATCTGCACCGGCCCCGACATGTGTTGGAGCTTGATGTCCGATTTGCGGGAGATGAGGGCGTCGAAGGTGTTGACGATCGCCAGCATCGAAAGCCGCATCTGTTCGAACGGCCCGGGATGGATCACCTCGAAGCGGCCGTATTCGTCATAAACAATTCCGGAGTCGCTGCCCCATTGAACTCCGATTCGCGGGGTGTTCTCGCCGACCGGAGCTTTGGGGGTGACCTTGGCCTCCACGGGATTGCCTCCGCGTTCGAGGGCGAAGACGAGTTCGCGGTTCGAGTTCTTCTGGACGTGGGCGCTGAATTCCTCGGCAACGCGGTACTTCTGGCCGTCCACCGCCACCACCCGATCGCCGGCCTTGAATCCGGCCGTTTCGGCGGGGCTGCCTGGGACCACCGCGGCAACCACCGCGCCACGCGGGGTGAAGGGAACCTGGAGGGTCTCCTTGCCGCGCGCGATCGTCAGGGTCAGGGCCTGATCGGGATTCTTGCGGGCGTACTCGGAGATGCCCAGGGGGCTGTAGAGGCGGACGCCATTGACGTGGGTGATCAGGTCGCTGGGAAGCAGCCCGGCGCGGTCGGCGGCGCTGCCCTTTTCGACCGCCCCGACCATCGGGGTTTCCGCGGCCATCATCTGCAACTGGCGGGTGGCTTTCCTCTGCCAGGCGCGGCGTTCGGGAATGAGGGGGGTGGCGGTCACCTCCTGGATCGCGCCCTGGCGTTCGAACTTCACCCGCAGGGTTTCGCCTTCGCTCCGGACAATGCGCCAGGTGACGCTGTCGGCTCCGATGCCGCTCCAGCGGGTGACGGGCAGGTCATCGATGGCCAGGAGGCGGTCGCCGGGGCGGAGTCCGGCCTTTTCAGCCGGGGAATCGGGCAGGACGTAGCCGATGGTGGTGGTGGCTTCCGCTTCGCTGACCGGGCGTCCGACCCCCCAGACGAGCACGGCAAAGAAAGCGGCCAGGCCGAGGCTGAAGATGGGACCGGCGGCGGCCACGATGATCTTGTCCAGGGGGGTGACCTCGGGGAGGCGGGTCCGATCGAGGTCGGATCGACCTTCGATGGCATCCATGGGGGCCAGCTGCGGGAGGGCGACGAAGCCGCCGAACGGGATCGAGCCGAAGCTGTACCAGATTCCGTTTATCTTCTTCTGCCAGAGTGGTTTGCCGAACCAGATCCCGAAGCGCTCAATCACCAGTCCCCGCCAGCGGGCGGCGAGGAAATGGCCGAGTTCGTGAACCACAATCATCAGATTGAAGAACACGAGCACCTCGAGAAAAATGACAATGACCTTCAGGATCTCCATAGCGCGACAAGAGCAATGCCTCCCCACAACACCGGCGAAGCCCTCGTACTATAACCGGCGCCGACGTCGTGGCAACGCCGGCGGCAGGGCCCCAATCCCCGCATAACGGACCGACGTAAATGCGGATTGAACCACGAAGGCACGAAGGCACGAAGGTCACGACCCCATGGCCCTTTGGTCAGGACGCGGTGGCGGCCTCGGGTTCCTCGGAGAAGAGTTTCACGGAGGCCAGCATGGCGGCGCGGATGGCGGCGAGGTCGCCCTCGCCTTCGACTTCGGTCAGCACACCGGCGTCGCGGTAGTACCGGATCAGAGGTTCGGTCTGGCGATGGTAGTTCTTGAGCCGGATCTCGATGGTCTCCGCCTTGTCGTCGTCACGCTGGTAGAGCGGGCCGCCGCAATGGTTGCAGATCCCTTCGCGGCGCGGTTTTTTGAAGATCAGGTGGAACGGGGCCTGGCACTGGCGGCAGATCCGGCGTCCCGACAGGCGACGGATGATCTCGGCGTCCGAGACGCGCAGATGGATGACCCCGGTGACCTTGCGGTTGATGCCGTGCAGGATTTCGTCGAGGGCTTCCGCCTGGGAAACCGTGCGGGGGAAGCCGTCGAGAACGAATCCGTGGGAGGCGTCCGGGATGGCGAGGCGGGTGCCCACCATCCGTTCGGTGACGTCGTCGGGCACCAGTTCCCCGCGGTCCATGTAGGACTTCGCGAGCCTGCCGAGTTCGGTCTGTTTCTTGATGTTATCGCGGAAGAGATCGCCGGTGGAGATGTGGGGCAGGTGGAAGGTTTTGCAGATGTGTTCGGCCTGGGTGCCCTTCCCGCTGCCGGGTCCGCCCAGCAGCACCAGGCTTAGGGTGGGATCGGGGTCGACGGGTGGGGCGGCCTTGGTCTTGAGCAGTTGATCGAGGAAAGCGAAGTCGGCGTCGCTGAAGGTCGGATGCCGGCCGGCGGCGATGTCCTCGACAAGGCGGCCGAGGCAGATCTCGACCTCATGGGCCGGGGCATCGGCGTGGAGGAGCACGAGGCGGCCGGTGTCGTAGAAGTGTTTGAGCACGGGGGCGACCATGCGGCGGAAGACATGGAGCCGGTGTCGGAGGACGTGCGGTTCGTCGTCCTGGCGTTGGGGTTGGCGGCGTGCGACCCGTTCGAAGATGAGGTGTTCGGGCACGTGCAGGTAGATCGCGACATCGAGCTTTTGGCCGAGGTCCGCGAGCAGATCGTCCAGGAATCGGGCCTGGGTGACGGTTCGCGGGAAGCCGTCGAGGATGGTGTTCGTGCCCTGGGGGACATGCCGGAATATTTCCTCGACCATGGCATCGACGAATTCGTCCGGGACGAGTTCCCCGTTGAGAACGTATTCGCGCGTCAGCAGTCCCAGGGCGGTGCCGTAGGTCGCCTTTTGGCGCAGCACGTCACCGAGCGTGATGGGGTGGAGGTGGTGTTTTTCGGAAAGGGCCTGGATGAGGGTCCCCTTTCCGGATCCGGTCGGGCCGAGCAGGGCAATGTTCACAGCAATTCCGCAGTTTGCGCCCGGTGCCCCGAGGCCTGCGGTCCCGCACCGGGCTGGGATACTTGTCAACCGCGCACGGCCCGCAGGACCGCCGCAAAAAAGGGATGATTCGACGCGTCCGGACTGCCGGGCGTTCCTCGTGAATTCGGCGGAACCGATTCCACCACCGGTCGCGAGGGGAGATTCTTGAGCAGCCCCATGACATCGGCCGCCGAGGGGAAGAAGGCCAGTTCCCGACCCTCGTCCCAGTCCAGCCCCACGAAGGCGTCGAGCGGAAGCCAGGAGCCGCGGCGTGTCAGCAGAAAGTCGGTAGGATCGACCTCCGGGAGTTCCGGGTGGAGGGCGTGTTGAACCACCAGGAATGGCCCTGACCCGTGGTCCAGCGTCGATGCCTGCTCGCGGAGCGCAAGCAGGCGCACGGCGAGGAAGCTGTTCGTCAGGACGTGGGTCGTTTCGTCACTCATGGGAATTCCGGACCGGCGGTTGGCACCGTGGTCGCGGTCGGCGTTTCAGCCCGTCGGGCCCGCGTCCCGGATGGCTGCGGTGGTGCCGGCCTCGAACTTCTTGAAATTGTCGCGGAACAGGCCGGCGAGACGTTTCGCTGTGGCGTCGTAGGCGCAGGGGTCGCGCCAGGTATTGCGGGGGAGGAGGATGTCCCTGGGCACTCCCGGCGCCTCCGTGACGATCTCGAGTCCGAAGATCGGGTCGCGGTGCGTGGGGGCCTCCCGCAGCGTGCCGGCATGGATGGCGTCGATGATGGCGCGCGTGTGGGCAAGTTTCATGCGCTTGCCGTCGCCGAACGAGCCGCCGCTCCAGCCGGTGTTGACCAGCCAGACACTCGCCCCGTGCTGCTGGATTTTCTGGGCCAGAAGTTCGGCGTATCGCGAGGGGTGCCACACCAGGAAGGGGCCGCCAAAGCAGGGTGAGAAGGTGGCGGAGGGCTCGGTCACCCCGACTTCCGTCCCGGCGACCTTGGCGGTGTAGCCGCTGATGAAGTGGTACATCGCCTGTTCCGGACTGAGCCGGCTCACGGGCGGAAGCACGCCGAAGGCGTCGCAGGTCAGGAAGATGACGTCGGTGGGATGCCCGGCGATGCAGGGAATCTTGGCATTCCGGATGTACTCGATCGGATACGCGCCACGGGTGTTTTCGGTGATGCTGGAGTCGTGGAAATCGACTTCGCGATCCTCCTCGAGCACGACGTTCTCGAGCACCGCGCCGAAGTGCAGGGCCTGGAAGATGTCGGGCTCCGATTCCGGGGTCAGATCGATGGTTTTGGCGTAGCAGCCGCCCTCGATGTTGAAGACCCCCTGGTTGCTCCAGCAGTGCTCGTCATCGCCGATGAGCAGGCGGCGCGGGTCGGCGGAGAGGGTTGTCTTTCCCGTTCCCGACAATCCGAACAGCAGGGAGGAGCGGCCGGTCTGGCGGTCGGCGGTGGCCGAACAGTGCATTGAGAGAATGCCCTCCTTGGGCATGACGTAGTTCATGATGGTGAACACGCCCTTCTTCATCTCGCCCGCGTATTCGCTTCCCAGAATCACCATCTCCCGGCACTCGAAGCAGAGATCGATGCTGGTCCTCGACGTCATGCCCACGGTGTGGGGGTTGGCCGGAAACTGGCCCGCGTTGTAGATCACGTAGTCCGGCTGCCCGAAATGCGCCAGCTCCTCCTTGGTGGGCCGGATCAGCATGTTCGCCATGAACAGGGCGTGGTACGGCCGCGCGCAGATCACCCGGATCTTGGCCCGGTGCGCCGGATCCCATCCCGCGAAGCCATCGAAGCAGTACAACCGTTCGCGCGTGTTGAGGAAATCCTTCGCCCGACGCCGGTTGATCTCGAAGCTCCGCGCCTCGATCGGAATGTTGACCGGGCCCCACCAGATGTCCTTTTCCGAGGCGGGCGCTTTGACGATGTGCTTGTCCTTGGGTGAACGGCCGGTTTTTGCACCGGAATACGCCACCAACGCGCCGTTGTCCGCAATGCTCGCCTCTGCGTCGAACCGAATGGCTTCTTCATACAACCGGGCCGGGGGCAGGTTCCGGCCGATGTTCGCGACCGTGATCTCGTGTTCCTTGAGGTCGAAAAGCTGGCTCATGCGGCGGTCGATCTTTCGGGCGGGTTTACCCTCCCTTCTGTTCGCCCATAAGTCTGACTATTGCAGGATGCTGGTCAACGGGAACGTTGCTAATTGTTGAGGGGGTGTGGAATTCCCCGGCTGCCCCCGGAAGGGCCGCATTTGCTGGAGTTGGACGGCCCGTCGGCGATCCCCGAAAGGGACCGACTCAACGCCTCAGCTCAGCGGCCGATGGCGCAGGTCGATCCGGCGCTCGTCCCAGGTCCCCAACCCCATCGCGCCCGCGATCTCCACGTGTTCCGGCTGGCGGTTCAGGAAGCTTGAAACCTTGTCCGGCTTGGCGTCGGCGATGGGTTTCATGCCCACCGCCAGCCGCTTCTTGTCGATGTCCTTCCAGCCCACGCGGTCGATGGCCACGGGATCCGTCGAGAAATAGAGGGTCCGATGTTCCCAGACATACTCCGGCCGGGCCGTGGGCCCGCCGTGGTAAAGCGCGCGGATGCCGTCGAGAATGTTCAGCACGGTTTTATCCCGGATGACGGGCAGGGACACGACCGCGGGAATGAACGCCCCGCAGACGTTGAGGGTGCCGGAGGAGTGGCTGCGGCTGACGTTGTTGACCAGGCCGTGCGAGAGGTTCTTGAGGGCCAGGGTGACTCCGGCGGACTGGTGATCCTTGAGGGCCGGAACGTTCACCAGCTTGTTGATTTCCTTGGTGATGAACTTGGCCACGTAGGACCGGCGGGCCTTCGGATCCTGGATGTCCTGGCCCGGCTGCACGACCGCCATCTCCATGTATTGGTCCGGATCGTAGCCCGTGATGTCGTGTTGGATGTCGTCGTAGCTCTCGCTGGCGCTCGACCACCGGACGCCGTCGGGCAGCCATTTGTCGAAGCCCGCATTGAGGAACTGGCTGCGATAGCGGTCGAACACGACGATGTCCTGACGTCGGACCCCGGCCGATTCGAGTCCGGCGATGATGCCCTGGACGACTTCGGCGCTGCTCTGGACGAGGGGACCGCCGACCGGGGTGAGTTTGATGCCGACCACGTCGCCGCGTTCGAAGAAGCGGCGCCAGGCCTGGGTGGCGTCCTCGGCTTCGGTGAGTTCGAGCATGCCCTCGTCGAGCATGCGGCGGATCGGGTCCGCGCGGAACTTGCCGTCGATGATGGATCCCGGGTGGGACACGGAAACGACGCGGCCGGGAAATAACCCGGGCATGCCCAGCCGGGACCGGGTGGGAGGCGAGACGACCTGTGCGGCGCGGGCGAGTCCGGTGAGGGTCATCCCGGCGGTGACGGTGGCCAGCCATTCCCGGCGGCTCCAGCGGTTCCCCGATTTCATGGACTTCACTGTGTCATGCGGTCGCGCGGACTACAACCGGGCAGGCAGGCCTCCGATCCCTTTGTGTCACGGACGGTCGGAAATCCGGATGGCACCACGAACACACGAAGAGCACGAAGGACATGCGGGGCGGGAAACTTCCGGGAGGTGCTTCAAGCGCATCTGTTCTGGCCGCTTTTGAACGGCCTTCCTTCGTGGCCTTCGCGCGCTTTGTGGTTTCTTGGCTGGAGGACGGAATCCTGCACCGCGAGCCGAGGGCGGTGGTGTTCCGGAGGGGGAACGAAGCTGGCCCAGCAAACAACCCCGCAGAGATTGATGATTCGCCTGTCGGAGGGGCAGGCTTGCGCCGTGAACAGTTGTCGTTGGCGCTGCGCGGTTTCTCGATCCTCCCTGCTCCTCGTGGTGGCCGGGCTCATTTCCGGTCGGGCCGCGGACCTGACCCTTCCGGTGACCGATGCGCCGTATCTCCAGGAAATCGCCGCCAAACACGGCGCGCCGCAGGGCCTGGAGCCCGACCGGATTCAGGGCGTGGAAGTGGCGCCTGACGGTTCGGTGCGCGTCTTCGGCGGCGGCCGTTGGCATGGCTTCGTCAACGGGGCGTGGACGACCCGGGAGGAACTGACCAGCCGGTCCAAGGATGAATTCGTGTTCCCGGATGCCTCCGGTTCGTCGGTCACCGTCGCGTTGCCCTGGGCCGAAGTTCTCCAGGTGGTGCGGGGTCCGGGCGGCGGGACCCGGACGAATTACCTCGCGACGCGGAAGGCGCCCTATCAGGTGGTGGACGGGCGTCTATCCCCGCTGGGCTGGCCGGATCGATCGGAAGTGCGGCAGTTGGCGGTTTCGAAGGGGGGCGAGGTCTGGGTGGCGTCGAGCGGCGGATTGATGCGCCGTCGACCGGATGGCTGGGGGGTGGTGGCGATTGCCGATGGACGGGGTCGGGGCTGGGCGGTGAACGACGTTCGTGGCGTGGCCTTCGATGCGAAGGACCGGCTTTGGGTGGCGGTGCCGGCGGGCGTCATCACGGGTGATGGCGAGAATTGGAAGTTTTACGAAGGCCGCGACGGCCTGCCTTATGCCGATTTCACCGGGGTCACGGCGGGTGGGGATGGTTCGGTCTGGTTCGGGACGCGGATCGGGGCGATCCGGTTCGATGGCACGAACTGGGACTACCGCCAGGGCAAGGCCTGGCTGCCGGGCGATGAGGTCCGCGCCCTGGCGGTCGCGGACTCCGGCGCGGCGTGGTTCGTGACCCCCGCCGGTCTGGGTTCGATCGCGCGCAAGCCCATGACGCTGGCGGAGAAGGCGGCGTTCTACGAAGACGAGATCGAGCGGTACATCAAGCGGACTCCGTTCGGCTACACGTCCGAGGTGGGGTTGGGAGCGCCCGGGGATCGTTCGAAGGTGAATTTGTCGGACAGCGACAACGACGGTCTGTGGACGGGCATGTACGGCGCGGGCGAATGCTTTGCTTTTGCGGCGACGAAGAAGCCCGAGTTTCGTGACCGCGCGAAGCAGGCCTTCGAGGCGCTGCGGTTTTTGCAGAAGGTGACTCAGGGCGGGCCGCAAAGTCCGCCGAAGGGATTTGTGGCCCGCACGATCCGGCCGGTGGACTGGCCGGATCCGAACCAGGGCCGGTTGGAGTCGGACCGCCGTGAGCAGGAGAACGGGGACCGTCTGTGGAAGGTGTACGAACCGCGCTGGCCGAAGAGCGCCGATGGCAAGTGGTACTGGAAGAGCGACACCAGTTCGGACGAACTGGACGGGCATTATTTCTTCTATGCGCGCTACTTCGATCTCGTGGCGGACGACGCCGAGAAGGAGCGCGTGCGCGAGGTGGTCCGCGACCTGACCGATCATCTGGTCGACCATGATTTCTCACTGGTCGACCACGATGGCACGCCGACGCGCTGGGGTCGGTTCGGGCCGGCGGATCTGAATCGCAGTCCGAACTGGTGGGTGGAGCGCGGGCTGAACTCACTCAGCATGGTGAGTTACCTGACCGTGGCGAAGCACATCACCGGGGAATCCCGTTACGAGACAGCGCTGCGGAAGCTCATCGATCAGCATGGTTATGCCTCGAACATCATGAACCCGAAGCTCCAGACCGGAATGGGTTCCGGCAACCAGAGCGACGATGAGATGGCGTTCATGTGTCTCTATAATCTCCTGCTCTACACCACCGAGACCGCCTGGCGTCCCAAGTGGTTGTTCACTTTCCATGCCTACGCGGCGCTGGAACATCCCGAGATGAATCCCTTCTTCAACTTCGCCTATGCGGCCCATGGCCGTTCCCGGACTTATCGCAATCCCTGGGGCGAATTCTCCATCGAACCGTGGGCCGGCTGGCTGGAGGATTCGATGGCCACGCTCCGCGGGTTTCCCATGGATCGCTGCGGCTGGGCTCATCGCAACAGTCACCGACTCGACCTCGTCCTCCTTCCCTCCCAGAACTCCGTGGACATCTATGAGCCGCGGGAGGGCGGACGCGGCTACCGGGTGAACGGGCGGGTGTTGCCGGTGCAGGAACGCCACTTCAACCATTGGAACACGGATCCGTGGCGGCTGGATTACGGCGGGGACGGACGCGAACTCGCGAGCGGGGCGGTCTTCCTGCTGCCCTATTACATGGGCCTGCATCACGGATTCATCGCGCCGTCCCGCTGATTGCGTCGGCACGTTTCAGGACCACCATGGTGTCATGCGACTGACGTCGGGTGGCTGGGTGATGCTCGTCGGGGTTCTGCTGTCCGGGTGCCATCGCGGTCCCGAGGCCCAGGAGCCCGCGTCCTCTGCCGTCCAGGCGCCTTCAACCACCCCTCCCGCGTCCGCCACCGCCTCCCTCCCGATGATCCAGCCCGTGTCCAAGACCGATGACGAATGGCGTCGCAGCCTTACGCCCGAACAGTACCGGGTGCTGCGGGAACACGGCACCGAACGCGCGTTCACCGGCCAGCACTGGGACCGCAAGGATCCCGGGCTCTATCGTTGCGCCGGCTGCGGCCTCGAACTCTTCGAGGCGACCCATAAGTTCGATTCGGGCACCGGCTGGCCCAGCTATTGGCAGCCGCTCCGGCCCGAGGCGGTCGAAACCACCGTCGACCGCAAATTCTTCATGACCCGCACCGAGGTCCATTGCGCCCGTTGCAAGGGGCATCTCGGGCATATCTTCGACGACGGCCCGGCACCGACGGGGCTCCGGTATTGCATCAACTCCGCCTCGCTGTCCTTCGATCCCGGCTCTCCGAAGAAGTAGCCGGGTGCCGCCCTCGGGGATCGCGCCCTGCTACCCGCAAACCGGGCATGCACCGGGCCCGGGTCGTCCAGGGCCGTGTTTGGATTGGTCGGGCGGACCCGGGTCTGGTTGAATTTCTCGCGTGACCATCATCACCGATGCCCGCTGCACGGCGTACGGCACGCCGGGACATCCGGAGCGACCGGAGCGTGTTCTGCGAACGGTGGAACGACTCAAATCGCAGAAGGACCTGCCCCTCGTCTGGGCCGAGCCCGCCACGGTCGATCCGGGCGCGCTGCTCCGGGCCCACACGGCGGAGCACGTGCGGAAGATTGGGGAGCCGACGGGCGATTTCGACGGTGACACGCCCGCACACCCGGGAATCCTGGACCACGCCGTCCGGGGTGTGGGCGGGGCGCTCAAGGCGCTGGAACTGGCGCGCCGCGGGGAATCCTCGTTCAGCCTGCTGCGACCCCCGGGCCATCACGCGACGCGTTCGCGAGCGATGGGTTTTTGCTACTTCTCAAGCATGGCCATCGCGGCGCTGGAGGCCCGGGCCACCGGGGCGAAGCGGGTGGCGGTGCTGGACTTCGATGTGCATCACGGGAACGGAACGGAAGCGATTCTCGCCGGCCAGGAGGGCGTCTTTTTTGCCTCCATCCATCAGCATCCCTGCTATCCCGGCACGGGCACCGACGACGTGGGCGGGAACTGCTTCAACTATCCGGTGGCCCCGGCGTTTCCCCGGATGGATTACCGGAAGACCCTGAGCAAGGCGCTGGAGCGGTTGCTGTCCCATAAGCCGGACCTGATCGGTATCTCGGCTGGGTTCGACGCCTACGCGCGCGATCCGATCGCGCACGAGACGCTCGAGACGGAGGATTTTCACTGGCTGGGAAGCGAGCTCCGGAAACGGTCCGTGCCGCATTTCTCGATTCTCGAGGGAGGGTACAGCGGGGATTTACCGGAGTTGGTGCTGGCCTTTCTGACGGGCCTGGCTGGTCGATGAGCCAGTGCGTCCGGGCACACAGAGCCCGCAAGCCAGTCAAGTGTGCAGTGGGCCCCGGTAACTTTTCCTCCGGGTGGCTTTACAGGTCCTTCGCGGATTCTACGATGCCTTCCGCTTAACGCGTCATCTCTCCTCCGGGCGGCAGTGTCGTCGTTTGCCGCGGCGGGGGTTCGGCGGTGGCTCCAGGAATCGCTCCCCGGGGCCTGCCTGAAACCCGGAAAGCACCGGTGAGACCGCGTGGGAAGCGGTGCGGTAGAATCCATCGGATCGGATCGGGGCGGATCGGGGCGGATCGGATTGGGGCGGTGGAGCCCATGGTGCGGGCCAACGACGAAAACGGATAAGCCAAGCGAACTGAACCAAACCGGGGGAAACCAAGCCACACACCCTAGACCCAGCCGCACCATTCCCCTCCCCTCAAACTCCGCCAAAGTTTCCACCGCCCCGATGAGCAATCCCAAACAGGTATTGGATCTGGCCAAGAAAGCCGGTGCGAAGATGGTCGACATCAAGTTCGTCGACACCTTTGGCACCTGGCAGCATTTCACGGTTCCGACCGCGGAACTGACTGCGGACGTGTTTGAGGAGGGATTCGGATTCGACGGTTCCTCGATCCGGGGTTGGAAATCGATCGAGGCGAGCGACATGCTGGCCATGCCGGATCCTGCGACGGCCTTTATCGATCCCTTTTGTGCGGTGCCGACGCTGAGCCTGATCTGCACCATTGCGGAGTGCGGCACCAAGGAAGCCTACCACCGGGATCCCCGGGGCATCGCCCTCCGGGGTGAGAAGTACCTGGCCTCCACGGGGTTGGCGGATGCCGCGGTGTTCGGGCCCGAGGCCGAGTTCTTCATCTTCGACAACGTCCAGTACGAGCATCGGAGCAACGGCTGCTTCTACTCCGTCGACAGCGAGGAGGCGGTCTGGAACACGGGGCGGGATGAGATGCCGAACCTGGGCTACAAGATCCGGCACAAGGAGGGGTATTTCCCGGTGTCGCCGATCGATACCCAGCAGGATTTGCGGACGGAGATGGTGCTGGTGATGGAGCAGTTGGGCATCCGGGTGGAACGTCAGCATCACGAGGTGGCGACGGCGGGCCAGGCGGAAATCGACTTCCGGTTCGATACGCTGGTGAAGACCGCCGACACGATGATGTTGTACAAGTACATCATCAAGAACGTGGCCAAGAAGCATGGGAAGACGGTCACGTTCATGCCCAAGCCGTTGTTCGGGGACAACGGATCGGGCATGCACACCCACCAATCGCTGTGGAAAAAGGGCAAACCGCTCTTCGCCGGCAATGAATACGCCGGTTTGTCGCCGATGGCGCTGCACTATATCGGCGGCATTCTCAAGCACGCCAAAGCCCTGGCGGCGATCTGCAATCCCACGGTCAACAGCTACAAACGGCTCGTTCCCGGGTATGAGGCACCGGTCAATCTGGCGTATTCCGCCCGAAACCGCTCCGCCGCCATCCGCATCCCGACCTTCAGCGAGAGCCCGAAGGCGAAGCGGATCGAATATCGCCCGCCGGACCCGGCCGCGAATCCTTATCTTTGCTACACGGCACTGCTCCTGGCCGGTTTGGACGGGGTGATCAACAAGATCGACCCGGGAGAGCCGATGGACAAAAACCTCTATGAACTGCCCCCCGAGGAACACGCCAGGATTCCGCAGATGCCCGGCAGTCTGGAGGAGGCCCTGGCCCACCTGAAGGCGGATCACGACTTCCTGCTCAAGGGGGACGTTTTCACCAAGGATTTTCTCGAAATGTGGATCGAGCAGAAGACCAAGGAACACGATGCCGTCCGGTTGCGTCCCCACCCGTACGAGTTCTTCCTCTATTACGATTGCTGAGAAGCCCCCGCCGTCGACGGGGCGCTCCGGGGACGGGGCGCCCTTTTTCGTCCCGCGAAAGCGTTCAAGACCCTGATTTTTCTATGATTTTCGAGGCTGTGAACAAGCTGCGGATAACAGTTAATACATTTGCCTCGCTCGTACTGATTCCGACTCCTAAAAAGCCCCCGCTCCGAAAATCCACTGGTGAGGCGCTGTCGTCGGCAGCGGGCGTCGGGAAGGATCTCTGAGGGATTTGCAAGTAATTGGTATCATGAATCTTGAATCAGGAAACTGGAACAGCTTGAGTGGGCTTCGGGGGATTTGTGCCGGGATTCCGCAAGCGGTTTTGGCGGGGTTGGGAGGACGAAATTCGTCCTTGCCGGTGATCGAAAACGCATTGGGTGAATAAGTTGGCGATTCCGGCGAAATCCATGACTTCCACAACGTCCACCGAAAACAGCGCGCAGGAGATCTGGAGCTCGGCTCTCGCCTCGCTCCGCGGAGTGCTGAACCCGGAGGTTTTTCGACTCTGGTTCGCTCCGATCCAGGCGGTCTCCTACTCCGGCGGGAAATTGACGCTCGGAGTCGCCAATGAGTTCTGCGGCGTCTGGTTGGGGGAAAACTACAGCGACGTGATCGAAAACGCGCTGAAAGTGGGGACCGGGCGGGAGGTGAAGTTCGTGTTCGTGCCCCAGGAATCCTCCGCGGCGCAGTTGTCGGAGGCGGCGGGCGCACGTTCGGAGGCTGGGGCGTCCGTGCTGCCCGGGGGCGCGGTTTCCAGGAGCGGCCGGGTCGGCGCTCCTGCCGAGGTTCAGGTGCAGGTCCAGGAAACCTCCGAACCCGGAGCGACCTTCGACCCGAAGAACACCTTCGATTCCTTCGTGGTTGGCAACAACACCTTCGCCCATGCCGCCGCCTACGCCGTGGCTCAAACCCCGGGCAGGTCCTACAACCCGCTCTTCCTCATCGGGGGCGTGGGTCTCGGCAAAACCCACCTGCTCCATGCCATCGGGCAGTTCGTCTCCAGCCAGCGCAAGAACGCCCGCGTCGCCTACCTCTCCACCGAACGCTTCACCAACGAATTCATCGACGCACTCCAGAACAGCCGCCTGATGCGGTTCCGGAAAAAATTCCGGGAAACGGACGTGCTGCTCATCGATGACGTCCAGTTTCTCGCCGGCAAGGAACGAATCCAGGAGGAGTTCTTCCACACCTTCAACGCCCTGCACGAGGCGCGCAAACAGATCGTCCTGACCTGCGACCGACCGGCCAGCGAGATCCAGGGGCTGGAACAACGGCTCGTCTCGCGGTTCGAATGGGGTCTGGTGGCCGATATCCAGCCGCCCGACGTCGAGACCCGCGTCGCCATTCTTCGCAAGAAGGCCGAGCAAATGCGGTGCGTGCTCGCTCCGGAAATCTGTCAGTTCCTAGCAGAGCGGATCCGGACCAACGTTCGGCGTCTCGAAGGGGCGCTCACCCGCGTTGCCAGTTATTCACGGCTGACCGGCCAGGTGGTCACCGTCGATCGGGCCCGGGAATTGCTCCGGGACGTTCTCAGCGAGGAAGGCCGCGCCACGCTGACCATCGAGATCATCATCAAACGCGTCGCCGATCACTACGACCTCCGCGTCTCCGACATTCTCGGACGGCGGCGTCCGGACCACATCGCCTTCCCCCGGCAGGTCGCGATGTTCCTCGCCCGCACCCTGACCGAATCCTCTCTCAGCACCATTGGCGACGCCTTTGGTGGTCGCGACCACGGCACCGTGCTCCACGCCTGTCGCGCGGTGACCGATCGCATGGAAACCGATCCCGCCGTTCGCAAGACGGTGCACCAGCTGGACCGCGATCTGCGCGGTTAACCGGTGCCGGCAGGCCGTCTCCGCACGGGGCGGCCTCGGGAAGACCTGGGCCGCGGATCGCCGCGTTTCAGCGCTTCAGGGAGTCAAACCAGAGCTTGGTGGCAAACAGGGAGAACGGCGCGCACGTGCCATGGTCCGCGAAGGGGACCGGGTCGAAGAATTCCACCGCCGGGGCGCCCGCCGTCTTGAAGGCGTTGAAGGCCACCAGCGAGTTTGCCTGAAGCACATCCCTGTCCCCCGCACAGTGATAGAAGCGGGTCGGTACCTTGGGAACCCAGTCGCGATGCAGATCGTTGTCGGCGAGCGCGAGCCGCAGCGGGTGTTCGGGCGAGATCCGGAATGCTTCCAGCTCCGCCGGTTTCAGGATCTCGATCGGGAGCGCCGGCATGACGGCGTTGATGGCGCCGCTCGAATGCTTCCCGTCGAAGAGCGGGGGCAGGGTGGTGTCGTAGGGAGGCCGGAGCATCGACGCAAAATCCGTGGCGAGACCGTAGACCTCCACATACGCCTTGAGCAGGTAGGCGGAGTAATAGGGATTCGGCGGCGGACGCGAGGAGAGGAAATCGTTGGCCGTTGTCCCCGACATGTCATAAGCGCCGGCGCAGGGGGCGGAGGCTGTGATGGTGAATTCCCCGGCATGTCCCAGTTCGATTTCGCGCTGGGCCGCCAGCGTGGCGTGGCCGCCTTGGGAATAGCCGGTCAGAAAAAGCTGTGAGTTCCAGGCCACGCTTGCCTCCGTCATCAATTGACGCGCGGCACGGAGGGCATCGACCACCGCCGTGGCCTGGGATTTCGCGTGCTGATAGGGATGGAAGCCAGGGCTGTCCCCCAGCCCGAGGTAATCTGCGAGCACTGCCACGTAACCGCCGCCGCCAAGAATCACGCCCACATCCGCCTCCCCCACCAGGCGCGAGGGCACGGCTTCCCGTTCCACGATCGTTCCATGCTGATAGGCCACGAGCGGCAGGGGCTTGCCGGCGCCCGTGGGCAGCACCGCGAGGGCTGAAGCCAGGGTGGGCTGCCCTTTCGCATCAATGGTGGTGTACACCAACTTCCAGGCTTCTGCGCCCAGGGGCGATGCCGCCGGCAGGTTGTACTGCGCCATCAAGGCCTTCATCTCCGCAGCGCTAATCGTTCGAACCCGGGTCTTGCTTTGCAGCGTTCCCCGGGCCGGTGCAGCCTGGAGGGCGATGCGGAAGAAGGACGGGCTGCCGGTGGTGGGAAGCGGGCCGGTCCATTCCGTGCCCGTCCGGGGCCAACGGGAGGGGCCGCCGAGCGGCTGCCAATCCGGGGAGACCAGGGACGGGGTGATCTGCACCGTGGATACCGTTCCCGCATCAACGGGTCCCCAGGAGAGCCGGAGTTCAGTGCCTTGGATCGCGATGGAGAGGTTCGGGGCGGTGGCGGCGCGGGGCCTGCCAATTCCCGCAAAGGTCGCCATGCAGAGGCCGAGCGCCAGCCGAAGTCCCCAGCCCTGGGGTCGCTTGAACTTCATTCAGCAAGACTGAATGCCCGGGTCCCCGTTGGCGAATCCGAAGGCGCAGGCCACCTCCCCTCCAACAGGGGGACAGGCAATTGGCAGGGCCCGCGACGGGTTGACCGCTCCCCTCGTAAAGAGCCTGTCCCGCAGTCGGAATTCCCCCGTCCCCCCCC
>CAYZAE010000018.1:0-8961 GCA_964476125.1 uncultured Verrucomicrobiota bacterium | reverse complement strand
GCGACGGGTTCACCGCTCCCCTCGTAAAGAGCCTGTCCCGCAGTCGGAATTCCCCCGTCCCCCCCCCGCCCTCGGGAGGCGCGGAATGCCCATGAATAGGGGGACAGGTCTTTGGTCACCCGGGAGCTTTGGTGGGGGGGTGACAGGGGGCGGCGTCCAGTTCCCGGCGACCGGGCCCCCCCAACAGGGGGACAGGCAATTGGCGGGGCCTGCGACGGGTTCACCGCTCCCCTCGTAAAGAGCCTGTCCCGCAGTCGGAATTCCCCGTCTTCCGCCCGCGCTCGGGTGGCGTCATTCCGCTGCACTCCTGACGACCTTCGATTCGTCCTTCCCCGGCACCGCGTCCTGCGGTTGTCATGGCGGAACAATCACCATGCGTCTCGCCGTTCTCGCTCTGCTTCTTTGCCTGGAGGGGCTCCCGTCCAACGCCGCCAGTTGGCCGCTTCCGCGGACCTCGCCGGACCGTGCGGGTTTTTCCACAGAACGCCTGGGTCGACTGGACGCCTATTGCGAGGATCTGGTGGCGTCAGGCCGGTACTCGGGTCTCACCGTGCTGCTCGCGCGCGATGGACGGATCGTGCATTGGGCAAGCCATGGGTTCAGGGATCGCGCCTCCACCACTCCGCTGGCCCGGGACGATGTCTTTGCCATCGCGTCCCTGACCAAGATCGTGACGACGGTCAGCGCGTTGATCCTGGTGGAGGAGGGAAAGCTCACGCTTCGCGAGCCCATCGGTCGGTATTTGCCTGAGTTCAACGCCATGAAGGTGCTGGTGGGTGGCTCAGCGGCGGCCCCGGTCCTGACCGATGCAATCCGTCCGATCACGCTGCATCATCTTCTCACGCATACCGCCGGGTTCAGCAGCTTTGATTCCGCCACCGCGCCCCTTTTCGCCGAGATGCGGAAGCTTCGGTCGACGGAGGTTTCCAATCTGCAGGAGATGGCCCGGTCGCTGGCCACGTTTCCCCTCCAGTCCCAGCCTGGGGACGCGTGGGTTTACGGGCCTTCGACGGATCTGGTCGGGGCTCTGGTGGAGAAGGTTTCGGGCCAACCCTTCGACTGGTTTGTCGAGGAACGGATCCTTCGGCCGTTGGGAATGAAGGATACCTCCTTCGAAGTTCCGATCTCGAAACGGTCGCGGCAGGTGTCCTTCGACATCCGACAACCCGACGGCTCGCTGGTGTCGAATCCTCCGAAACCGAGGGGTCCCTCCTGGCCTTCGGGCGGCGGCGGATTGTATTCCACGGTGGCCGACTACGTCCGGTTCGCGCAGATGTTGTTGAACGGGGGTGAGCTGGATGGGGTTCGGATCCTGTCCCCAAAGACCGTGGATCTGATGAGGCGTGATCATCTGCACGGACTCGCCAAGCCGACGAAGATTTATCCGGTTTCCGACGGTTTTGGATACGGGGTCGAGGTCCGGACCGATGTGGCGCGCAGTCAATGGCTGGGGACGCAGGGGACGTTTGGTTGGAACGGATCGAGCACGGCCTACTGCAGCATCGATCCCGGCGAACGGTTGATCGCGATGATCTGGGCCCAGCACAGTCCGAATGCGGAGTTCGAGCTGTACGAACGGTTCAACAACCTGGTGTATCAGGCATTGATTCACCCCGCGGTCCGGTAGGGCTCTTGGTTCAGGCGGGAACCCTGGCTGTAATGTCGGCTCTAATCCTCCTCAGGTAGGGGTGTATGGAACCAATCCTTCCCGCCAGCACAGTTCCCCGGTCCGGCAGCGATCCCACCTGTCCGAAGTGCGGTTCATCCATCGCGTCGTCCGCGTCGGAGGGGTGGTGTACCCGTTGCCTGCTCGCCACGGCGAACGCCATCACGGAAGGCCAGGGCACTTCGCGCGGAGCGGTTGAAGCCCCGGCCGTGGAGGCGGTGGCGACGGCGTTTCCGCAGTTGGATCGCATCGAGTTGATCGGAACCGGCGGCATGGGGGCGGTCTACAAGGCGCGCCAACCGAAGCTCGACCGCTGGGTGGCGTTGAAGCTCCTGCCGGTGGAACTGGGCCGGGATCCGACCTTTGCCGAGCGGTTTCTCCGGGAAGCCCGGGTGTTGGCGCGATTGAGCCACCCGAACATCGTGGCGGTCCACGACTTCGGGCAGAGCGGGGAGTTCTGCTACCTGCTGATGGAATACGTCGATGGCGCGAATCTCCGACAGGCCATGCGCGCGGGGCGATTCAGCCCGGCCCAGGCCCTGTCCCTGGTGCCCCAGATCTGCGCGGCGCTGCAATTCGCGCACGACGGCGGGGTGATGCACCGCGATGTCAAACCGGAGAACATCCTCCTCGATGCCCGCGGCCAGGTGAAACTGGCTGACTTCGGCATCGCCAAACTGCTCGGCCCTCCCTCCGGCGGTCCCGCGCTCACCGTGACCGGCGCGACTGTCGGTACGCCGCAATACATGGCGCCCGAACAGATCGAGCATCCGGGCGAAGTGGATCACCGGGCCGACATCTATTCGCTCGGCGTCGTCTTTTATGAACTGCTGACCGGCGAACTTCCCCTCGGCCGTTTCGCCGCGCCGTCGAGCAAGACGCCGCTGGATTCGCGCGTCGACGACATCGTCCTGCGCGCCCTGGCCAAGGAACGGGAATTGCGCCAGCAAAGCGCCAACGAGATGCGCACGGCGGTGGAGGAAGTCGGGGTGCCACGGAATCCCCCCGTCCCGGCTGGTGCGCTGCCGGGGCCAGGTTCGCTGAACGCTTCAGCCGCTTCAGCTGGGGAATCCGCCAAAGGTTCGGAATCCCGATCCGAGGCCCCATCCATCGCGCCTCAGCGCCTCGCTCCACTCTGGGACATGCCGCTCCGGTACCGGCAATGGATCCTGGGACTGGTTTGGGCCTATCTGTTGCTTTCCCTTCCCTCCGTCTTGCGGAGCATTTCAATGTTGGAACGGTTCCTGTTTCCACAGTCCGTTGCCGGCTCGCCTCTGTCCGGAATGTGGAATGCCCAGGCCCTGGGAATCGTCTTTGGCGTCCTGGTCTGTCTGGTGGCAGCCCTCCGCGTGATTCCGCGCACGGAACTGTGGCTGGCTCCGATCCGGCTTCGGCCGGGCGCGACGGCAACTCTGCTCGATCGATGGTTGTGGGGCGGTTTGTTCGTGGCGCTGATCCATTTTGCTTTCGATTCAGCGATCCAGACGACGTTCGCGATCATGACCCTGGTTGCCAGCAGCGTCCGGGACTTCTCCGTGATCAGCCTAAGCACCGGGTTTCTGGTCGGCTGCATCTATCCGCTGGTGCTGGCCACCGCCTGGAAGCGCGGAAAATCGTTTGCCGCCCAGCCTGGTGTCCATCGCGACGGTCCCATGCCGGCCTGGGGAATGAATCTGGCCGCCATCCAGCTCGCCTTCTCGGTGGCCGCGCCCCTGTTGGCCTTGCTTCAGCGTCCGTACTCCGCGTCCGAGGATCCTCCGGTGGCCCCGATGGGAATCGGTGCCGGGATTCTGGTCTTCTGCCTGGCCTGGTGGACGGGCAGCCGGTTCTGGTTGGGGGCCGCGCGGGTGCTCACCGCCTTCACGGCGCTGGTCTCAACTGTGGGTTTGGTGTTCTTCGTCTTCTGGCGCATCCAACTCTCCGGGAAGGGTGGCATGTCGGAGGAGGAATCGGCCTTTCTGCTCGGCAATTTCTTCTGGATCCTGACCGCCGTGGTGGCCTCGGCCATCGTCCAGATCGCGGCGTGGGTCAGTCTGCAGCGACAGGAAACACGGCATGCCTTCGGCCTCGACGTGCCGCCGCCGAAAGTCACGGCATGACCGATTCGCCGGTCAGCGCGGAGCGGGAGTTTTTCGCCACGACCCGATGGTCTCTCGTGCTTCGTTCCAAGGGCGGCTCCGAACCCGCCCGCATCGCCCTGGGCGAACTCTGCGCCGCCTACTGGAATCCGGTGAACGCCTTCATCCGGCAACGGCGCGCCAATGACGACGAGGCGCGCGATCTGACCCAGGAATTCTTCGCCCGCCTGCTGGCCGGCCGGGGCGTGGCGGGAGCCGATCCGGCGCGTGGACGTTTCCGCTCCTTCCTGCTGGGTGCCGTGCGCCATTTCCTTTCCGACATGTCGGATCACGCGCGCGCGGCCAAGCGCGGGGGCGGGGCGGTTCCCGATTGTCTGCAGGGCGAGGAGGGCGGGGAAGGCGAGGAAGGCGCGCCGATCCCCGACCCTGGGACCCCGATGTCGGCGGACGACCCCCGGTTTGATCGGGAGTGGGCGGTGAGTGTGGTGAACCGGGCACTGACGGCTTTGGAAAAGGATCAGCAAACCGAGGGGCGCAGCGAAGCCCATGCGGTGCTGAAGCCGTGGTTGTTGGGCGACGTGGAAGGGCTCACCCAGGCCGCAGCCGCGGAGCGGTTGGGGTGGACCGAGAATGCCGTGCGCGTGGCCGTCCATCGCCTGCGCCGCCGGTTCCGGGACCTGGTCCGCGCCGAGATCGCCCAGACCGTCGACGGCGAGGCCGCGGTTCAGGAGGAACTCCGGTACCTGCTGGAAGTCCTGGTGGGGTCGCCCTGAGGCGAAGCCGGGCGGGAGGGACCGCGGAGCAGTGCGGCGGGGTCAGGTCTCCACGCGATAGACCTGGAGACGTCCCCAGGGCGGCCAGACGCCCGCCTTTGGTTGGGGTTGGCCCTTGGCTCCGGCGATCACGAGGTGCCGGCCTTCGGCGGTGAACCGGGCCTGGGTGATACGCTTCTTGGTATCGACCGAATGCACGAGCTGACCGTCGGCGGCCGAGAACAACGCGGCGTTCCAGGTGCCCTGGGCCTGGCGGCCCGCCATGCAGAAGTGGGTGCCCGCCGGATGCCAGGCCACGGTTTCCATCAGGCCGGAGCCCTGCTGATCCTCGCGGATGCGATCGAGGCGTTCGCCCTTCCGCCAGTCCCAGCGTTGCCACGTCATCTTGCCGTTGCCGGCCATGGGATCGGTCATCGGCCCCATGCCGCAGGCGAGCAGGGACTCGCCGTCGGGCGCGAAAGCCAGGGCATAGATGCCGCCCGAATAATGGTGGGACTTGATCGAACCCCAGGAGGTGAATTCCGGCGTCGACCAGCGGGCGACCGGTTCCGGCGAGGCCTTCACAAGATCCCACACGCGCACCTCGCCCAGGAGGTTGGCTGCGGCGAGATGCCGGGAGTCGGTACTGAAGGCGCAACTGAGCACGGGCGGCGTGTGGCTTAACGCGACCACCGGATCCCCGGTCAGCGCGTCGAACACACGGATCGACGGCTCCGTCTCGGGGGCGGGTTCGTACTTCCAGCCACCGGGAAGGTATTGGCCGGAGACCGAGGCCACGCGACGTCCATTCGGGGACAGCGCCAGCTGCCAGCTCCAGAAGGTGTGGGCCGCGACGCGCCGCCAGCAGCGGCGTGACCCCACGTCATGCCAGAGCAGGGTGCCGTCGTACCCGCCCGAGATGACGGTGCGTCCCTCCGGCAGAAGCACGCATCCGGAGGCGTAGGAGCCGTGGGAGGTGTCGAACGGCCGCGCACTGCCGCTGGCGGTTTCGACGGATTGAATCGAACCGTCCACGCAGGAGACGAAGGCGCGGGAGCCGTCGGGCGTGAGGGCGAGTCCGAGCACGCCGGTGGGGAGCGTGTGATCGTGGGCGAGCGAGAGTTTCATGGCGGCGTCACGCGAGCAGGTCGCGGATGGGTTCGGCCTTGTTCTCCACGCGATGGAAGGTGGGCATGCCGGGCAGGTCGTATTCGGCGTGGGGATCAAGACCCAGGGCGGTGAAGATGGTCGCGAACAGGTTCTGCTCGTTGTACGGATTGTCGATCACGTCCACGCCATCGACGTCGGTCGCCCCCGTGACGACCCCGCGTTTCAATCCGCAGCCGGTCATCATCAGACTCCAGGCGTTCGGATAATGGTCGCGTCCGCGCGAGGCGTTCAGCCAGGGGGTTCGACCGAATTCACCCATGGCGACGACGAGGGTCGAATCGAGCAGCCCGCGCTCCTCGAGGTCGGTCACGAGATGGAACAGCACGCGGTCGAGTTCCGGGACCAGCATCTGGTGGATCTCGTGCTGGAACACGTGGTTGTCCCAGTTCATCCCGTTGGCAACCATGACGAAGGGGGCGTCGTTCTCCACGAGATGCCGGGCCATCAGGGCGTGCTGGGCAAAGCTGCCCGGGCCGTAGCGCTCGCGGTCGCGGGCCGGGAGTTTGTTGGGATCGAAGAGATCGGCGCTGGCCGCCATGCCGCGCATGCGTTCGAAGGCGGCGTTCTGGCTGCGGGCGACAGAGCTGCGCCGGTCGCGCTCGAACTTCGCGGTCAGGAAACGGCGGAGGGTTTCGCGGGATTCGCGGTCGTGCTCGGGCAGGTTGTCCTTCGCCGCGTTGAGAATCTGGGTGTAATCGCCGCCCAACCGCACCGGTCCGTGCTCCGCGCCAAGCCAGCCGGACCAGTTGCCGGCCTTGAACGATTCGAACTCGTTGCCGCCCGGGATGGGGTCGATGAACACGAAGTTGGGAATCGGCGAATCGAGTTGTCCCAGTGCGTGAGAGAGCGCGCTGCCCAGGGTGGGACGCGTGAAGCCCGCCCGCTCCGGGTTGCCGCGCTGGAGCAGCGTGATGGCCTGGAAATGTTCCGTCTGCGCCGTCTTCATGCTGCGGACGATGTTCAGCTTGTCCGCGATCGAGGCGCACCTCGGCATGAGCGAGGAGAAGCGGATCCCGGGAATTTTCGTGGGAATCGTCCCGAACGGTCCGCTGCTTGGGCGACCGGGCTTCGGATCCCAGGTTTCGAACTGGCTGGGGGCACCGCAAAGCCAGAGGAGAATGCAGCGCTTCTGGGCCTTCTTCGTCGCCGCCGCAAAGGCTGGGTTCTCGAACAGCCCGGAGAAACTGGTCACCGCTGCCGCGCCGCCTCCGGTCAGGCCCTTGAGAAAGAGGCGGCGATGAAGGCGGTGTTCATCCACCCGACAATGGCCGGGCGGCAGTTCCGGGGAGGGCGGGGAGGAGCTCACGGGGTGGTCAGGAATTCGGCGCTGGTCACCAGCGACCAGAGCAGGTCTCGGTTCGCGGACGCGGCATCCGGCCGTCCGGCGAGGAAGGTCTGCACCTTATCGGCTTCCTCGGCGTCCGGCGTCCGGCCCAGCACGGTCTGGAAGGCGTCCCGCGTGCGTTGCGCGGGATCCGCGGCTCCTTCGAGGCGTTCGAGCGTGGTGCCCGGCGCCGACTTCAACTGCTCCCCGAGCGCCGGGGAATAGGTCAGGAACTGAGCCTGCTGAAAAGTAGCCTGGTACTCCTTCGGCAGAACGTCCGGAAGCGCGGCGGTCAGGGTTCGGCGCAGGGACTGGTCGTCGGCCGCCCGTCCCAGAGCCACGCGCCACGAGCGCGCGAGTTGCTCGGCCGTGAGCGGGCGTTCGAGCGCGACGGCGAAGGTTTCGGGGCTCGGGGGGACTGCTCCGTCCGTGGACCAGCCGAGTGCGTAAACGCGGCTCAGCACCGCGCCCCGCACGAGCCGGCGGATGTCGTAGCCGGAGCGGGCGAAGTCCTCGGACAACCAGGTCAGCAGCTCCGGATGGCTCGGGACGTTCCGCGCGGTCATTTCGTCGACGGGATGCACGAGCCCGCGTCCGATGAGGACCGACCACATGCGATTCACGAAGGCGCGGGCGAGCTGGGGATTGTCGCGGGTGGCGGCGTCGGCGAAGGCCTCGCGTCGGGAGAACTTGGGCACCCGGACCTTGGCCTTCGGATCGAGATAGAGATCGTCGCGATCCTGCTCCTTGGCGTCTGCGGAGGGCCGGGTTTCTTCGACGATCGTGCCGTTGAGCAGCGTGATGATCGCAGGTTGGGATTCCTTCTTGAGGTTGGTGAAGTTGGCGAAACCGCCGATGGCGGACTCCGCGATTTCGGCCCCGCCTTCGATGTTCTTGCCGCGGTTGTAGGCGGCGACCAAGCCCCAGTAATGGGCCTGCTTGATCTCGCGGGCGAGCGGGTGGTCGTGGCACTGGGCGCAGTCGATCTTCGCGCCGTAGACCACCGGCGCCACCGCCTCGGCGATGACCTGGGCGTCGTTACGGCGTTCGTAGAGGAACCACGAGGATCCCTTCGATTCCGGGGCGGAGGGGCGGGCTGCGAGAAGTTCGCGGACCACCACGTTCCAGGGACGGTTGGTGCGAAACACCGTTTCGAGATAGGTCCACCAGCCGTTCTGGCGGCGCCGGTCCTCGTGGGCTTCGCGCTTGGTTCGGCCCATCAGAAACACGTCCCAGAGCTCCCGCATCCGGACCGCGTATTCCTCGGAAGCCAGCAACCGATCGGTGAGTTCCGATCGCCGGTTTTCGGAGGGCAGCGCCAGGAAGGCGTCGACTTCCGTGGAAGTCGGAATCCGGCCGGCAAGATCCAGGTACAGGCGTCGGCACCAGGTGCGGTCGTCGAGGCCGGGCGCGGGCTTTGCGCCGGCACGCTCCCAGCCTGCGGCGATGAAGGCGTCGATGGATTCCGTTGCGGATCCGAAGCTTCGGGTTGGGGTCGGGGTCGCGGTGTTGGCGGCCTTGTCGTTCGAGGTGGACTTCATCGCCGCGATCCAGTCGCGGACCGACTGCCGTTCCGTGTCCGACAGCTGCTTTTTTGGCGGCATGTGCGGATCGGCCTTGGGGTCGAGGTACTGGTAGAGCCGGCTGCGGTCGGGGTCGCCGGGCACCACCACGGCGCCTTCGTCGCCGCCCTGAAGAATTCCCTCGGGGGCATCCAGCGCCAGGCCGCTCTTGCGTTCGATGGGCCCATGGCACTTCACGCACTGCACGTCGAACAGCGGTTGAACCTTGAGGCGCCAAAGGGTCGGGGCGTCGTCGGCGCGGACCTCCGGGGAAGGAGAGATCGCGAGGCCGCCGAGCAGCAGGGTCAGGGTCAGGACGCTTCGATTCATGGCACCCATCCGATAGGGCAATGGACTCATCGGTGCGTGGGGCTGGTCAAGAGCCGCGAACGGTTTCCTGCGTCAGAAT
>CAYZAE010000017.1:66-58504 GCA_964476125.1 uncultured Verrucomicrobiota bacterium | reverse complement strand
GGACAACGTGCTCGATATGGCGCGCCTGGAACGAGGACGAAAACGGTTGGAACCTGAGCCGACGGACGTGCCGTCGCTGGTCCGGGAGGCTGTTCGGGTGGGGCGGATCAGCGGCGAGGAATCCGGGGTTACGCTGACCGCGGAGATTGATCCTGCGGCGGAGGGTTTGGTGGCGACCTTGGATGGCGGGGTGTTGCGACAGGCCCTGGCCAATCTGATCGACAACGCCCTGAAGCACTCGCCCTCAGGAAGCCGGGTTCAGGTGGGGCTGACTCGCGGCCCTGGGCCCGGGGAATTTACGGTCTCGGTGACCGATGCGGGTCCGGGCATTCCCGAGGCGGAACGACGCCGGATTTTCGAACCGTTCCATCGCCTGGGCAGCGAACTTCGGCGGGAACAGCCGGGCATCGGGATTGGATTGAGCCTCGTGCGTCAGGGCATCGAGGCGCACGGGGGACGCGTGCGCGTGGAACCGGTCCAGCCCACGGGCGCCCGGTTCCTCCTGGAACTTCCGATTTTTGGCGAGGCGCACAGTCCGGAGGAACTCCGGAGGAACCCCCGATGAGCCGGATTCTGGTCATTGAGGACGAGTTCGCCATGCGCCATGCCCTGGAGGACCTCCTGGCGTCGGAAGGGCACCGGGTGATCACAGCGACCGATGGCGTCTCAGGGCTGGACCGCGCGCGCGCCGAGCGTCCCGACCTCATTCTTCTCGATGTCATGTTGCCGGGCTTGGATGGATTCGCCCTGGCGGCGGAGTTGCGGCGGGTGGGGTCGAAGGTTCCGATTCTATTGCTCACCGCCAAGGGAGGCGTGCGGGATCGGGTGACGGGACTGGATGCCGGGGCGGATGATTACCTGGCCAAGCCCTTTGATGCCCAGGAACTGTTGGCGCGCGTCCGGGCTTTGTTGCGGAGGGCGGAGCGGGGGACCGGGACGGCGGATCGCCTCCGGCTGGGTGAGGTGGAGGTCGATTTCACCCGGCAGACGGCGCGGCGCGGACGGCAGGAGCTTCACCTGACGACCAAGGAGTTTGAGATGCTGCGCCTGCTGGCTGGCGAAGGCGGGGGCGTGGTGAGTCGGGAGCGGTTTCTGGATGTCATCTGGGGCTACGGGGCGTACCCGACCACACGGACCGTCGACACCCACATCGCGAGCCTGCGGGCCAAGATCGAGGTGGATCCGGCGCGTCCGGGTTTTCTCCTGACCGTGCATGGATCCGGGTACCGCCTGGTGATCCCCGGGGAGGGCAAGGATCGCATTGATTCGTGATTGGGGCGGGTCCGGGGCGGGGGCTGCGATAGCGCGGATTTTATAAGGTTTCGAGTGTTGATGGGTTGATCAAGTTGCTTCCCAAGTTGGGCGCGGATGGGGCAGAGTGCGCGTCCCGTTCGAACTCAATGTCCAAATCGAGGACCAATCCAAAAGTTGCGGCACCGCCTCATTCGGTGGTGACCGGGGGTGCTGGATTTTTGGGATCGCACCTGGTGGATCTTCTGTTGGAGCGGGGGCATCGGGTGACGGTTTTGGACAACCTGGTGACCGGATCGATGGAGAATCTGGCGCACCTGGTGGGGCGGGAATCCTTCCGCTTCGTGAAGCAGGACGTGACCGAGTACCTGTTCGTGGAGGGTCGCGTGGATTTCGTGTGGCACCTGGCGTCGCCGGCGAGCCCGGTGGACTACGCGGAGCTTCCGATCCAGACGCTGAAGGTGGGCGGGTTGGGAACGCACAAGGCGCTGGGTTTGGCGCGGGCCAAGGGGGCGAGGTTCCTGTTCACTTCAACCTCCGAGGTTTATGGCGATCCGGAGGTTCATCCGCAGTCGGAGAATTACTGGGGCCACGTGAATCCGGTTGGGCCGAGGAGCTGTTACGACGAGGCGAAGCGCTTTGGGGAGGCGCTGACGATGGCCTACCAACGCGAGCATGGGGTGGACACCCGCATCGTGCGGATTTTCAACACGTACGGGCCGAGGATGCGGCTTGGGGACGGCCGGGTGGTGCCGGCGTTCGTGGGGGATGCGCTGGCCGGCAGGCCGCTGACCCTTTTTGGCAAGGGCGAACAGACCCGGAGTTTCTGCTACGTGACCGATCTCATCGAGGGGCTTTGGCGGACCATGCAGTGTTCGGATCGCTCCGTGCACGAGCCGATCAATCTTGGAAATCCGACCGAAATGACGATCCGCGAATTCGCGGAGCTGGTGCGCCGCGTCGCGGGTTCGAAAAGTAGGATTGTGTTCCGTCCGCTGCCGCAGGACGATCCGCGGCAACGCCGTCCCGACATTTCCAGAGCCCGCCGGTTATTGCGGTGGGAGCCTGAAGTGGGACTGGAAGCGGGTCTCCGGCGAACGATAGATTATTTTTGTGGTCAAAGAAGGAACAAGCCCGTATGAAGCCGTCACCGGCCCATGTGGGAAATTAGAGTTTGACCCTGTGAAGGCGTATCCATTAACCAGCCGCAGCCCGCTTCTCTCAGGTTCCAGCGCGCGCTCGGCCATCCCAGCGCCCGTTCCTGCGGTGCACTCGTGGCACGATGCTTAAGGCCAAACCATTCCTTACGATCGATTTCGGCGCCGGGACGCTGAAGATCGCTGAATTCGAGATCAACGACGCCGGCAATCTGGTGCTTCGCCAGTTCGGGGCGCGGCCACTCGGACTCGAGGGCTCGCAGGAGAGCGCCCGGGAACGGGTGGTCACCAAGGCCATGGCCGACCTCTTCGCCGAGCGTGGCTTCTCCGCCCGCAATGCGAACGTCTGCGCGCCCGGGTTCCACGTCTTCTCGAAGTTCGTCAAGCTGCCTCCGGTCGACTCGGCCAAGGTCAGTCAGATCATCCAGTACGAAGCCCAGCAGAACGTCCCGTTTCCCCTGGCCGAGGTGGTTTGGGATTACCAGATCCTGGGCACCGCCCCGGGTGGTGAGATGGAGGTCTTCCTCGTCGCCATCAAGACGGATGTGGTCGAGGGACTGTTCCGGGTGGCGGAAGGCAAAGGCGTCCGGCTCCAGGCGGTCGATGTGTCGCCCGCCGCGCTGGCCAACGCGTTCCGCTTCAATTACAGCGACCAGGATGGCTGCACCATGCTGCTGGACATCGGAGCCAAGACCAGTTCCGTCCTGTTCTTCGAAAAGGGAAAGATCTACGCGCGCAGCATCAGCATTGGCGCCAACTCGATCACCCAGGATTTCGCAACGGAATCGAAGATTCGGTTCAACGAGGCCGAACAGTTCAAGCTGCAGCACGGGTTTGTCAGCCTCGGCGGTGCCTACGAGGAACCCGAGGATCCCAAGCAGGCCGCCGTGGCCAAGGTGGCCCGTCAGGTGATGACTCGGCTTCACATCCAGGTTAATCAAACGATTCAGTTCTACCGCGGCCAGCAGGGCGGGGGCGCTCCCCAAAGGCTGGTGCTCTCCGGCGGGGCTTCGATCATGCCCTACACGGCCCAGTTCTTTAATGAGAAGCTGGGAATTCCGGTGGAGTACTTCAACCCCCTCCGCAACATCCAGCTCGGTGCCGGCGTCAATGTAGACGAGTTGACCGCGGTCGCACATTCAATGGGCGAACTGGTCGGAACCGCCCTGCGAAATCTGGCCCAGTGCCCCATCGAATTGAACCTGCTCCCCAAGAGCTCCCTCAAAAAGCAGCAGTTCGAACAGAAAAAACCCTACTTTCTCCTGTCGCTGTTCAGCCTCGTCGTGGTGGTCGCCGGTTTGGGCTACTTCTCCCGCCAGGTCGCCGACGACAAGGAAGCCGCCCTCCAGCAGATCACCGCCAAGGTCGAGCCTCTGAGCGCGAAGGAGCAGCAGCTCAAGTCCGCGGAAGGAAACCTCAAGCGGATCGAGACCGACGCCGCCGCCTATCAGGGCTGGCTGGCCGGCAAACACCGCTGGGTGGAGATGTTCGGTGAGCTGCGACGCGCGCTTCTGGCCGCCGAGGAAAAATCGAAACCCGCTCCCGACGTGGATGTGGGCGTCTGGATCGAGTCCATGAAAATGGGCAATGTGGTGATCGAATCCGGCGACGGCGGGGGTGAGGAAACGGCCCAGCAGGAGGAAGAGAAGCCGAAGCAGTTCCAGATGTCGGCGGAACTGATGAAGCGCTACGGCCTGATTCCGCGGACGGCCGAGCCCGCCGAGGGGGGCGAAAGCGGGGATTCCTCCGGAGGAGACAGCTCCTCCTCCAGCGCAGCGGCCAAGAAGAAGAAGGGCAACACCAACGAAGTCTCGGAAGTGAGTCTGGTCCTTCGCGCCGTCAACCTTGCCTCCCTTTCGCAGGTCAACAATCTCCAGGTCGCGGCCGCCGTCGAGCAGGAGCTCAAAGCCAGTCCGCTGTTCGATCCGGAGAGCACGAAACTCGGCAAGCAACCCACTCCGGAAGAGGGTGCTTCAACTTTCACCTTCGAGCTGACGCTCGGCCTCAAGAATCCGATCAAGCTCTAGCTCAAGCGCGTATGGCCTGGATAAAGAAGAACCTGACGCTCGTTCTGGGCGGGTTGGTGGGGCTGATCCTCCTCGGGGGCAGCGCCTTCTTCCTGTACACCCAGTACAGTCGAGAAGCCGACGTCAACACCGCGCTCGAGGAAAAACGCGCGGAATGGAACCGGTTGATGGGTCTCAATCCCTTTCCCGAGGAAAAGAACATCAAGGCGTTCAAGGACGACGCTGGACGTCTGGAGAAGCTGACCGTTTCCCTCAAGGAACGAATCAAGCCCGTGCAGGTGTCCCCGGTGACCGACACCTTCTCCCTCAAGGTTCTGATCGAAAACACGATCGCAGATCTGCGCAAGGAAGCCGAGCAATCGGGGGTCGGACTCCCCCACAACTACGCCTTCACCTTTCAGCGCCTGCGCGAAATGGCTCAGTTCGAATCGAACTCCATCCCGAAACTGGCCGAACAGGTGGGGGAAATCTCCACGCTCTGCCGGGTCCTCTTCGACGCCAAGATTCATACGCTGGACACCTTCCGTCGGTCGCCCGTGCTCAAGGAGGAGTCCAGCTCGGGGGGCTCGGACTACCTGTCCAAGAAACCCCAGACGGATACGCTCGTAACGCGCGCTCCCTACGACTTCAGCTTCCGTGCCTTCAGCGGTGAACTGGGCCAGGTCTTGAAGGGATTCGCGGCGCTGGACCACTGTGTCGTGATCAAGACGGTGAACATCGTTCCGACCTCCCTTCCCCAATCACACGAATCCTCCAGCCCGGGCATGATGCCTGGGTCTCCGATGATGATGCCCAATCCTGCGATGATGCCAGGCGGCGGTCCCAGGCCGGGTGGCATGGACCCCGCGCTGGCCGCCCGATATGGAATCATGCCAGGGGGACCGAATGCAGGAATGGGTCGCCCCGGCGAAGGTGGAGGTGCGGGACCCGGTGGTATGGATGCGGCCCTCGCTTCTCGTTACGGCATGGGCGGCATGCGGGGACGCTACGGTGGAGCGCTCGGGGGTGGAGGAGCTGGCGGCGGTGGTCAGGCCACGGCGTTTCTGCCTACCCAATCCGGCGCGACGGCGCCCACGACCATGGCTCCTGCAACCCCCTCGGGACCGTCGGTGGTCCTGGAGGAAAAGCCCCTGCGAGTTGTTTTCCAAATCGACTTCGTCAAGCCGAAGGCGGCGGGTGACGTGGCGACCAAACGCCCCGCGGCACGTGCCGAAGGCGACGCTGGGGCGGCTCCAGCTGCCGACACAGGGTCCGGAGCGACGGCTGAGGAGACGACTGAAAAGTCCGAGTAAAGGATCCCATGGAGCAGCTTAAGAAATACGGGGCGGTCTTCGCGCTCCACTACGAGAAGATCATTCTCAGCGTCATCCTGCTCGCGCTCCTCGCGGCAGCTGCGCTGCTGCCGTTTCGAGTCTCCCAGAATCGCGAGATGATTCGACAGGCCCTCGAACTCGAAGGCCGAACGAAGAAAAAGGAACGCGAAGCCCTCGACACCGCCGCTTACGAAGAGGTTCTCCGGCGGGAAAAGACGGCCCCGAAATTGGCTTTGTCCGGAGAGCATAATCTGCTCAACCCGGTGGTCTGGAAAAAGGGCCCGAACAACAAGCTGATCAAGGTCGTCAAGGGTGATGAAGATGGTCCCGGAGGTCTGGTTGTCTCCAGGATCCGACCGTTGAATCTCGTCATTGAATACGATGGCGTGGTCACCAACGGGGAAAATCTCAGGTACAAGTTCGCCATCCTCGACGAGAGCAAGGGCAGCCGAAGCCGCACCGCGCGGACCTACGGGCTGAACTCTCCCGCGAAGAATGACCTGATCGTGCTCACCCGGGTGGTCGGTCCCGCAGACAATCCGACCTCCCTCGAATTTCGTTTCCAGGACTCCACTGAGAGCGCCTCCTTGAGCAAGGATCAGCCCTTCTCGAAGATCGCTGGATACGAGGCTGACCTGACGCACGAGAAGCTTGGAACGAACCTTAAAAATCTGCGCGCCAAGCAGACGCAACCCGTTCGTATCGGCACCCATTCCTACAATATCGTTGCCATCACGAAGGACGAAGTTACTGTCCAGTCCGTCGCCTCCAAGAAACGCTGGACTGTCCGCAGGAAGGGCACTTCCTGAGAGCCTGAGAGGTATGCTTTTATGTTTCCGTCGAGTAACGAACCCTGCTCCATGACCCGACACGCTGTTGTTACCGTTCTGGCCTTGTTGCTCGCCCTGGGGTCGAGCCTGCCGAGCTCCGCGCAGACTTCCGGCACGCCACCCGGAACGACCGACGAAGCCGGTCGCCGCGAGGAAGCGTACCAATTGATTGGTGGCAAGCTTGCCCAAGCCGATCGTGATGCCGCTGCGGGCCGACTCGCCGATGCCTCCCGCCGGTACGAGGAAGCCTACACACTCGCGGTTCGCGTGGGTGCGAAGGCGGACCCGGAAAAGGCGAAAGCCGTGGCCGGTGTGTCCAGCACGCGCCTCCAGCTGGCCCAATCCGCCCAAAAGCGCGGCTACCTCAACGAAGCCGTAGCCCACGCCGAACGGGTTTTGCGGGTCGATCCCCTGAACCAGGAGGCTGGCAAGCTCAAGCAGGATCTTGACCGCGCCATTGCCCAGAAGCGGGGCCTGGTGCCCAGCGCGGAGACCCTCGGACAGCTGCCTGAGATCCGCGAAAAGAAGGTCCAGATCGGAACGCTGGTGCAGGATGCACGGGTGTTCTTTGAGGCCGGCGAACTCGAGAAGGCCCAAGCCAAGCTCGACGAAGCCCTGCAGGCTGACCCCAGCCACGAAGCGGCGAATTATCTGCTCAAACTCGTGCTCGACGAAGAGGCACGCGTGGAAGCCAAGCGGCGCGGCGCGCTCAGCAAGTACGCCCTGCTTCAGATCGATGAGGCATGGAACAAGCCTCTCACGAAGGACAACCTGCCGTCCGCAAATCCATTTGCGACGACCAACCTGGTGCACACCAGCAAGGGTCGGCAGTTGATCAAGTCGAAGCTGGAACGTATCCGCCTGGACGAGGTGAAGTTCGAGGAGCTTCCCCTGAGCGAGGTGGTTCGCTACCTCAAGGAAGAGTCCAAGGCCCGCGATCCTGATCGCCAGGGAATCAACTTCTTCATCAATCCTTACCTCGACAACGTTCCGAGCGGCGGCGGCGTTCAGATCGATCCCAACACGGGTGCCACGGTTCAAGCCCAGGCCACCGAGCAGATCAATCTCAATGATGTCACGATCCGCATCGAGCCGGCCCTGAACGGAGTCCGGATGGCTGACATTCTGGATGCGATCACCAAATCCGCCTCCAGCCCGATCAAAGTCACCATCGAAGACTACGCCGTTGTCTTCATGCACAAGGCCCCGGAACGGGCGCAACTCGTGACCCGCGTTTTCCGGGTTAATCCGAACACCTTCCAATCGGGTCTTGAAAGCGTCGCTGGCATCACCTTCGGCGACTTCCAGACCGGCTCCGCCGGTGGTGGCGGTGGCGGTGGTGGCGGTGGCGGCGGCGGTGGCGGACAAGGCGGCCAGGGTGGTGGTTCCATCGGTGCGATTATTCCCCGCGTGCTGGTCACCGGAAACATCATCGGCGGCCAGGGCGGCGGCCAGGGTGGTGGTGGTGGACTTGGTGGTGGTGGTGGCGGTGGACTCGGTGGTGGTGGCCAGGGTAGCAACGGCCTCACCGGCGTCACTGTTCCCACTCCTGCTCAAAATGTTCAGGAAACTGTCCGGACCTTCTTCCAGGCGGCCGGCATCAGCCTGCTCCCTCCCAACACGGTTTTTTGGAACGATCGGCTGGGCCTTCTGATGGTGCGCGCCACCACGGAAGAAATCGAAATCGTCGAACAGGCGATCGAAGTGCTGAACGCGGCTCCGCCGATGATCCAGATCGAGGCCAAGTTCGCCGAAGTGGGTCAGGACGACCTGAAGGCTCTCGGATTCGACTGGATTCTTGGTTCCACCGCCCTGGGCAGCTCGATCGTCGGTCAGCCGGGCACTGCGCCCTCCTTTAGCAGGGGCGGGGACGTCGACAACACCCTGTTCCCCGGACCCGCTTCCGCCACTGGTGCCGCTATTGGGAGTTCCGGATCCGACGGCAATCTCACCTCCGGTATTCGGCAAACGATCGGTAGCCAAGGGGGAACCATTCCCGCTCTCGGAACCATTACAGGCCTCATGACCGATCCGCAGTTCCGGGTGGTCATTCGCGCGCTCGAACAGCGCGGTGCCCTCGAACTGATGGCGGCTCCCCGGGTGACCACGCTCAGCGGCCGCCAAGCGCAGGTGCAGATCAACGACCTTCGTACGATCGTTACCAGTGTGAACCTAAACCAGCAAGGCGCTGGTGGCGCAGGTCAGGTGGGCGCGGGCGCTGCTGTCGGAGCCGGTGGTGGCGCCGCGATCGGCAGCAGCCTCAACTACAACACGCAAATCACCCAGTTCGGTCCCGTGCTGGACGTTGTCCCCTACGTGGCTGCCGACGGTTACACAATCGAGATCACCGTCATCCCGACCTACAGCGAATTCCTCGGGTACGATGATCCGGGCCTCTTCATCCCCCAGGTCCAGGGCGCCGCTGGCAACAACGTCGCGCTCCCGCTCGTCGCCCAGCTGCCGCTGCCCCGACTCCGTGTTCGGCAGGTGGTCACGACCGCCACGGTCTGGGACGGTCAGACGGTCGTTCTCGGCGGTTTGATGTCCGAGGACATCCGCAAGCAACGGGACAAAGTTCCGTTCCTTGGCGACATCCCCTGGATTGGTCGCCTCTTCCGCACCGAATCCACCCAGGCGTCCAAGCGCAATCTGGTGATCTTCATCACTCCTACGATCATCGACCCTGCGGGCAATCCGATCCATACCCCGGACAACCTGCCGTTCGACCCCAAGGTCGTTCCGGATCAAGCGAAGAAGATTCAATAGCCAGGAACGGCCGAGTTGCCGACCTGGATCACACGTGCAATCTTAATAGCGCAATCGACCCTGCATGAATGTTCGTTCCCTACCCGTTGCGGGGACCCTGGCGATGGCGGCCCTCGTCGGTCCGACGATGCCCCAGGTCCTAGCCGGGGGTCTCCAGCCGCAAGGAGGAGAGTTCCAAATGACCCGTGGGGTGCCTGGCGATCAGGTGCGTCCTGGTCTTGTCCTTCATGAAGGCGGTGGCTGGCTGGTGTGGCAGGATGCCGCCGTCGATGGGGATGGTTTGGGAATTGCCGCGACCCGTCTTGCACCGGGAGCCGGAGCGGTTTCCGGCGCGTCGATCAAGGTCAACAGCGTCACGGCCGGAGATCAGGAAAATCCAGCCATCGCTCGGGTCGGTGATCGCGGCCTGTTTGTGGCCTGGCAGGGGGGAACGCAGGGTTTCCAACGTATTTACGGCCGGATTCTGAAAGCGGACGGATCGTTCGCCACCGCGGAATTTCCGATCAGTTCGGGGCGCGGTGAGCACCAGATCGATGCTGCGGTGGCGGGTCTCGCGGACGGTACGGTGGTGGTCGTGTGGTCCAGTTACCGGCAGGACGAAAGCTATTCCTACGATGTCTATGCGCGTCGCTACACATCGACGGGCGAGGCGATCGGCGAGGAGTATCGGGTCAATGCCAGCACAGGAATGAACAGGCGCAGCGCGGCAGTGACTGGGCTGGCCGGTGGGGGATACCTGGTGGGTTGGATTGCGGAGAAGCAGGCTGGAGTACGCACCACGTCCGCGAATGGAGCCGGCATCCGCCTGGCCGGCGGTGGGGCTCCCATTTACGAGGTCGCCTTCGTGACACGTTCATTCGATGGCCAGGGACAGCCCGTAGGCCTCGAACAGAAGATTTCTGATTTGGACGCCATCGCCTCCAACCCTGAATTTGCGACCACGCCGAGCGGGCAGGTTCTGGCGGCGTGGACAAGGCGGGATCCGGCCAATGCAGACAATGGCCTGGACATCGCCTCCCGACTGCTCAGTTCCGGTGGCGTTCCCGAAGGCGATGTTCAAATCCTGAACCCCTCGCTCTATGGGGACCAGTTCCGTCCACGTCTCTCGACGACGCGTCACGGGGTGCTGGCCGTCTGGAGCAGTATGGGTCAGGACGGATCCTGGGAAGGTGTTTATGGCCGCTGGGTGGATGCTGAAGGGAAGCCTTCCGGCGACGAGATCCCCATCAACGGTCAGACTGGCGGAGGGCAGCTCCTGCCCACGGTGGCCTCTGACAATGCCGCCAATCTTCTGGTGGCATGGTCCAGCAACCTGCCGCGCATCGGATACGAACTTTTCGCACAGCGCTTCGCACCTCTGCTGCTCCAAGCCGAATCGGCTGGAGACGGTCGACTTCGGCTCCGATGGCCGACGGTGACGGGTGGGGTTTATCAGGTGCAGGCGTCCCAGGATGGCCGCTCCTGGGGCAATGTGGGCGGAACAAAGACAGCCTTTGCTGATTCTGATTCCGTGGAACTGTCGGTGTCGGGTCAAGTGGTGCTTTACCGGGTCCTTCGCGCCCGATGAGAGAAGTTATGCATCGAGCTTTGCTGATTCTCCTCCTTCTGGCCGGGCTGGGCGCAACTGCGCCGAGGGCTCGGGCATTCACGCTCGTCGGAGAGTTGCCGGCGTGGTTCACGGACAATGCCGGGCTGATTCCTCCGGCTGATGTCTATGGACCCGTCAACCTGGGCGAGGAATATCGATGGGCCGTGCCCAACATCGTCTATGCCTTCGACGAGTCCTTTCTGAACTACTTCGGCCAAAGGGGCGTGGAGGAGGTCGAGAAGGCGATCAAGATCATCAATGATCTGCCCCGGATGTCGGCGGTGAATCTGTCCGATTACCCGACCCATTCGCAGCGGGTCAATTACCGGGCTCGCGATCTTGGGATGTACGATCTCAAATCGAACACCCTGAAGCTCCTGATGGAGCAGTTGGGTCTGGGAACCCCCAGCCGGTTCGTGTTCACGCTTCGCGGACGGGATACATCGATCCCGAACACCACGAACTACCTCGTCATCCAGAGAAATTTCGATCCTGAGACCTGGACGCCGACGCCCTACATCAACGGGCAGCTTTGGACCTACGGTCGAATCTACGACAATCAGGATTCGCCGACGGTGAAGGCTTCGACCATTCCGACGCCGGTTGATCCTTTGATTCAGGCCGAACCGGTTGCCTCAACGACGCCGAGCTTCGCCTTTTCTGCCTTCGGAATCGGCAGTTACATCACCGGGTTGACCCGGGATGATGTCGGCGGACTTCGCTACATCTACCGTCCGGAGAACCGGAACGTTGAGGTTCTTCCTGCCGACGCCACTGGAACGGCTGGCAGCGGCAGTGGATCGTCGGGTGGGGGTGGTGGGGGAACGATCGACGAGTGGATTCCGCTCGGGCCAATCGACGTTCCCACGGATCCGGCGGCTGGCGGTGGCGCGACGGGGGGTGGAGCGGTGATCACCACGAACGGCGTATTTTATCCTCAAGCCATCCGGCAGGGCGTGGACAAGATCACTTTTGTGCGAGGTCCCGCGCTTTATCAGCCGGGTGGGTTCGGATTCACGAACCGGTTTACCGAGACCATTGTGGCGCTGACGACGAACAACACGCAGCGGACGGTGAATCAGCGTGTTACGCGGACGCTTACCGTGCCTGACATTGTTTTTACCGCGGCTGATCTGGCCGATGTGGATACCAGCAGCGCCCCCTGGGATCGCACCGACATTGCCACCAGCAATGATGCGATCAATGGCCAGGGAACCTTGGATGGGCCTGGTCAGTTTGCGGGAACGCTTCAGATCATTTTCAACAAGGTTGGACCGACCCTGCTGAACACGGCGCCGTCCTTCCTCGGACAGGTGAATGGTTTCGCCGGGGATGTGGTCTGGGGTGCCTTTGACGGCACCACCAATGATCCGGTGGTATTTCCCTTGGGAAGTTCCATCCGGGATGTTGAACGGATTGTGTTCGGGGGGCGCTAAGCGTCAGCCAAAGGAGATTTGATACCGTGCTAAGCCCTAACTTGAAGCTCTGGCGTGCGGTCGCGACCGCCCTGTTGTTCCGCGGCTTCGCTGTCGATGCCGCGCCAATGCCGGTTTACGAGAATCGAGGGGAGGCCTCGTCGCCGCAGATTGATGCGACGGTGTTCCTGAACCGGGGAACCTTCGCTGTGTCCTCCGGAGACCTGCCTTATCAGACGCAGAACACTCTCGCGTACACCAATTTCGCGGGAGCCACGATCTCCGGTTCCCGGGGATTCTGGTTCGACCTTGTCGATACGAACGGTCTGCACCGGCCATCGGCCCATTGGGTGAACCAGGGCACGATCTCGTTTTCGGCGCCTACTTTCTCGTTTGGCTTCGGTGGCGGGGGAGGCGGCACGACCATTGGAAGCAGCGGCGGCCTTTTTTCGTCGCCTGACACCTCCTGGATTCTGGTGGATGCCACGAACATTGTGAATCGTGGCGGTCTGACGGTTGATGGGAATGGTCTGATCCGGCTTCGCGGCAGTTCCGTCAATCTTTCGCGCAGCGGGTTGCGGGCGGGTGTCGATCCCTTTGCTCCGTTGAGGCCCGGGGTTTCGTTGGGACTGTCCTACCAGAACGAACTGGGAATCACGGACAACCACTGGGGCGTTGGACTGAATAACCTGTTGGACCCGGCTGCTGTGGGTCCCTACGACCTTGCGGTGCTGACGGGTAATCCGGCGAATTCGGGGCCTCATGAAGTCCTGGACGCCTCCGGCTTCACGAATCTCGTGACGCTGCCCCTTCTCAGCCAGGCGACGAACGTTTTTGCGGTGACCAATGCTCCCTCGCCCACGAACTGGGTGATTCAGGCGGTGTTCATCAACACCAACAGCACCGATGCCGCCTTCAAGATCGATGTGAAGTTCGGGGCCGTCCGCGATTCCAGTGTTCCGGGCGGCAGGATGCCGATCATCCGGTATTCGTTTGAGGACGTGGACACGATCACGGCGGAGCCCTACACGAATTTCGTTTATGTGCTCGATACCCTGGGTGGGATCACGAATTCCGTGTTGCAGACCAATCGAAGCACCCGGATTGATCAGAAGCCGTCGAACTTCATTGTGACCCGTGTCACGCCGCGCGAGTGGGCTGCTGCGACCGGAACCAACGCCATTTTCAGGGGCGATCTCTTCTACAACTCCACCTATGCCTCGCAGACGGTGACCAACTGGTATTCGGGCTACAGCGTGGACATTGGTGAAGGCGGTGGCGCGACGGGAGGGTTTTCTTTCGCGACGAACATTCCCGAGGTGGATCATCCCACCAACAAGCCGGCACGGATCGAGATTGAAGCCGACAGATTGGATCTCTCGCTCGCACGATTCCGGTCGGAGGGATTGCTCAGTGTGAAAGCGAAGGAGTTGGTTGGAACGCCTTTCAAGCTGGATGCGACGGTGGTGAACATGGATCTGGGGCTTTCCAGCGGTTCACTGAATGTGACCAACCTGATCCAGCCTCTGGTCCGGCGCTTTAATGGCACGGTGAATCTTTACAGCGCCATCTGGACCAATCTGGCGCTCATCCCCGCCCCGGATCCGGCGACGCCGGGCAGTTTTATCACGAACACCATCGAGATCCGGTGCCATGCGCTGATCGTCGACCATTTGTTTGCGACGCGGGTGCCGGTGGAAACCTATCGGTTTGTCGCGAAGGCGCCCCAGGTGGTGTTGAGCGATCGCGTCTCAGCGGTTGAGGGGTTTGTCATTGATTCCCCGAACATCGACATCCGGGCTTCGTTGGATGCGCAGACCAATGTGATTACGTCGGCTTCCTTCCCGAGCGTGGTGAATCTGACCAACCGGGCCCAGCTGACGACGACGGTGGCCTTGCGTCTCGGAGGAACCACCAATCCTGTTCCCTACTTCGAGAACAGCGGGAATATTTCCGGAGCGACCGTCGACGTGGATGCCAAATCGGCCCTGCATTCCGGGGAAATCAGTTCGTTCGTGGGCGACCTTACGTTGAACGTGAGCAATCTGAAGTTGGAGGCGGGCAGTGTTTTGTCTCGCGCACACCTGTTGATCAATGCGGACGACTTCAAGCTGACTGGATCGCGACTCCAGGCCGGGTACGAGGCGAGGAACCTCAACACGGGCAACACGAATTATTTCAATGGGCAGTTGCGATTGAACGTGGGAACGCGTTTGACGGATGGCGGGGTGGGCGCGAGCAACGCCATTACGGTTTACGATGGATTCCATCTGTTGCGGAAGCCCTCGGAAGGCGATCTGCTTGGAACGACCATCACCTCGAAGGTTTCCCGATTCGCGGAGTCCTATAACACCTGGGCGGCTGCCGATCTGGGTGCGGAGGCGGCGGGTTTTTCGAACAACTCGGCCCTCGGCCGGCTGGTGCTCGATGGGCGTCCGTTGAGCCTGTTTACCTTCGCCTCGGCGACGGGTTCGAAGGCCGCTCTTTACGTGAACCACCTGATTTTCACGAACTACACGACCAACGTGTCGTTGGCCCTGAACATTTCTCCCGAGTTCACGCTCTACTTCGCGGATTCCAACCTGAATCCGGACCAACTCGATGGCTTGTTGGACGGGCGCCTCCGGTGGGTGAAGGGCTATGCGGGGGCTGGAAGTTCCACGGCTGTGACTCTCTCGACGGGTCGGGTGGTGATGATGAATCGCGCCTTGGTTGCCTCGGAGACGGAGGACTCGGACAACGACGGCGTTCCCAACGCGTTGGATTCGGCTCCGTTCGAACCGGCATCCCTTAAGATTGCGGTTCGCCTGGTGAACGAACCGACGAAGGCCGCCGAGATTTCCTGGGCGGGCACTCCCGGGGAACGTTATCGCGTGGAGTATTCTCACCGGTTGGAAGGCGGCGAGTGGGAGGGCCTTACCTCGCTGGTGAACGAGGCAGTGAATCCCGGCGCGGTGTCGGTGATCGACGCGAGTTCCGATCCGGAGAAGCCGCGGTTTTATCGTGTGATCCAGGATAGGTAGATCGCCTTTCGAAACTGAATGTGGTTTTATCCCCCGGCTGGCGAAAGCCTCCGGGGGATTTCCGTTGCATGAGACTACTTTTTGTCCACGCCCACTTCGACGACTTCGAGTTCACGGCCGCAGGGACTTTTGATCTCTGGAGGCAGAAGGATCCCATGGTCGAGCGTCGCGTGCTGGTGTGCACCGATGGTGCTGCGGGTCATCATGCGATGACACGGGAGGCGACTGCGGCGCGTCGTTGGGCCGAGCAGGAGAAGGCGGCTGCCCTGGGTCGCTTTGATGTTCGATTGTTGAAGGATCGGCGAGGTTCTCCATTCCGGGAGGCGCGGTTGCAACTGGCGCCTGATTTTCTTCCCGCGCTGTGGCGGGAGATTCGGGATTTTGAACCCGACTATCTTTTTTGTCCGCCCGTGCCGGAGAGTTCCCTGCTCGGGGTTCATGTGGATCATCTCGACGTCGCGCAGGCGATTCGGTCGGTGGCGTACATGATCAATGTTCCGCACGCCTTTTCGCCTGAGTATCCCCGGGCGGAGACGATGCCGGCCCGATCGGTACGTACGCCGGTGATCCTGAACACCTACGATGGCTACATGGCCGGGGGCCATGGCCACGATCTGGCTGTGGACATATCCGCGGCTGCGGATCGGGCGGCGGATCTGGCCTGGTGCCACGAGTCGCAGCTCCAGGAGTGGCTGCCCTGGGTGGATCGACACAACCTGACCATCGCGCAGGATCAGGAGTCATGGCGTCATCAGTATCGGTCCGTGCTGGAGCGTCGGAAGGCTGCCCTGGGTATCCGGGGGCCGGGTGTGTTTGAAGTGTTCAATGTCACAGCCTGGGGGGTCGTTCCGCCCCTTGAGCAGCTTCTGCGCGATCTTCCGAATCTGGATGTCGGGGCTTCGCGACTGGAACGTCTTGGACAGCGCCTCGATCTCTGGAGATCGGCTGCGGGTGAATAGGCTTTCATGAGTCAACCTTCGCTAGCGGAGTTTTTGCAGGCGGTGAGGACCGAACTGGGGAACGGGCTTTCCGGTGCGGTCGCCAAGTCCGTGGTCACGGTGAGGTTTGTTTCCGACCTGGATACGGAAGGCGCTCTTCGCCTCCGGCCGGTGCTGCCCGCGGATCTCGAGAACCGGGGCGGTGTGGGTGAGCACACCTTGGTGATCGAACTACCGGGGGCCTCGGTGGCGGGGAGTCCGGCGTTGTCGGTGGCGTTGGCGCCCCGGGTCAATGCGCCGTTGGAGTCGGGGATTGCCGTATCGGGGGATCGCCAGACGCTTCGCCGTCGACTTGAGCTTCTGCTGGGAGGTCCTCCGGGGTTTACCACGGGGGCAAAGGCGGAGGTGCTGGCGGATCTGCTCGAGGAATTCGGCAGGGGGGATTTGCTGGAGACGATCCGTCGCGATTGGATCACGCAGTTCGACACGGGACCGGAGATGAGTGTGTCGGTGACGAAGCTTCCACCGGGACGGGACGATGATGGGCGGAGCGGATGAGGGAGAACGAAGGGCGAGGGAGATGGGGGGTGAAGAATATGAGAGCGCACCTCCTGGGAAATGGTGGTTGAGCCGCTTAACGGGGGCCTTACCATGACGGCCATGAAGAATTCGGCTGCGTCTCTTTGGCTGGGTGTGTTGTTGGCGCTGGGGGTTGGGGCGGGTGGATGTTCGAGTTTTCACCATGACGCGAAAGTGGCGCGGAGTGCCGTGGCGAAGCCGGAGGGGCCGGAGGGGGTTTGGGTGGGGCAATGGCAGGATGGGAAGCGGACTTCGCACGGTGGTGAGCTTGAATGTGTTTTGACGCGCACCGGGGCGCAGCTCTACCGGTTTTCAACGCACAGCCATTGGTGGCGTTGGTTCACCTCGTCGTTGGATATGATGGTGGTGGTGACGCCATCGGGTCCCGGGAGGTATGAGATTCGCGGGGAACGGGAGATCTGGCCGTTGGGGGATTACCGGCTTGAGGGGCGGATTGATGGGACGAATTTCGTGGCCACGTATGATGCGGGGGGGACGCGTGGAAAAGTTCAGCTCAATCGTCCGTGATTGATTGGGGCGACGCGATTGTCGGGAGGGTTGGATTCGGGATTGAAGTGATTGGTGGGGTTGGGTTGAGACTGAGGGAACGCTCGGGCGGGTGATCCGGGGTTGGCTGCTTCGAAATCCGATGACGCACGAACATCAACTCTTGCTGGTGGCGGCGGGGGGGGTGGTGGCGCTGGTGTTATTGGTGGCCGTGTGCCGGTTGCATGCCTTTTTGGCGTTGGCCCTGACTTCGCTGGCGGTGGGTGTGGCGGCGGGGTTGGCGCCCTTGGATGCGGCCCGTGCCTTTCAGGAGGGGGTGGGATCGACCCTGGGGTTGATTGCGGTGGTGGTGGGTTTGGGGACCATGCTGGGGAAGCTTCTGGCTGAATCCGGGGGAGCCACGGTGATTGCGGAGACCCTCATCCGTCGGCTTGGCCGTGGGCGGTTGGACTGGGCCATGCTGCTTTCCGCGTTCGTGATTGGGCTGCCGGTGTTTTTTGGGGTTGGCCTGGTTCTGCTGGTGCCGATTGTCTTCACCCTGGCCCGGTCCTCGGGAATGCCCTTGCTGAGACTGATGCTTCCGTTGCTGGCGTCCCTTTCGATCAGCCATTGTCTTGTTCCGCCTCATCCGGGGCCGGTTCTGGCGGTGGGGAAGCTGGGGGCGGACATGGGAGGATCCATTTTTTGGGCGTCGGTGGTGGGCTTTGCCACGGCGCTGGTGGTGGGGCCGATCCTGGCGCGGATGTTGGAGAGGTACGGGGGTGTGCGGATCGAGCCCGGGGGATTGGGGGCGCAGTTGAGGCCGTCCTCGCAGGCGCCCCGTCCACCGGGTTTCGGGGTGGCCTTGGGAACAATCCTGGTGCCGGTGGTGCTGATGCTGGTTTCGACGGTGGCGGACGTGGTGTTGTCGAAGGAGCATCCCTTGCGTGCGCTGGCGGGGTTTGTGGGTTCTCCGCTGGTGGCGATGCTGGTGGCGGTGCTGCTGGCGCTCTGGACCTTTGGGGGCCGGTGCGGTTTCAGCGGCCGCCAGGTTTTGCAGTTCACCGAGGAATGCGCGGGGCCGGCGGCGGGAATTTTTCTCATCGTGGGAGCGGGGGGTGGATTCAGCAAGGTGCTGGACCTTGCCGGGGTGGATGATGCCATTGCCGCGGCGGGGCGGACCTGGGCGATGTCGCCGCTTTTTCTCGGGTGGCTGGTGGCGGCTCTTCTTCGGGCGGCGGTGGGTTCGGCGACGGTGTCCATTGCCATGACCTCGGCGATTGTGGCGCCGATAGCGGCGGCCCACCCGGGAACGGACCGCGAACTGCTGGTGGTGGCGGTGGGAGCGGGCACCCTGGCATTTTCGCATTTCAACGACGGCGGTTTCTGGCTGGTGAAGGAGTATTTCGGGCTGACTGCTTCGCAGACGTTCAGGACGTGGAGCCTGATGGTCACCCTGGCTTCCTTGCTGGCGATGGTTTTGGTGCTTGGCCTCAATGCCATCCTCCATTGAGGAGGGAGACTTTGGAACGCGCCGAGTCCTTGAGAAACGACCTGCCTCACGATTTTCCAACCCAAGCCCAACCCTTCATTCCGATACCTCATGATCTTCGATGCTCACCTCGATCTGGCGATGAACGCCATTGAGTGGAACCGCGATCTGACCCGGCCTCTGGCTGACATCCGTGCCCGCGAAGCGCACCGGACGGACCGGCCGGATCGGGGACGGGGAACGGTTTGCCTGCCGGAGCTGCGCCGGGGGGGCATCCGACTGGTGGTGGCGACGCTCATTGCGCGGGTGGAGCACAATGCGTACAGCCCTGTGGCGGGGTGGGCGTCCCCTGCGCAGGCGTGGGCCATGACCCAGGCGCAGCGGGCGTGGTACCGGGCGATGGAGGAGGCGGGCGAGATGACCATGATCCGGGACCGCGCCGGGCTGGAGTCGTTTCTCATGGCGTTGGGTCCGGAGGAGACCGCGGGGCCCGTGGGGTATGTGCTCTCCCTGGAGGGGGCGGATTCCATCCTGAGTCCGGCGCATCTGGAACGGGCCTGGGCGGATGGGTTGCGGGCGATTGGTCCGGCGCACTATGGGCCCGGGGTTTATGCGAATGGGACGGACGCGACCGGCGGATTCAACGCGCGCGGGCGCGAGTTGATCCGGGAGATGGATCGCCTGGGTTTCATTCTGGATGCGACGCATCTGTGCGATGACTGCTTCTGGGAGGCCCTTGAACTTTTTCACGGACCGGTCTGGGCCAGCCACCACAACTGTCGGGAGCTGGTTCCGCACAACCGGCAGTTGTCGGATGAGATGATCAAGGCGCTGGTGGCGAGGGATGCGGTCATCGGGGCGGCGCTGGATGCCTGGATGCTGGTCCCCGGCTGGGTGCGGGGTCGCACCACGCCGCAGAGCAGCGGTGTTCTGCTGAGGCACGTGGCGGATCACATCGACCGCGTCTGCCAGATTGCCGGCAATGCGCGGCATGCGGGCATTGGATCAGACCTCGACGGGGCTTTTGGAACCGAACAGACCCCGGGCGATCTGGATACCATCGCGGATCTGGTTCGGATTCCCGCGCTGCTGAAGGAACGAGGCTATGCCGCCGCGGACGTGGCCGCGGTGGGGTCGGAGAATTTTCTTCGAGTGCTTCGTGGGGCGCTGAGATGAGGTCGACAGATCCCAGCGTGCGAACTGGATTCCGGGCCGGGAACAGTCCTGCTGCGCGTCGGTGGGTGGTTTGGGGTGTTCGGGTGTTGGTGGGTGTGGGGTTGGTGATGGTGATTGCCGGGGGGGTGCTGGGATGGGCGGTGCGATCGAGCCTGGCCCAACTGGAGGGTGAGGCGCGGTTGTCGGGGTTGTCGGCTCCTGTCTCGGTCGACCGGGATGCCCTGGGGGTTCCGACGCTTCGTGGATCCAATCGGAGGGATGTGGCGCAGGCTTTGGGGTTCGTGCATGCCCAGGAGCGTTTCTTCCAGATGGACCTTCTGCGCCGCCGGGGGGCGGGGGAATTGTCGGCGCTTTTGGGGCCGGGATTGGTGGGGGCGGATGAGGCCACGCGGCGGCATGGACTGAGACAGGCGGCGCGGGCGGCGGTGGCGGGATTGGAGGATGGGACGCGATCGTTGGTTGAGGCGTATGCGGCGGGGGTGAATCAGGGCCTTGCCGCCATGGGCGTGCGGCCGCCCGAGTATCTTCTGCTTCGCAGTGTGCCGGAGCCGTGGCGGGCGGAGGATTCCGTGCTGGTCGGGTTCGCGATGTTTTTCACGTTGCAGGACGACGGGGGTGGTGAGGATTTGGGAACGGAGGTGTTGATCCGGGCGCTTCCGCGGGAGGCGGTGGATTTCTTCCATCCTGCGGCCTCGGAGTGGGACGCGGCGATCGATGGTTCGGAGCTTCCCTTGGCGCCGATTCCCGGGCCGGAGGTTTTGAATTTCGCGGCCGATCCGGGTGTTCGCGCGGGGTTGGATCCGATGCCCGGGGATGTCGATCATCCCGACTTCGGATTGGTTCCCGGGAGTAATTCCTGGGGGGTGCAGGGTGCGGCGAGCGCGACGGGATCGGCGATTGTCTGCGACGACATGCATTTGGACCTGGGATTGCCGAATGTGTGGTTCCGGGTCTGCCTGGAGTGGGTGGATGCGAGCGGGGTGAAGCGGCGTTTGGTGGGGGCGAGCCTGGCGGGTGTGCCGGCGCTGATCGTGGGGAGCAACGGGGACATCGCGTGGGGATTCACCAATGCGACGATCGACAATACGGACCTGGTGGAGCTTGAGACGGACCCGGCGCAGCCGAATCGGTATCGCACGCCGGAGGGGTGGCGGGAGTTCGAGACGGTGACGGAGCACATTGAGGTCCGGGGTGAAGCGGCCCGTGAGATTCGGTATCGCCGGACGATCTGGGGGCCGGTGTTGGGTGCGTCGGCCTCGGATCGGCAGATGGCGTTGCTTTGGACGCCGCATCGGCCGGGTGGGGCGAACATGGGGTTGCTGGAGCTGGAGAACGCCCGGAGCGTGGCGGAGGCGATGGCGGTGGCGCCGCGCTGCGGGGTTCCGGTGCAGAACCTGCTGGTGGGGGATCGAGCGGGGGAATTGGGATACACGCTGGTGGGCCGGTTGCCGAAGCGCGTGGGTTGGGATGGATCGGTGCCGGTTTCCTTCGCCGACGGGAGTCGTGGATGGGAGGGGTGGCGAAGTGGGGCCGAGACACCCCGCTATCTGGCTCCTGCGGGAGGGCGGCTATGGACGGCGAACAACCGGATTCTGGGAACCCCGGAGTATCTCGCGTTGGGGGCGCGATACGTGGATGTGGGGGCGCGGGCGCGGCAGATCCGGGATGATCTTCTGGCGTTGAAGGCGCCGGTCTCCGAGAAGGACCTCATGACGATCCACCGCGATGATCGCGCGGTTTTCCTGGATCGATGGCAGAAGCTGCTGCTTCGGGTTCTGGAGTCGCCCGCGCCCGAGGGGGATGCGGTGCTGGCCGGGCGTTGGGCCCGGGCGCGCGACCTGGTCCTGAAATGGGATGGGCGAGCCTCCATCGAGTCGGTGGGTTACCGGATGGTCCGGGCGTTTCGGTTGGGGGTGATGAATCGGGTGATGATGCCGGTGCTGGCTCGATGCGAAACCGTGAGCCGGGGAGCCGCGTTTCGGAACGACCGTCAGGAGACGCCGGTGTGGTCGGTGCTCGAGGCGCGGCCGCCGCATTTGCTGGATCCGCGGTTCCCGAGTTACGACGCGTTGCTGGTGGATTCGGTGCGGGGTGTTTTCGGGGATCTTGATCGGCAGAAGCTGGATCTGGAACAGGCCACGTGGGGGGCGCGGAATCGGGTTCGGATCAGGCATCCCCTGTCACGGGCGTTGCCCTGGCTGGGGCGTTGGCTGGATCTCGAGCCTGTCTCATTGCCGGGTGACGACCACATGCCGCGGGTGCAGGGTGCGGCGTTTGGTGCGTCCGAGCGGATGGTTGTTTCGCCGGGCCACGAGGAATCCGGTTACTTCCACATGCCGGGAGGGCAGAGCGGACATTTTCTGTCGCCGCATTATCGGGCGGGGCACGACGCCTGGGTTCGTGTGGAGCCCAGTCCGCTCCTGCCCGGTCCTGCGGTGCACCGGATGACATTGCGGCCCTAGGGGGGGCGGGCCGGCCCTGCCGCGATGGCCGGTGCATCCGCAGTTTGGTGGTGGTGGAACTCGTCGCGCTGCGACAACCGCTACCAACAACTTCGGGAGGTGCGACGCGATTGCTTGTGTCGACGAGAAAGCTTGTCAGGACGTGGCGGATGCCGCTCATCCTAGGGTGAACCGGCTGGTATTGCGTGAGGTCACGGTGGGGACAGTTGTCCGTGAAGCAGGCGATCCGGCGCGCGAGCGGTTTCAGTTAGCCAAGGAGGAGTACGCATGAACCCAGGGTCAGGCGTTGGTATTCAGGAAGCTGTTGCTGCGGGAGGAACGGAGGCTGGAGGGCTGGTGGGCGATCGTTGCCGATCCGCAGCCAGGACTCCGGATTCCATGGCCGATGGTTTGGGACGTGGGGTGGGGGAGCTGAGCTTCACGCTGGCATCGATCGAACGGGAGCTTGGACTTCCGGCGGAACCCGGACAGGGGCTCCCCGTGGGGGAAGGTTTAGCTTCCAGGGAATGGACGGGGCGACGGAGCCATCCGCATGCGGTGGCTTCGCTTTGGTCGGTGCGCCGGGAATCGGTGACCTGTGTTCGTGTCCGGGGTCCGGGCGGGGTCCTGGCGAAGGTGCGGGAGTTGCTTCCGTGGCGGATCGACCGGGAGGGGGATCAGTTGGAGATCGTGGCCTTTGCGAGTGCTGCCGGGATCATTCAGTCGTTGCGGATGGGGCTGGAGGTTCAATCGTTGCGAGTGGATCCGGAGCTTGTTGAGCAGGCGGTCCTGCTGCTGGGTTACCAGGATACGGGTGCCGGCTGGCAATTGAGCGTTGGGCTGGGATCCGGGGCGAAGGCGGAGGAGTCGGGGCCGCGGCGTCGGCAAGGGCCTGTTTCGGGCCTGGATTTCCGCGATCCCGGGGTGTCGGGGGGATTGGGGGGCCTGCGCGAGCCGCGGCCTTCGGCGGCGGTCGAACCTGGTTCGAGTCTGGACGACGAGCGGGAGGGCGGTGCGGGGGAGTCGTCGGAGGAGTCGGATGCGGCGGCCATTACGCGTTTGATTCTGAGGGCGATCGACGAGTTGGCGCGGGAGACGCCAGCCTGACTTCTTTACAGGAGGAAGTGGGCGGGGCAGGTTGGCGGGGAACCCTGCTCCCCGAGGATGCCCATGACTCCATTTTCCGCCGAGCTGATCGGCACGGCCCTGCTTGTGCTGTTTGGTGACGGCGTGGTTGCGAACGTGGTGCTTCGGCAGACCAAGGGGAATAATTCGGGTTGGATCGTGATTACGGCGGGCTGGGCGTTTGCGGTGACGATTGCGGTGTACTGCACGAATGCGGTGAGTGGGGCCCATTTGAATCCGGCGGTGACTTTGGGGTTGGCGTCGATTGGGCGGTTCCCTGTCGAGAGTGTGGCGCCCTATCTTCTTGCCCAGTGTCTTGGGGGTATGCTGGGGGCGGTGTTGGTGTGGCTTTCCTATCTTCCGCACTGGGAAGTGAGCAGTGATCCGGCGGGCAAGTTGGCGGTCTTCTGCACGGCCCCGGCCATTCGGCGGCCCGCGGCGAATCTCCTTTGTGAGGGCATCGGGACGGCTGTGCTGGTGTTTGGTGTGCTGGCCATTGCCTCGCCGCGGAATCTTCAGGCGGCCTCTGGTTGGGACAAGGGCTTCGCGCCGGCGCTGGTTGGCGTGCTGGTGTGGGCGCTGGGTCTTTCGTTGGGCGGACCCACGGGTTACGCGATCAATCCGGCGCGCGACCTTGGTCCGCGGATAGCGCACGCGCTTCTGCCCATTGCCGGGAAGGGTGGGAGTGACTGGGGTTATGCCTGGGTTCCGGTGGTGGGTCCGGTGGTTGGCGGCATCGTCGGCGCCCAGGCGTACCGGGCGTTTTTCGGCGCCGCTTGATTCCCGCTTCAGCCACCGCACCTGTTCCTTGTTTTGACCGATTTTTTCCGCCGCTCTCGCTCCGCCGTTCGCCCATCCGTTCGAAGTTCCATTCTGAAGTGATCCCTTTCACCGCATGAAACACATCCTTGCCCTCGACCAGGGAACCACCAGTTCGCGTGCCATTCTCTTCGACGCGGGCGGCGCCGTGGTGGGCATTTCGCAGAAGGAGTTCCCCCAGATATTCCCGAAGCCGGGCTGGGTGGAGCACGATCCGGACGCGATCTGGTCCTCGCAGTTCGAGGTGGCCAACGAGGTGCTGTCGAAGACGGGTGTGGATGCGACGGACGTGGCGGCCATTGGGATCACCAACCAGCGTGAGACCACGCTGGTGTGGGATCGGGCGACCGGGCGGCCGATTGCGAATGCGATTGTGTGGCAGGACCGGCGGACGGCCTCGATGTGTGATGATCTCCGGATCCGGGGGCATTCCACGGCCGTCCGGCGCAAGACCGGCCTGGTGATCGACGCGTATTTCAGCGGGACGAAGCTGGCGTGGTTGCTGCGGAATGTTCCGGGTGCGCGGGAGCGGGCGCGCCGTGGGGAGCTGGCCTTTGGCACGGTGGATTCGTGGCTGGTGTGGAACCTGACCGGTGGGCGGGTGCATGTGACGGATCCGAGCAACGCGTCGCGCACGCTCATGTACAACCTGCGCACGGCGGACTGGGATGAGGAGTTGTTGGAATTGTTCGGGGTGCCGCGGTCGATGCTCCCGGAGGTGAAGTCGTCGAGCGAGGTGTACGGCGAGGCGCGGCTGGGGTCGGTGCCGGTGCCCATTGCGGGCATTGCGGGGGATCAGCAGGCGGCGTTGTTCGGTCAGATCTGTCATTCGCCGGGCATGGTGAAGAACACCTATGGGACGGGTTGTTTCATGCTGATGCACACCGGGGACAAGCCGGTGGCGTCGAAGAACAGCCTGCTGACGACGGTGGCGTGGCGGATCGGGAATCGGACCGAGTACGCGCTGGAGGGCAGTATTTTCATCGCGGGCGCGGTGGTGCAGTGGTTGCGGGATGGCTTGGGCATCATTGGTTCGAGTGCGGAGGTGGAGAGTCTGGCGGCGAGTGTTCCGGACAATGGCGGGGTGTATCTCGTGCCGGCGTTCGCGGGGTTGGGTGCGCCGCACTGGGATGCGTATGCGCGCGGGTTGATGGCCGGCATCACGCGGGGGACGACGCGGGGGCATCTGGCGCGCGCGGCTCTGGAGGGCATTGCCTACCAGGTTCGGGATGTTCTGGAGGCCATGCAGCGCGACGCGGGCATCCGGCTTCGGGAGTTGCGGGTGGATGGCGGGGCGTGTGCGAACAATCTGCTGATGCAGTTCCAGGCGGACATGCTGGGTGTGCCGGTGGTGCGGCCGAAGGTGTCGGAGACCACGGCGCTGGGGGCGGCCTATCTGGCCGGCTTGGCGGTGGGTTTCTGGAAGGACCGCAAGGAGATTGCGGGCCAGTGGCAGGCGGACCGGAGCTTTTCGGCGGTGATGGAGCCGGCGCACCGGAAGGAGTTGGTGGCGGGGTGGACGCGGGCGTTGGTCCGGGCCAAGGCCTGGGTCAGCCCGGAGGAGGAGTCGGGGTCGGGGCGGACTCGCGCTCGCGCAACCAAGCGAAGATCACGGGTGTGACGATGAGGATGTGAATCAGGCTGCTGAGGGAGCCTCCGATGACGGGGGCGGCGAGCGGTTTCATGATCTCGGAGCCGGCGCGGTCGCTCCACATGATGGGCAGCAGGCTGGCGATGGTGGTGGCGACGGTCATGACCTTGGGACGGAGCCGCAGCCGGGCGCCGTCCTTGATGGCCTGGAGAAGGTCCTCGTGGGAGAAGGCGGCTCCGCGTTCGGCGCGTTTACGTTCCAGCATTTCCTCGAGGTAGACGACCATGACGACGCCGGTCTGGATGGCGATGCCGAAGAGGGAGATGTAGCCGACCCAGACGGCGACGCTGAAGTTGTAGCCGAGCAGGTACTGGAGGAACACGGAGCCGCTGAGGGCGAAGGGCACGGCGAGCAGCACGTGGGCGGCCTCCTTGAGGGAGTGGTAGGTGAGATAGAGCAGGAGGAAGATCACCAGCAGCACGGTGGGGAAGATGATTTTCAGCGTTTCGCTGGCGTGGATCAGGTTCTCGTACTGGCCGCTGTATTCGATGGTCATGCCACGCTCGAGTTTGACCTCCTGCTGGACCCTGGCCTTGATTTCGTTCACGAAGCTGCCGAGGTCGCGGTCCTGGACGTTGGCCTGGACGAACACCCGGAGACGGCCGTTTTCGCTGGCGATCTCGGAGGGGCCGACGACGCGGCGAATGGTGGCGAGCTGGCCGAGGGGGATCCTGCGGCCGGACATGGTGCTGACCAGAACCTCGCGCAGTTTTTCGGGGTCCTCGCGTTCGTGGCGTTCGAGGCGGACCTGGATGGGGAAACGTTCCCGGCCCTCGATGGTGGAGGTGACGTTGGCGCCACCGAGTCCGGCCTCGACCACTTCGAGCACGTCGCGGATGGAGAGGCCGAAGCGGGCGATGGCGGTGCGGTCGACTTCGATCTCGAGGTAGGGTTTGCCCTGGACGCGGGACGGGGCGACGCCGGCGGCGCCGGGGATTGAGTTGACGATCCGTTCGATTTCGAACGCCTTCTGCTGGAGCGCTTCGATTTTGTCGCCGAGCACCTTGACGCCCACCTGGGCGCGGATGCCGGTGCTGATCATGAGAATCCGGTTCTCGATCGGTTGGAGGAAGCCCGGGACATAACCGGGGACGGTGGTCATGGCGGCGGTGAGTTGGGCGACGAGATCGGATGGGGAGACACCGGCGCGCCATTCCTTTTTGGGTTTCAGCATGATCGTGGTCTCGATCATTTCGATCGGGGCGGGGTCGGTGGCGGTTTCGGCGCGGCCGAGTTTGCCGGCGACGGAGGCGACTTCGGGGAACTGGGAGATGGTTTTGTCCTGCCAGGCCATGATGCGTTTGACCTCGGAGAGCGAGGTGCTGGGGAGGAGGACGGGCATGTAGAGGAGGGAGCCTTCGTCGAGGGTGGGCATGAATTCCCGGCCGATGCCTTTGACCAGCCGGGCGATGCCCGGGTGATCGCGATCGAGGGAGGCGGGGAGGAGGGATCGCGGGAGCCCGAAGGCGATGAGGATGGCGGCGGCGAGCAGGGACCCGGCGCCGGTGAGCACGATGACGCGATGGCGGAGGGACCAGTTGAGGACCGGGTCGTAGAGGGCGAGCAGCACCTTCATGATCCAATTGTCCTCCTCGCGATGGAACGGACCGCGGACCAGCAGTGAGCAGAGCACTGGTACGACCGTCACGGCGAGCAGGGTGGCGCCGACGCAGGCGAAGGTTTTGGTGAAGGCGAGCGGGTGGAACAGTTTGCCCTCCTGACCGGTCATGACGAACACGGGGATGAAGGCGAGGATGATGATCGCCATGGCGAAGAAGATGGGGCGTCCGACGAGCCGGGCTGCCTGCAGTGTGGCGTCAAAGGTTTCCGCGGTGGTGAGTCGGACGCTGCCGGCGACGCCAAGATGCCGGGCCTTTTCCTCCTCGGCCCGTTCGCAGTGGCGGATGACGTTTTCCGTCATGACGATACCGGCATCGACGAGCACGCCGATGGCGATGGCGATGCCGGACAGCGACATGATGTTCGAGCTGATGCCGAACTGACGCATGAGGATGAAGGAGATGAGGATGGAGGCGGGCAGCGGGATGGTGACGATGAGAATGCTGCGGAAGTGGAAGAGGAAGAGGATGTGGGCGAGCGTGACGAGGATCACCTCCTCCACCAGGGCGTGTTTCAGGGTGTCGATGGTGCGGTCGATCAGTTCGCTCCGGTCGTAGAAGGAGCGGATGGTGACCCCGGGAGGGAGACTGTCGTGGAGTTGGGCGACCTTTTCCTTCACGCGCCGGATGACTTCCATGGCGTTTTCGCCGGTGCGCATGACGACGATGCCGCCGACGACTTCCTGCCCGTTGACGTCGAGGGCGCCGCGCCGGAAGTCGCCGCCGATCTGGATTGTGGCGATGTCGCGCAGGTAGATGGGGGTGCCCTCCCTGGCCATGACCATGATGTTTTCGAGATCGGCGATCGATCGGACGAGGCCGATGCCGCGGATCACGAATTCCATGCCGTTTTCCTCGATCACCTTTCCGCCGACGTTGAGGTTGTTGTCGGCGACCGCCTTCATGACCTGTTCGAGGGAGACGCCGGAGGCGCGCATGCGGGTCGAGCTGACTTCGATCTGATACTGCTTTACGAACCCGCCGAGACTGGCCACTTCGGCGACGCCCTGGACGGATTGCAATTGGTAGCGCACGAACCAGTCCTGCACGGCGCGCAGTTCGCCGAGGTCATAGCCGCGGTTGGGGGCCTGGGTGGGATCGACTTCGAAGTAGTACTGATAGACCCAGCCGAGCCCGGTGGCATCGGGGCCGAGCAGCGGGACGACCCCCGGTGGCATGAGGGTGCCGAGGTAACTCAGCCGTTCGAGCACGCGGGATCGGGCGAAGTAGTTGTCGAGTTTGTCCTCGAAGATGACGGTGATGAGGGAGAAGCCGAACATCGAGACGGCGCGGACCGTCTTCACGCCGGCGAGTCCCTGGAGATTGACGGAGAGCGGGTAGGTGACCTGGTCCTCGACCTCCTGGGGTGATCGTCCCATCCAGTCGGCGAACACGATCACCTGGTTTTCGGAGAGGTCGGGGATGGCGTCGACGGGCGTGGAGCGCAGGGCTTTGACGCCCCAGGCGACGGCGAAGAGCAGGCCGCAGAGGACGAGGAAGCGGTTGCGCAGTGACGCTTCGATGAGCCGGGCGATCACGGCGCCACCTCCACGCCGCATTCGAGCATTTCCTTGCCGAACCAGGGATTCCGAAGCGGTGGGGCGAGCTGCAGCCACTGAGCCCGGGCGGGGGCGCCGTCGAAGGCCTCGGCCGTCATCGGGCACTGGTAGATGCGGATTTCGCGGAACCGGTTTGAGGAGTCCCCGGCCCGCAGGTTCTTCACGAGTTCGACCGTGGAGATGCTCAGCGGGTGAAACGACTTTCGGGCCGAACGCAGGTCGTTGGCGTTTCCGATCCCCGAGGCGTTGGTGATGGCGTGGATGGCGGTTTGCCAGCCGGAGGGTGCGGCTGTGTCGGCGGGGGCGAAGGCGGTGGAGAGTTGCTGGATGAGCTTGGGCAGCTGGGTGGCGGCGGTGTTGAACCCGGTGAGATCGTCCCAGGCGAGATGCCCGCGGAGGGTGTCGATAGTGGTGAGGAGTTTCACGAGCATCTCTTCCTGGGGACCTTTCAGGGAAGGCAGGGCGGTGGGTTTGGATTCCTTGGCGGGCGCTCTTGTTTCCGGGGGGGATGCGGTGCCGTGCACGGAGAGGTTGAGTTGGGCCTGGGCATCGATGAGCAGGTTGCCGGAAGTGACGACCCGTTCGTCTGCGGTGAGTCCACCAAGCACCTCGAAATGCTGGTCGCCCAATCGTCCCAGTTGGACGGGGCGCCGTTCGTAGGCGCCGCCCGAGCGATCGATGTAGACGACGGGATGGCCGTCGGGGGAAAGCACGGCCGACCGGGGGACGAGCAGCACCTCGGGATGCGTGACTTGAACGCGGCCATCGGCGTACAGCCGATGCCGAAGCAATCGCCGGGGTGGAACACCGGGGCTGGCGGCGGGCTGGTTGGTGAGCAGTGGATTGGGGAGTTCGACCCGGATCTTTGCACTGCGGGTCATATCGATGAGAGTTGGATCGATGAATTGGATCGGGGCCTTGAAGCTTTGTCCGGGCAGGGACGGTGTGGTGACTTCGACCTCCTGACCGACGGCGATCCAGGGCAGGTCCTGTTCATAGACGTCGAAGCGGAACCACATGGTGTTGAAGTCGGCGATCTCGAACAGTTTCTCGCCCTCCATGACGTTCTGGCCGGCGTAGACGAAGCGGTTGAGAACGGTTCCGGAGACGGGGGACAGGATTTCGGTGAAGTGGTTGGAGGCCGGTTTGCCGGGGAGTGCGGCGATTTGTTCGGCGGTGAGGCCCAGCTGCCGGAGCCGTTCGGCGGCGGATTCGAGGAGCAGCAGGTGATCGGTGGCATCTCCGGAGCGCGCGGTGGAGGGGGATGCGTCTGTGCGTGGCACGGGGAGCTGGGAGACTTCGTGGAGCGCCAGGTACTGGCGTTCCGCCTCGAGCAGCATGGGGCTGTAGAATCGGGCGAGGGGTTGGCCGGCGCGGACTTCGGCGCCGACATAATTCACGTGCAGTTCGTCGAGACGCCCCCCGACGTAGGCGGAGATGAAGCGGTGCCGGGTGTCGTCGTCGTCGATGGTGCCGGCGACGCGGAGGGTGCGGATCAGGGGGCCGCGGGTGATTTGGGTGGTGGCGACGTTGAGGGTGGTGATGGCATTGGAGGAGAGGGTGACCAGGCCGGGCTGCGTTTGGATGCCTTGGTCTCCATCGAAGACCGGGGTCAGTTTCATGCCGCAGATGGTGCAGTTCCCGGGCTGGTCCGACTTGATCCACGGATGCATGGCCGACTGGTAGAAAAGGATCTTCCGGGTTCCGGTCGGGCCGGGGGAGGGCGTGCCCGGGCTGGTGGCGGTGGGAGATCCCGGCACCTGGAGCCTGGTCGAGAGGAGCCAGCCGGCGGCGCCGCCGAGGAAGGCGACGGCGATCAGGGCGAGAGGGGTGGGGACTTTCATGGAAGGAGCGGGTGATTGGAGCGGGGCGGTCGGTCGATCGGTGGATCGGTGGATCGGTTTCGGGAAGGGGGATCATCGGCTGGCTGGAGGGGCCTGGGCTGGGGGTGGAAGGGCGCCGGTGGTTCCTTCGACACCCAGCATCAGCAGCGAGTCCAGCTCGGCGACACCGCAGCAGGTGACGAGTTCGGCGATCATCTGGTGTTGTTCGGCGAGGGCCCTGGAGGACATCAGGCGGGCTTCGACGAGCATGCGGTGGGCTTCGTGCACCTCGAGGTGCATGGTGCGTCCAGCGGCCCAGCCGGCGAGTGCGGTGCGAACCGCGAGTTCGGAGCGGGGCAGGATGTCGTCGCGGTAGAGCATCGCCTCCCGCCGGGCGGCATCGATGCGGGTCCAGACCCGGAACAATTCCCGTCGGACGTCGCGTTCGTAGTCGTCGGCGTCTGCGCGTGCGGCGGAGGCCCTGGCGCGATCGCGGTCGATGTCGGCGCGATAGCGGTTTCGGTTGAACCAGGGGATGGAGAGGCCGACGCCGACCATGCCTTCGCGGAACTGTCCGGTGCCGCTCCATTGCCGGCCTTCGAGGCCGAGACTGACGTCTGGATGGCGGTTTCGCCGGGTGACTTCGGTGCCGGCGTCGGCCATTTCGATTTCGCGGCGCATGACCTGGAGTCGTGGTTCGAAGCGGACCCCCATGTTGAAGATCTCCTCGTTGAGCGGGATGGCGGGGGCGATGTCGGGAGGGGTGATCCGGGGCCACGGGCTGTCGTTGGGTCGGGCCAGCAGGCGGTTGAGGGAGACGGCCTCGAACTCGCGCTGGCGTTGGGCGGTCTGAACGTCCTGCTGACGTTTGCGTCGGACATTCTCGATGCGGAGGATTTCGAGACTCGAATCGAGCCCGGCCTTCTGGCGTTCCCGGGTCAGTCCAGTCATGCGATCCAGCAGGGCGAGGTCATCGGTCAGGATCCGCAGGGTTTCGTCGGCGAGCACCAGTTGGTGGAGGGCCTGGACGATGGATCGGCGAAGGATCTGGAACTGGTAGGTGGTGGCGGCAGCGGCGACGGCGGCGGTGGCCACGGCTTCCTTGCGCATGGCCGTGGCCTTGCCGAAGAGGGGGAGACCTTGTTGAACCTCGTAGCGGAGGTCGCCTTCCATCATGAGGTTGGGCCCCTCCGCATCGGCCACGACCCCTCCGAAGCGGACCATGGGGTCCGGCCAGAGCCGAACGCCCTCGATGGCCCGGCCCGCCGAGAGTTCGCGACGGCGCGCCGCTTCGAGGCCGGGGTGGTTGGTTCGCGCCTCGTCGATGAGGCCGTTGATGAAGGTGGAATCCAGGGTCACGGCGGGCGCCGCGCCGGTTCCGGTGTCGTCCGCGGCGTGGGCGTGGATCCGGAGGAGCAGGATCCCCAGCAGGGAAACGAGCAGGAAGAGAGATGGGCGCATGGAGGGGGGCGGGGACGGAGCCCGCGTTGAACGGGACGAACGGTTTGGGGCACTGACGAACTGACGAACTGACGCACTGGCAGACGGAGCAACGACCGAACCGAGGGCGTTGCGGACGGATGGGGGACGGAAGGACGCGCGGAAGCGCGGTCTTGGGGATTCGGGGGCGCCTGGGGTGGCAACCCTGGGGGGGCCTCCGACGCCTCAGGTGGGGCGCTCGCGCCGGGTGGGGCCGAGGGGCACACCACGGGCGTGAGGTCCGCGGGGATCAGAGAAGCAGGGCGAGAACGCTGAGGTACCGGGGGACGGCCGGGGGGGCGGGAGGAGGGGCGGGGAGGACGGGAGAGGGGAGGAAGGAGGCTGCGGAGATGCCGGGGCAGGGCGGGTGGCCGCCCGGGGTCAGCGGCGGGCTGACGAGGTCATCGCGGGAAGGGGCCGAGGGGCGGGCGAGGGGACCCGGAACGGGTCGGGGGGCGGGCGGGGCTGGGGCGCAGCAGGACCTGTCGGTGCAGGTGCAGGAACGGCAGCAGGAAGATCGGGGTGGGTGGCCGGCGGCGTCGGTGTCCGTCCCCCCCCCAGCGCTCACGCCCGCCAGGCCCTCCACCCAGAGGGCGAGGAGGAGGAGGAGGGACAGGGCGAGGCGCATGGGGGGGCTGGAGTGGGGAGATGGGAGTTGGGAGTGGGGAGACGCGAGACCCAAGGGTTCAGGACTTTTTCTTGGCGGCTTCGTCGAATTTCTTGAGGAACTTGGCGGAGTCCTTTTTGTAGTCCTTGAGGCAGGATTTGCAGCAGAAGCGGAGTTCGCGGCCTTCGGCGACGAGACCGACGGCTTTTTCGGGGTCCAGTTTTTCGTCGGAGACGATGCAGCCGGAGAGCGGGTAGGGCTTCACGGTTTTCCAGGCGGCTTCGATCTTGGCGAGGTTCGCCTTCTTGTCCTTTTCGAAGTCCTTGGAGCAGCTTTTGCAGCAGAGTTGGACTTCCTGATCGCCGGCGGTGAGAACCACGGCATCGCCCATGGAGCCGAGTTTTTCGCCGGAGACGATGCAGGTGTCCATCGGGTAGGGCTTCACCTTGAGCTGGAAGGCTTTGTCGGCGGCGAAGGCCCCTGCGGCGAGGGCGGCGACGAGGGTGGTGACGAGGGACAGTGTGCGGATCTTCATGGTCTTGGGACGGGGGTTGCGTTGGACTGTTTCGGACCGGACGAAGCCTTCTACGCCGTCCAGGGAGGATTCCCTCCGGTTATTTTCGCTTGGGAAGGGTGAGGGAAGGCGGCACATGCTTCGGGCGGCAAGGTGGAATGAGGTCGGCGCCAATGAACTCGCGTCACAATTTTTCGGCGGGTCCGGGTGCTCTTCCCGAGCCGGTTCTACGGGAGGCTCAGGACGCCGTGGGGGAGGTGCCCGGGGAGGGGTTGTCGGTGTTGGGCATCAGCCATCGTTCGGGCTGGTTTCGGGGGGTGCTGGATGAGGCGGAGGCGCATTTCAGGGCGTTGTTGGGATGTCCGGAGCACTATCACATCCTGTTTCTGCAGGGAGGGAGCACGCAGCAGTTCAGCCAGATTCCGATGACTTTGCTGCGGGGACGGGTGGAGCCGGCGGAGTACCTTCATACCGGGTACTGGAGTGGGAAATCGATTGTGGAGGCGCGGCGGGAGGGGCCGACGAAGGTTTTGTGGAGCGGGGAGGCCGGGGGGTTTCGGAGGATGCCGACGGATGCCGAGCTCGAGACCTCCCCGGCGGCTCTGTACTTTCATTACGTGTCGAACGAGACGGTGGAGGGGTTGCAGTTTCATCGGTTGCCGGGCCGGGAGGAGGTGCTGCGAGTGTGCGACATGTCGTCCGATCTTTGTTGTCGGCCGGTGGACGTGTCCCGGTTCGCGCTGATTTACGCGCATGCGCAGAAGAATCTGGGGCCTTCGGGGGTGACGGTGGTGATCGTGCGGGAGGATATTGTCGAAGCCACGCCCTCGGATCTTCCTGCGATGCTGGATTACCGCCTGCATGCGCAGGCGCGCAGCCTGTACAACACGCCGCCGGTGTTTGCGATCTACGTGACGATGCTGGTGGCCCGGTGGCTGCGGTTTGAGGTGGGCGGATTGGCGGCGATGGAGGGCATCAATCGGCGGAAGGCGGAGCGGCTGTATGGCGTCCTGGAGTCGTGCCCTGGTTTTTATGAGCTTCGGGCGGGGCCGGGGGATCGATCGCTGATGAATGTGGTTTTTGGTTTGGCGGAGTCGTCGTTGGTGCCGGGGTTGCTGCGCGAGGCGGAGGCGTGCGGGCTGCATGGATTGGAGGGCCATCGTTCCCTGCCCGGGACCCTGCGCGCCTCATTGTACAACGCGGTGACGCTGGAGTCGGTGGAGACTCTGGCGGAATTCCTGCGGGAATTTGCGAGGCGCCATGGCTGAAGGAGGACCGATGGCGACGCCGACGTATGATGCGGGTCAGGGATACCGGGAGGTTCCGTGGCCGCAGTTGCGGAACACGGTGCTGGCCGTGCTTGAGCAGGCGCGACCGCATGCCTGCTGGGGGTTGCTTGAGGTGGATATTACGGGGGTGCTGGAGGATTTGAAGCGGTGCCAGCGGGAGTTGCGGATTGCGGTGTCGCTGCATGCGGTGGTGTTGCGCGCCCTGGCGGTTGCGGCGGCGGAGAATCCGGGGGTGATGACATACCGTCACGGCCGGCGGTTGGTGACGTTCACGGAGGCGGATGTCGGCATGACCCTTGACCGCCGGATCCAGGGCCACCGGATTCCGGGCCTTTACTGTGTTCGCGGCGCGCAGCGGAAGAGTCTGGCGGCCCTGAACTGGGAGTTGCGTGCGGCCCTTCATCCCAGTGCTCCATCGGATCCGGCGATCCGGGTGCGCCGGCGGGTGGCGCGGCTGCCGGGGTTCGCGCGGGGTTGGTTCAATGCGGTCGTCCGGGGGAATCCGCATTGGGTGAGGCGTCTGTACGGCACGGTGGCGCTGACCAATCTGCAAAGTCCGGGGCTGACCTTTCCGTTCTGGGGATTGCCGCCCACGATCTGCACGTTGACGGCGGCGGTGGGGGGCCTGACCGACCGGGTGATGCTGGATGCCGGTGGGCGGCCGGTTTCGAGGCGGGTCCTATGCCTAACCGGTGCGGCGGATCACGCGGTCATTGATGGCATGGCCCTTTCGCGATTCACGACGGCGTTTGTGGAGACGTTGCGCGCCCGCACCCGGCTGGATGAAGGGTTCATCGAGGAGACCCGGGAACTCGCGGCCCGCGATCCGGCGACGCGTGGGGCGCGTCCGGTGCCCGTGCCGTCCGTCGATTGATTGAACATGTCCATCCAGCCGTTGAGTGAAGACATCCCGCGGGTGGCCGGGCACTGGTTGTTGGGCAGTGCGCGGGAGATGCGCGAGGCGCCGCACCTGTTTGCGGCGGAGGCGGCGGCGCGCCACGGCGGGCTGGCGCGGATTCGGATTCTCCATCGACGGCTGATTGCGGTGAGTCATCCCGACTTTCTGCGGCAGATCCTGGTGACGCGCCATGAGTCCTACGAACGCAGTTTCCACTATCGGACCAGCCGGGCGATCGTGGGGGAGGGATTGCTGACGACGGATGGACCGTACTGGCGGTTGCGGCGGCGCCAGATCCAGCCGGCGTTCCGGCCGGAGGCCTTGGAGCGGGTGCTGCCGGCGGCCTGTTCCGCGGTCGGGGAGATGTTCGAGCGCTGGGAGGGATGCCGGGAGTTGGGGGAGACCGTGGACGTGGTGTCGGAGATGCAGGTGCTGACGTTGACCATCATGGGGCGGGCGTTGTTGTCGGCGGGCATGAGTCCTGGGGAGGCGGCGGTTCTTGGGGGGGCCTTGCGGAGCGGGCTGGGCTGGGTGCGACGGAAGAACAATGCCGTGTGTCCGATGGCGGCGTGGGTTCCGACGCGGGCCAATCTTGCGTTGCGGGCGATTCGCCGGGCGCTGGACCGGTTTGTCACGGCGCACCTTCGTCCGCGCACGGGGCCGGGGCAGTCGGGTGGGGAGGACATGGTGCGGCAGTTGCTTGAGGCGCGTGATCCCGAGACCGGGGAGGCCCTTCCCTGGCAGTCCCTGCTCGACGAGACGAAGACCCTGTTGGCGGCGGGTTTCGAGACCACGGCGACGGCGCTGGCGTGGACGCTGCATGCCTTGTCGCACCATCCCGAGGTCGCGCGGCGCTGGCATGCGGAGGTCGATTCGGTCCTGGGGGGGCGGGCGCCTGTTTGGGCGGATTTGCCGCGGCTGGGTTACACGGAGCAGATCCTGCAGGAGAGCCTCCGGCTTTTTCCGCCCGTGTACACGATGGGGCGGGTGTGTCGGGTGGAGGATCGGCTGGGGGGCCACCGGATCCGGGTGGGGGAGACCCTGCTGCTGTCGGTGTATGGCGCGCACCGGACTGCGGAATTCTGGCCTGAGCCCGAGCGGTTCGATCCCGATCGTTTTGCGCCGGGTCGTGAAGGGCCGAGGCACGCCTGGCTGCCCTTCGCCTTGGGCAAGCATCAGTGCATTGGAAACACCTTTGCGATGGCGGAGGCGACGCTCGTTCTGGCGTTGATCGGGCAACGGTATCGATTGTCACCGACGGTGCCGTTCGGGATTCCGTCGAAGGCGCAGGTGACGCTGGTGCCGGCGGTGGCGGTGCCGGTGCGACTGGAGAGGCGCTCGTGAATCCGGGGATGCAGCGTGCGACCCGGAGGCTGGATACGGGGGATCCGGCCGAGATTGCGGCGTATGAGACCGCGTTTTATCGGGGGTTCGAGCGGGCCACGCACAATCGGCTGGTGCGCTGGCTTTGGGATTGGGACTGCGAGGCGGGGCGTTTGCGCACGCGCATTGGGTATGACGATCAGCGGATCTGGGTGTTGCCGGGGGAGCGTGGGTTGGTGACGGCGGGGATCGCGGTGAATGTCCGGTTGAAACAGCTGCAGGCTTCCGCGTTTGGGTTTGGGGTGCCCCAGGAGTTGCGGGAGGAGGCTGAGGCGGGGCGGGTGTGCGAGATCCTGACCCTGTTCGCTGTCGGTGACGGTGGACTGGGCTGGAAGCTTCCGCTATGGCGTGAGGTGTTCGCGGATCTGCGGGCGGAGGGTTTCACGCATGCGCTGGCCACGACGGCGCCGAAGATGCTGCCCCTGTACCGGTTCATCCGGGCGCGGATTCTCGGTCAGGCGGAGATCGAGGGGGAAACCCGATTCTTCCTGCAATTCGATCTCTCGCGCATCCGGCGGAATTGAGCGGGGTCGGAATTCGCAGCGGGCGAAAGCCGGTGGCCGATGGAGGAAAGACAGGGGGGGAAGGGGAGCGGGATCAGGGGCGGGCGGGGGTTTTGAGGAAGCGGATCAGGTCGGCGAGATCCTGCGGAGTGAGCCCGGCTTCGAGACCTTCCGGCATCAGGGAAGTCGTTCCTCCGCGGAGCGAGACGAGTTCCCGGCGCAGGAGGGTGCGGGTGGTGCCGTCGGTGAGTTTGAGCGTGAGGCTGTTTCCGGTTTCGGCGGCGATGAGACCGTAGAGTTCCGAGCCGTCGCTGAGTTCGGCCTGGTAGGCCTGGGAACCCGGTTGGATGTCGGCATTGGGATCGAGGATGTTGACCAGGAGTTTCTCCGGGGGATGGGCGGCAACGGCCGAGAGGTCGGGACCGACCTCGTTGCCCTGGCCGGCGAGCCGGTGGCACGAGAGGCAGAGCCGCGCGAAGACGGTTCGTCCCCGGTCGGGGTCTCCGGCGAGTGCGAGCGCGGGTCGGAAGCTTTCGAGGGTGGCGGCGCGATTGGACACCGGGCCGAGAGTGCGCGCGGCCAGTTCGCGGATGCGGGCGGACGAATGGCGGAGCAATTGCGAGCGCCGGTTTGCGTCGAGGGAGGCGAGGATTTCCGGCTTTGGAGGATCGAGCAGGGACCGGGTCCAGGGTTCCCGGGCGAGCAGGGTGTCGAGGGCGAGCGACCGGAGGGCTGGGGAAAGTTGTTGGAAGCGCGGCAGCACGAGCCCGGGCACGGTGTCATCCCCCACGGTGGCGAGGGCGCGAAGGGCGGCCTGCTGAAGTTCGGGGGAGACGCGGGGATCGAGCCAGGCGGCGGCTTCGACGGCCATGGCGGACCGGGAGTCGGGATGGGCGGCGAGCAGGGAAGCCGAGGCGATGCGCCGGGGGATGTCGGAAGCGCTGTTGGTGGCCGTGATCCAGGCCGAGGCGAGCTGGCGCGGCAGTTCGCGAAGCTGACGTCCGAGCGGGTCGTCCGGGGAGGCGAGCGATGCGAGGGACAGGTGGCGGCGTTCGAGGTTGGAGAGGAAGCGGGCGAGCCGAAGGCTGCGGTCGTTGGAGTCGGCCCCGGTGCCCGAGGCGAGAAGCCCGGCGAGCGTGTCCCGATCGCCGAGAGCGAGGGCCAGATCGGTGAGCGGCTCGACGAATCGATCCGGCCCTGCGTCGGTTCCGTGGACGAGGCTTTGGGCGAGGGGCCGCAGGTGGGGCAGTGCGGAGCTGAGAATTGCGGCGGTCAGGAAGGGGTCGTCGGCGGCGGTGCGGGTGAGCCGTGCGAGATGCACGCCGGCGTCGGAGTTGGTCCATTGGCCGAGGGAGAGGGCCAGCTGGAGTTGGACTTTGGGGGAGGGGTCGTGGACGAGACCTCCGGCGGCGGTGATGATTTCGCGGGAGCCATGGGGTTCAGCGAAGCGGAGGGCGTTTTCGCGAACGCCGGGGTGAGGGTCGACGAGAGCGGCCTGAAGCCGTTCCGGGGTGAGGCGATGAAGTCCGTCGAGCACGCCGAGGGCATGGACACGGGCGCGTGGGTTGGGGGAATCACGGAGCAGACGTTCCAGGAGGGGAGCGGTGGTTGCGTCGCCCAGCTGGACGAGACGTTGGTGAACCTTGTCGCGTTGCCAGCCATTGGGGGAATCCAGGGCGGCGACGAGGCCTGCGGCATCCAACGCGTCGAGACGCGGAGGGGGGCGGGAGGCGGCGTTCGAGGGGAGCACGCGGTAGATGCGGCCGCGGTCGTCCCCGAGCCGGTAGTGGGGGAGCAGCTCGGCTTTTCCTTCGGCGGGAAGCCAGTCCGGGTGCTCGATCATGTAGCGGTACATGTCGACGACCCAGAGGGCGCCGTCGGGTCCGGTGCGGGTCATGACGGGACGGCACCAGCGATCCTCGCTGGCGAAGAATTCGATGCCGGTTTCCTCTGGAGATCGGGAGGCGGTGAAGGAGACGCCGTCCTCGGAGATCAGGTTGTGCTGAATCAGGTTGTGGAAGGGTTCGCAGGTGAACGCGTGGAGGGGGGATCCGGGGTTGGTGGGAAACAGAAGGTCATCCCGATAGATCATGCCGCTGCAGGCGGAGGTGAAGTGGCCGGCTTCGTTGAAGCTGTGATAGCGCTTTTCCTGGGCGCTGGCCGGCCAGACCTTCGGACTGAGCGGCACCACCACCATGCGCGTCGGATCCGGCGCGGCGATGTGCGGGTTCCGGCGCAGGTAGCGGTCGGCGAGCACGTAGTGCCAAAGCGGTCGGATGTTCTGGGTGCCGAACCAGTGGCCCCAGTCGTCCCGGTTGCGACCGTACTGGGACGGGCCGCTTTCGGGTTCCAGTTCGCCGGTGTCGGGGCGGAAGCGGAAGTCGCGGCTGCCGACCCGGGTGTCGCCCGTGGCGGTGCGCAGGACGGTTTCGAGTCCGTAGTTTCCGTGGTGCCCGCCGGCGGCGCAGTAGACCCAGTTGTCGAGGCCCCAGCGGAGTCCGTTGGCGCGCAGTTGCTGGTTGCCTTCGAGAAGTCCCCGCACCACCACCTCGCGGGTGTCGGCCCGGCCGTCGCCGTTGGTGTCGCGGAGGAAGAGAATTTCGGGTGCGGCAGTCACGAGCACGCCGTCGCGCCAGGTGAGAATGCCGTTGGGGAAATGGAGGTCTTCGGCGAAGAGCGTGGATTGGTCGTAGCGCCCGTCATGGTTGGTGTCCACGAGCACGCGGATCCGGCCGCCGGCCTTGCCCTTGCCGTCGAGGCCGAGGGGGTAATCCGCCATTTCCACCACCCAGAGCCGGCCGGCGAGGTCCCAGTCGATGGCGACGGGGTCGAGGGTGAGCGGTTCCGCGGCGACGAGTTCGGCGCGGAACCCGGGGGCGAGCCGGATTCTGGCGAGGGACTCGGCAGGGGAGAGCGGTGGTGACGCTGGAGCCGGGGTGGACGCGGCGGTGGCCGGGGTGGGGAGTTTGGCGGTGCGGAAGTGACGGCTGATTTCGTCCGGCGTGAGGGAGCGGGCGAAGACGGCAATTTCGTCGAGGCGCCCCTCGAGACCGAAGCGGCTGTCGCTGCGGCCGCCGAGGAAGAGGTCGGTGTTGCCCTCGGGCAGCGTCCAATCGAGGAGTCCCTGGATTTCGGGTTCGGATTGGCCGTCGAGATGGACGCGGATGCGGCTTCCTTCCCGGACGAGGGCGACGTGGTGCCAGGTGTTGGGGGAGAGCGGGGTTCGTCCGTTGATCACCTGTTTGGAGCGATCCCCGTTGAACACGAAGAGCCGGCCGGGGGACGTGCCGCCGCCGGAGCCGCCGATCCCCAGGTGTTCGCCGGGTGTGGTGGGGTCGTGGTTGGGGCCGCGGGAAACCAGGTAACCGGTGATCGCCCGGGCGTCGGCGGGAAGCGCGTTCCAGAACCAGAATTCGACGGAATACGAATCGCCGAGGGGCAGTCGGGCGTGGAGCCGGCCGCCGGCGAAATGGACGGCGCGATTGATGAGGGGCCCGGAGAATTCGGAGGGGGTGAGGGCGGGTTCGGGGAGACGTCCTGCGCCGCTGCCGGCACCCGGGACATAGAGCGCGATGCCGTTCTCGAAGGTTCCGTGGTGCTGGTTGCCGGAGGCATCGTGGGCGGTCGGGAAGGAGAGGTCGTCGAGACGCCAGTAGGCGAGAGGTTGGGCGTCGAGCTGGGTGCGGGCGTAGGGTCCGTGGTGCTGGGGGAGCGGGCGTCGGGTTTGTCCGGCGACGTCTTCGAGCAGGCCGAGGAGGGTTTCGACGATGCGCGGTTCGGCCTGGGGTTCGAGACCGGCGGTGCGGGCGGGCCAGGTGGTGTAGCCGCCGAGGGCGTGTTGTTCCGGGGGTGGGATGTAGCCTTCGGCGCCGTTGGCGAGGGAGATGTTGAAGGTGAGTGGAAGCGGGCTCTGGGATTTCAGTTTGAGACCGGTGATCGCGAAGACCTCGTTGGGCAGCGCGGCGATACCAAGGTCGCCGATGCGCAGGGCCTGGAGTTTGAGTTCGGTTTTCTGACGTTCGTGGAGGTGAAGGGCTTCCCAGGCGTAGATCTCGGGTTGGGAATTCGGGAGTTTGTCGCCGAGGGCGGTGGTGATTTTCCGGGCCCAGGCGAGGCGCTCCGCGTCGGGAACGCGGTAGCGGAGTTCGAGCCGGCGTTCGGCCATGCGCAGCGGGGCGCGATCCCGCCAGTCGATGCGCTTCCAGCCTTCGAGGACCCGGTCGGCGATTTCGCGGGCGTAGGCGTCATACCCGATCTCGTTCTTTGGGGAGCCGTAGTCCATCCACATCTGATCGCCGCTGGTGCCCTGGGACATGATGCCGACGAATTCCGGGCCGGCGCCGAGTCCCCGGGCGAGGTGGCTGGCGAAGCGCCCGTAATAATCGGAGGAGAGCAGCGGGGAGCCGTAGTAATGCTGGGAGTAGTTGGCGAAGGCGGCGAGGGGACGTCCTTCGGGGGTGGTGAGGGCGATCAGGGAAAGGCCGGGGTCGACCGGACCGGAGGGTCCGAGGGCGTCGGGATTCTGGTATCCCGGGTGCATGTTGGCGCGGACGGTCGGTTGGCCGAAGGGGTCATTGAGCAGTTTGTCGGGACGGCGGATCCAGCGGCGGTTGAAGGTGTGGTGCCAGTCGTCGAGGGCGATCCAACCGATGCGGGCGGGGGCGAGTCGTCGGACGGCTCCGGCGATGGCTTCGGCGATCCGGGGCGGAAGACTGGCTGCGTAGTCGGGATCGACGCGGCTGCCGAGGCAGCCCATGGCCGAGGGCGCGGAGTGGGTGTGGGTGGCGGAGATCAGGATGTGATCGGCGGGAATGTCGGTGGCGATGGCGGCGATTTCCTTGGCCCGATCGAGGAGGTCGCGGGGCACCATGCAGGAATCCACCACGCAGAGGGCGATGCGCGATGAGCCGTCGTCGAGCGCGAGGGCCTTGGCGAGGAGCGGGTCGACGACCTTGTCAGCCGTGCGTTCCGTGAACATCGCGTTGACGAGGACGGGGAAGCGGAGGGGCGAGATGTCGACGGAATGGGCGCCAGCCTGGAAGGGGGCGGGGTGGGTGGGCGGGTTGGTTGCGGCCAGGGAGCCGGGTGCGAGCAGGAGCAGCAGACCAAGGAGGGCGGGGAGGGCGGGCAACATGACCGGGATACGGGACGTTGGCGGGTTCGCGGGTGAAATTCAATCGAGGGAGGCTTTGGCTTGAGCCGGGGTGGGGTGGGAGGTTTGGGTGGGTGCGATATGAGTTTGGGCAGGGTGACGCGGCATTACCGGATGATTGATTTCGCCACGCAGGGCTACGTGGTGTTTGTGGCGGTGATGGCGGCCCTGCTCCTGCCGCTGGCCAATGCGGCCCAACGCCGATGGGATGCGGGCGAAGCTGATCAGTCGACCGCGCGATCGTAGAGGCGGTAGATCTTGGAGGGCGTGCCTCCCTGGTGGGCGATGGTCTGTTGCACCGGGAGATTGTCCTCGAGAATCCAGGAGGCTTCCGCGGATCGCAGGCGGAGACGGCGTGCGGCCTGGAGGCCTTCGAAGAGCAGGACCGATTCGATGCCTCGACGACGGAACGCGGGGCGGATGCCGAGCATGAGCACCCGGGCATGGGGCGGGTGACGGAAGTTCAGCAGGTAGGTGAGGGCCCGGAGGATCCCGGGATGCAGCAGGCGGCCGCGGAGGGGTTTGATCGCCTGGTTGAAGTCGAGCATCGCGATGAGGGCTCCGGCGGGTTCGCCATCCTCCTCGGCCAGCCAGACGAGACCTTCGGTGAGCATGGGCTTGAGACGGCCGGCGATGAAGTCGATCTCCGCGTCGGTCATGGGGGTGAATCCCCAGTTGTCCTCCCAGCCTTCGTTGCAGATCCGTTTGATGAGCGGCAGGTCGGCGGAGAGGCTGCGGCGCGTGACGGGGCGGATGCGCAGGTTCGGATTGCGCTGGCGGAACCGGCGGGCGACGCGTTCCAGCCGTTCCATCGGGTTCTGCGAAAGACCGAAATCGAAGGCGAGCAGGTCCTTCGCCTTGCGATAACCGGCCGCCTCGATCAGGTCCGCGTAATAGGGCGGATTGTAGGGCGTCATGATCGTCGGGGATTGCTCGAATCCACGGACCAGCAGCCCGCATTCGTTGGTTGTGGCAGAAGTGAGCGGCCCCAGAACCCGCTGGAGTTTGCGGGCCCGAGCCCACTCGTGGACCTGGTGGAACAGCGCTGCGGAAACGGCCGGGTCCGGCAGACATTCGAACAAGCCGAAGAAGGCCGTCGGCTGATTCCAGGGCGGGCGGTAGCGGCGATCGTGGAGGGCGGCGATGCGCCCCACATCCCGGCCGTCGCGCCGGGCGACCCAGAGGGCGATCTCGGCGTGGTCGTAGAACGGGTTGCGCGGGGAAAGGTTCTCCAGGGCGTCGATGAACAGGGGCGCCACCCAGAGGGAATCGGGCGGGTAGACTTCCAGCGCCATGTCGAGGAACCGGCGCACACCGGATCGATCGAAGGGCAGGGGGATGACTTGGACGTCGCGACTCACAAAGGACGCCGGGCAGTCTAAACCTGCCGGATCCGGTCGGCAATTCGGGGTGTCCTGCGGCTTCCACAGGGGGACAGGTCTTTGGTCAGCCACCGGGCAAGGGTCGCAAAAAGCCTGTCCCCGCCGTAGGGGGCGGCTCCGCCTGGAGCGTGGCAAAAGGTCTGTCCCCGCCGTTGAGGGTGCGGGGTGTTCCGCGACCCCGCAGAGGGACAGGCTTTTGGTTTGCCCAGGCGAATTGCCGTGGGTGGGAGATCACAGCGTTCGCAGGTGGAATCCGCCGTCGACGTTGATCACCTCGCCGGTGCTGAAGGGGAGCAGGTTTCGGGCGATGGCGGCGACCGCGCGGCCGACATCCTCGGGAGTGCCCCAGCAGCGGATCGGTGTCAGGCCGTCCGCGATCAGGCGATCGTATTTCTCCTTCACCAGGCCGGTCATGTCGGTGGCGATCACTCCGGGGCGGATTTCGAAGACTCCGATGCCGTGTTCGGCGAGGCGGGCGGCGAACAGTTTCACGAGCATGGAAACGCCGGCCTTGGAGACGCAGTAGTCGCCGCGATTCACGGAGGCGGTGTAGGCGCTGATGGAGGAGACGAACACGATTTTCCCGGGGCGACCGTTCGAGATCATCCGGCGCGCGAGGGCCTGCGTGAGAAAGAAGGGGCCCTTGAGGTTGGTTTCCAGCAGGCGGTCGAAACTGGACTCCGAGGCTTCGAGCAGGTCGGCGCGGACCTTGGGGGCCACACCCGCGTTGTTGACGAGCAGATCGACGGCGCCCAGTGCGGATTCCGCAAAGGACACCAGGCGGGTGCGATCGTCGGCACTCGACACGTCGGCCTGGCAGGTGAGGGCGCGAATGGAGTGGCCGGCGTCCCTGGCGCGGGCGATGCAGTCGGTGGCGGTTTGGTCGGCGGCTGCGGCCTGGCTGGCGTAATTGATCAGCAGATCCCACCCGAGCGAGGCGAGTTCCAGGGCGATGCCGCGACCGATGCCGCGCGAGGCGCCGGTGATGAGGGCGATGGGATTCAAGGGGTGGGTGGTTGGGGGTGGGGTGGAGTGATGTGATTTTCTTCGACCCCGTCGGGGCCGCACGACTTTTCTTTCCGCTTCTCCGGGGGGCGAAGGGGAGCGCCTCGGCGGCTGGCTTCGATCCCTCCGAATCAGGACTGGGACAGGTTGAATGTGCCGTTGAAAACACAGAGGGCGGCCGCGAAAAATCCCGACGAAAGACTTGGCATCGGGGAGGACTTGGTAGTACGAGGGAGCTCACCTGCGAATGATTTGCGAGCCGAGCAAAACCTGGCCACTGACGCGGAGGTCCCTGATGGGGGGCTTTCTGTTGGGGCTGCTTTTGCTTTTGCAGCTGTCCGCGGTGATGCCGGCGTTGCATGCCCTGTGGCATGACGATGGCGGTTGCGAGGTGGCGGATTGTGCGGTGGCCACGGTGGCGAGCGGGGCGGTGGATGCCGCGCCCGAGCCGTTGTTGATCCTGATTCCCCTCGCAGTGATTGAGGATTCGGTTTCCGTTCCTGCCACGGTTCACGTGGCGTTTGGAGATTGTCCTCCGCTTCCAGGTCGGGCTCCTCCGGTCTGATTCCGAGGTCGGCCCATCCCTGGGTCGATCCTTCTTCTCTTCCAAGCGGTTCCCCTGGCTGGTGGTGGATTGGGTCGTGAGATCCGAGAGCCTCTGGCGAAGGTGGGAACAGGCGGCCCCTCCCAGAGAAAGTGTGTGGGGGGTGTTTTGAGGAACCCGCGGGTTGTATTTCGCGGGGAGGAATCGGAATCCCATTCGAGTCATGCAGTCTCCACGTGTTGGTCGTTCGGCTTGCGGATTCACCCTGATCGAGTTGCTGGTGGTGATCGCGATCATTGCGATCCTCTCCAGCCTGCTGCTGCCGGCCCTGGCTTCGGCGAAGGTTCGGGGGAAGCAGGCGAAGTGCGCCTCGAACCTGCGGCAGATTGGCCTGGCGTTGGTGATGTACGCCGATGACAACGGTGGATGGATGCCGATGACGACGCACGGGACGCTGGATACGAACCGGTCCTGGATTTTCACGCTCCGGCCTTATTTGGGAAACGTGGATGCGATCCGGGTATCGCCGGCGGATCCCAAGGGGTTGGCGCGGATCACGAACAACGCCTCGAGCTACATCCTGAACGAGTACGTCGCGGTGGATCGACTGGACGTGTTCGGGGGAGTGCTGGAGAGCTATCGGAATCTCGGCCGGCTGCGTGCGCCGTCGGAGACCCACACCGTTTACATTTGCGCGGATGATCTGGACCCGAATGTGTTCGCGGACCACACCCATTCGCGGAACTGGGTGAAGGACGGGGTGGGGAACTGGGCGGGCGTGACGCATGACATTGCGCCGGACCGGCACCGGACGGGTTCGGCAGCGCCGGACCACAGTCGCGGAGTGGCCAACTATTTGTTTGGCGATGCGCATGTCGGCGTCATCAAGGCGCTGGCCTTCAAGGAACGGGTGGCTCGCGGGGAGAACCCCGCCAAACCGCCGGAGTGAGCAGTGCCTTCCGGGCGGCCTGTCATGGAGTGAACGAAGCGAAATCCAAGCTTTTGAGACGGAACAGAACGGAACAGGACCATCGGAGACGATTATGACGCGAAATCTTTTGAAGTGCGGCGGGTGGGTGATGGTGGTGGGTGTGGTTGGGATGGCTGGGGCGCAGGCCCAGACAACCATTGCCTCGGATCATGTGGACATCGGGATTGCCTACGAGGGCGGGGCCTGGGATTTGCATGTGCACCAGGAGGAGCCTGCTCCGGGCGCGGAGTACGCGCCGTCGGAGGCGGTGTTCGTGATTGGTGAGTCGGCCCGGTTGGCCGGGGGTATTCCGAACACCCCCGTCGCCACGTCGTTCTTTGGGGCGGCGGGGTCGCCGCTGTGGGTTCTGCCCAAGACCCAGGTGGAGGATCTTCCGTTTCTCGGCATCGGCACGGAGGAGATGAGCGCCTCGGACTGGAACGGACCTTTGACCTTGTCGTTGCGGAGTGTGAGCGGTCCGGGGGATGTGTTTGTTTGGGATGTGGGGGCGTTCGGGGATTTCCTGCCGAAGATGTCGTCGCGGGACGGCGTGGGGGCCGGGGATGCCTTGTCGCTGGCCGCAGGGAGCCACGCCCACTATTTCTGGGGATTCTCGGCGCCGGGCGAGTACGAGGTGGGTCTCTCGGCGTCCGGCGTGCACGCGGTGGATGGCTCGGTGGCGAGCGATCCCGCAGTTTACCGATTTTCGGTGGTGCCCGAGCCCGGTCCCCTGAGCCTGCTTCTGGCGGGTGGGTTGTTGCTTGGGGTGCGGCGAAAGATTCACGCGAGCTGATCGCGTCTGTGCGGTGTGGTAACCGCGGACCGTCGTCGCTCTTGGGACGGCGGCGGTCCGCAACTTCCACGCTCCAGCCATGAGACCCTCCCTGACTGCCACGTGTAGTTCCGGAACGTTTTCCCGGACTGCCCGGGTGTTCCTGCTTGGGCTGTTTCTCGCGGTGGCGCGGGCCTGGTCGGGCGATCCGGTGCTGTTGACAAACCAGCATGTGGACCTGCGCATCACCCACGATGCCTCCCTCGAAACTCCGCTGGGTCTCCGGGTTGTGGATGGCGATGCCCAGCCGGCGCGGGTCTTTGCCTCGACCAACTGCATTCTGGTGGCCGCTGAATCTTCGCGGCTGGAACTTCCGGCCGATGTTCCCCCGCTTGGGTCCGCCGGGGATTCCCTGTGGGCTCTTCCGGCGTCCCAGGAACCTGGGCTTTTGTATCTGGGCACGTCGGCGGAGGGCATTCCGGGAGGCACTTTCTCGGGGGCGATGAACCTTCGGCTGCTCCGTGTGGAGGGGCCCGGACATTTCTTTCTGTGGCAGGCGGAGCTTGGGGCGCTGCAGTTTTGGATGAACAGCCGGGATGGCGTGGATGCCAGCGATGCCTTTGCCCAGCTTCCCGGCGGTCACAGTCATGCGAACTGGGGATTCACGACTTCAGGAGTCTACCGGATCACCTTTCAGGCGGAGGGCCGTCGGGTCGGGGAATCGACGAACCGGGTGAGTGAACCGACGGTTTTCACCTTTCATGTGCTGCCGTTGCCGGCCGTTCCGCCGTCGCCCTTCGCCACCTGGCAGGCGCTGCACTGGCCGGGAGTGTCCGACGCCGCCACGATTGGCGAGACGGCGGATCCGGATGCCGATGGGCGACCCAATCTTTGGGAGTATGCCGATGGCACCGATCCGCGCGTGGCGGATGTTCCCGTGGTGCCGCAACTCGTCGCCTCCGTGTCCGCCGCTGGCGCCGAGTCGAAGTTGGTTTTGCGCATGCGGCGTCCCACGACAGCGACGGATCTCGAGTTCCGAGTGTTCACCGCCACGGATCCGTCAGGCCCGTGGCAACCTCTGACCGGAGCAACGCCGGTCGAATCCTCCGAGGGTGAGTGGACGCGGGTGGAGGTGGTCGACCCCTTGGGCATTGCCCTGACGTCCGGTCGCTTCTATCGGGTGGGGCTGCTACGAAAGGGGAATCCATGATGAACATTTCCAAAGTGTCTGTGGTTCAGTGGGCGGCCGTCGCGGGAAGCTTGTTGTTTCTGGCCGGGTGCGGCGATGGGGGGCACGGCGCCGGGGGCGGGTCCGCGGGCGGCTCCGGGGGCGGCGGGCACCACCATGGTTCCGCGCATGGAGGTGCCGCGGTGGAACTTGGGGAGCATCAATACCAGTTGGACATCGCCAACGATCCGGCGACGGGAGTCCTGAAGGCCTGGGTGATGGACGGGCACATGGACGGATTTGTCCGCGTTCCCCTCAAGTCCTTTCAGATCGAGGTGGTGGCTGGGACGGCGATGCAGACGGTGACGATGAACGCGCAGGCCAATACGGCGACGGGGGAGACGGTGGGGGACACCTCGCAGTTCGAAGGCCAGGCGCCGTGGTTGAAGGGCTTGACGAATTTTTCGGGGTCGGTTCCCGAGATCGATGTGCGTGGGACGGTCTATCGCAAAGTGAAGTTCCAGTATCCGGACCGCGAGTGACCTGCTGAACGGGGCAGGTCGCGAGGGTGCGAAGCGCGCAGAGGAAGCGTTCGGGACACCTAAAAAACGAAACCTTTTGGACCGAGGAATCGGCTGATTTATGAGTGCAAAGCGTTTGCAAGATGGCGTGACGCGTCGCGTTGCGTTGCGATGGGCGGGGTCCATTGCGGTGGGGTGTGCTCTGCGTGGGTGGGGTGCGGACCGTGCGGGGCGGGGGCGGATCGTGTGTGCGACGACGGATTTGGCGAGCCTGGTGAAGGAGGTTGGGGGGGAGCGGTTCGAGGTGTTCTGTCTCGCGAAGGGGCCGGAGGATCCGCACACGTTGGAGGTGAGGCCCAGTTTTGTGCGTGAGCTGGAGCGGGCGTCGTTGTTTGTGCAGGTGGGGTTGGGCATTGAGAACGCGTGGTTGAAGGACCTGATGGGAAGCGGGCGGAACGCCTCGGTGCGGCCGGGAGGAACGGCGAACCTGAATCTGGGACGTGGGGTTCGGCCGTTGGAGGGACTGGAGTTGAAGGCGGTGCCGGGATCCTTTCATGAGGAGGGCAATCCCCATTACCTGCTGGATCCGGTGGAGGGCCTGAAGGCCGCGCGGACGATTGCCACCCGGTTGTCGGAGTTGCAGCCGGCTTTGAAGGAGGAGTTCGAGAAGCGCTACGAGGATTTTCGGTTGCGGCTTGGGTCGTGGCTGGTGGGGGAGGAGTGCGCGAAGCACGACGATGTGGAGGCCCTGGCGTTGTTGGTGGAGAGCACCAAGCCGGAGGGATTGCCGGCCTTGCTGAAGGAGCATCGTTTGTCGGGATTCCTGGAGGCGCTGATGCCGCATCGGGGGCGGGCGGTGGTGGGGGATCATGATTTGTGGCCGTACTTTGCGCGACGCTGCGGGCTGGAGATTCTGGGTTATCTGGAGCCGAGCCCGGGGGTGCCGCCGACGCCGCGGCATTTGCAGGATCTGGTGTCCCGGATGAAGGAGCGGAAGGTGGGGATCCTGCTTTCGAATCCGTACTTCGAGCCGCGCCATGCCGAGTTTGTGGCGCGGGCGACGGGGGCGCGGATTGTGCCCATGGCGCATCAGACGGAGGGCCGGCCCGGGGCGGGGAGCTACCTGGAGATGCTGAAGTATAACGGCCGCCAGTTGCTTGAGGCGCTGGCGGCGAAGCCCTGAGGAACGGGCGTGACCATGAATGTCATGAATACCCCAAGGGAATCGGACGGCGCGCGAGCGGCGACCACGAGGGCGGAGGGTGCGGTGGGCCGATCCGGCGACGGGGTGTCGACGCCACGTCCGGTGATTGCGGTGGAGCAGGTGACCCTGGCCTATGGCCGGCGGGTGGTGCTGAAGGAGGTGTCGCTCGAGATCCGGCAGGGGGAGTTCTGGTGTCTGCTGGGGGCGAACGGCGAGGGGAAGACGACGCTCATCAAGGCGTTGCTGGGGGCGGTCCGGCCGGCGCGCGGGCGGGTGGTGTTGCGGGCTGATTTCAAGGACCGCCGTCGTTTGGGGTTTGTGCCGCAGGAGGCGGAGCTCAATTCCGGGGCGCCGACGACGGTGGGGGAGTTTGTGCGGAGCGGGTTGGTGGGGTTGCAGGTGGATCGGGGGACGGAGGAGAGGCGGGTTCGGACGGTGTTGGATCTGATGGGCATCACGGCGCTGCGTTCGCGGAGCCTGTGGGCGTTGTCGGGGGGGCAGCGACAGCGGGCGTTGGTGGGGCGGGCGCTGGTGCGGGATCCGCTGCTGCTGGTGGTGGATGAACCGACGGCGGGGCTGGATCTGGCGGCGGCGACGGGGTTGCTGGAGATCGTGACGGACCTGAGCCGAACGAAGGGGATCACGGTGGTGTTCGTGACCCACGACCTGAACATCGCGGCCCGGCGGGCGACCCATGTGGCGTTGTTCAAGGGCGGCCGGGTGGTGGGTGGACCGGTAGGGGAGACATTCACGGCGGCCAACCTGCAGCGCACCTTCGGGGTGGCGGTGGAGGTGGGGAGGGACGAGTTCGGCGCGGCCAGCGTGCATGCGGCGACGGTGTCGCGTCCGCTTCCGACGGCGTGAGGGGAACTTTGGCCATTCGACCATGAGCACGATTCTTGAGAGCTGGGAGCTGTTTCGTTGGACCTTTCTGGCGGCGTTGTTTCTCGGGTTGTCCCTGAGTGCGCTGGGGGTGGTGGTGGTGACACGGGGACAGGTCTTTCTTGCGGCGGCGGTGTCCCAGGCGTCGCTACTCGGACTTTCCGTGAACCTCTGGATGGGGTGGACCTATCCGATGGTGACGGCGACGGCGTTCAGCGGGCTGGCGGCGCTGGCGACGGCGCGGCGGCGGAGCGGCGGTCCCGGGGTCAGTGGCGAGGAGACCACGGGCTGGTTGTTTTTGGCCTGCGCGAGCCTGGCGATCCTGGTGCTTGCCAAACAGCCGGTGGGATTGCGGGAGGTGCAGGCGATGATGTCGTCGAGCGTGATCGGGGCGACGCCTGGGGACGTGTTGTTTTTTGGCGGGATGGCGGTGGTGGCGTTGGGATTCGTGCTGATGACGCGGCGGAGGTTGGTGGTGCTGGTGACGGATCCGACGATGGCGGCGGCGGTGGGCATGCGGGTGGGGTGGTGGACGGGGGCGCTGGCTCTGGCGATGGGAGTGGGGACGGGGGTGGCGATGCGATCGACGGGCATGCTGTACACCTTTGGCTGCCTGGTGCTGCCGCCGTTGGTGGCGAAGAACCTTTGTCGGGAGGTGGCTCCGATGTTCTGGGTGGCGCCCCTGGTGGCGGCGGGGTCGGTGGCGGTGGGGTTGGTGGTGGCGCACACGTGGGATTTTCCGCCGGGCCAGACGATGGTGGCGGTCCAGGCCCTGGCCCTGCTGGCGGCCTGGGGTTGGAGGGAGGGGAGAACCTGGATGTGGGAATGAAATCGGTTGCTCGAACCCGCCGTGGGGCGGGGTTCGAGCCCGCGTGAAGAGCGACTAATTCAGGCAGATGCGGGGCCACTGCGGCCCGTGGACACCCGGAGTGTTGGAGCGCCTCGGGTGGCCCGGCGGGACGCAGCACCGCGGCCCCGCATCCGCCACAACAGAAACCAAAACGACGGCAAAGAGAAATCATGAATACGGAAGGAATCCACCGCATTGCGACCCGCTGCGTGCCTGACCCGGGGACGGAGGGGGAATGGCGGAGAGAAGTTCGAGCGACCAACCGGTGGGCGGGCGGTTCTCGACGGGGAGGACGGGACCCGCGAACGGGCGGAGGTGAGCGATGAACCGCGCTTTCCTGGCGGCACTGGGCTGTGTGGTTTCCGTTGAGACCCTGGCGCAGGAATCGGGGCCGGCGAAGGACGGAGCACAGACGCAGCTGGATCCGATGGTGGTGCATGGCACGCGTGCGGTGGATCCGCTGGAGTTGGATCGGCCGGTGGCGACGGGCAGCCGGCTGGGGGTCCCCGTCTTTGAGATTCCGGCGAGTGTCTATGTGCTGAGACAACCGGCCTTTCTGGCGCGTGGAAATCGGACGGCGCTGGAGGCGGTGGAGACCGTGGTGGGTTTCACGGGGGCGAATTCCCCGGGGAACGGGACGACCTTTTCGACCCGTGGCTTCACGGGGGATGACATTCAGCAGTTGTGGGACGGGGTGCGCTTGATCAATCCGGCGATGGGCGCCCGGCCGTTGGACACGTTCAATCTTGGCGCGATTGAAATCCTCAAGGGCCCGGCGGCGGTTCTGCACGGGGAGGGCGGGGTGGGGGCGACGATCAACTACGTGCCGAAGGAACCTGGACGGGAACGCTTTGAGACCGAGGGCGTGGTCAGTTACGGGATGTGGAACACGGTACGCACGGGCGTGGGTGTGGGGGGACCCGTGAAGGGAACTCCGGTCAGCGCCCGGTTCGATGTCAGCCGCAGTGCCAGCGACACTTTCCAGAGCGGGGGCGGCTACGAGATGTACGATCTCAGCGGGGCCATCCGGTATGATGTCAGCGAGACCTTCGCCCTGACCCTCTACACGGAGGCGTTGTACGACGACATCGACGCCTACTGGGGCGTGCCGCTGGTGGACGGGCGGCTCGACGAGCGGCTGGCCCGCCAGAACTACAACGTCTCCGACAACGTGATGAAGTCGGAGACCTACTGGCTCCGGCTGAAGGCCGAGTGGACGCCTGACGAATCGGTGACGGTGCGCAACCTGGCGTACGGCGCGGTGGCGAACCGCGACTGGCGCAACGCGGAGGGGTTCTCCTTCGATCCCGGTGCGGGCCGCGTGACGTTGAGGGATCTTGGGATCGTCGAGCACGAGCAGAACGTGATCGGTGATCGGATTGAATCCCTGTTCGAGGGACAACTGGCCGGACGCGAGAATCGCTTGTCGCTGGGCGCTGATTTCAAGCGGACGGAGTTTTTCCGCCTGGCGGATTTCCCGGGTGGGACGGTGACCGTGGATGCCTTTGATCCGGTGCGACCGACGTATGCGATGGCGGCGGGGTCGGGGACGCCCGGATCGCGGGGTGCCGACTACGAGATCCTGCAGGCGGGTCCGTTCCTGGAGGATCAGTTGGAGATCCTGCCTGGGCTCAAACTTGTCGGGGCGGTGCGATACGACTGGATCGACACGGATGTGGCGAACCGGGACAACGGCCTGGATTACGGCCGCACCTTCGATCCCATCAGCTACCGGGCTGGGGTGGTGTGGGAGGTGGTGAAGAACACCGCGTTGTATGGTCAGTACAGTGTGGGGGTGGGTTCGCCACGATCGCTGGTAAACCTCGGCGGCGCCGCCTTCGGAGGCATCCGCTTCGAACTCGAAGAGACCCGGCAGATGGAGTTCGGGGTGAAGCAGACGGCGTGGGATGGGCGGCTGGAGGCCACCTTCGCCGGGTTCGCGATCGAGAAGGACCGCGTCCGCACCTTCCGCAGCGGCAACGAACGCGTGGGCGAACGGGCGGGTGAGATCGAATCGATGGGCATCGAGTTCGAGGGCGTGGTGCGTCCCGTGGACGGTTGGACCCTGGGCGCGAATTTCACCGTGCTCGATGTGCAGATTGATCGCCCGGGATTCGCGGAGGATGGCCGGCGACCGAGCAATGTTCCCGAGGTCGGGGTCGGAACCTTCACCAGCTACCGGTTCCCGTTCGGCCTCGAGCTGGGGGTGGATGCCCGGTGGGTGGGTGACCGGCTGGGGAACGATCCGTCGGGCCCGCGATTCACGATGGACGATTACCTCCTGCTGGGGGCGCATGCGGCGTACAGCTGGAAGCGCGCGACCCTGACGGTGCGGGGCCGGAACCTGAGTGACGAACGGTATCTCGCGTGGTCGGAGGAGGACTACGGCAACCAGGCGTTGGTGGGGGCACCGGCCAGCGTGGAGGCGGAGTTGTCGTTCCGCTTCTGAGCCAGGTTCGAACCGCAAAGCGAAACGCCGTGTCCATGAATCCCCGCATTCACAGGATCCATCGCTGGCTGGGGTTGGGGCTGGGAGCCCTGGTCCTGGTCTGGTTCCTGAGCGGCATGGTGATGCGCTACGTCGGTCATCCGACGCTCACCGAAACCGAACGCCTGGCCGGGGCTGAACTGGTCCCGGGCGGGTGGCGGATCGGGCCGCTTGAGGCGGTCCGATCCGCGGGATTCGGGGAGGAGCCCGGGCGTGTCCGGCTGGGGGCGCGTCTGGGCCGTCCGGTGTATCACCTCCAGGCCCGGGAGGGTGGTCCGTGGAGGACTGTCAGTGCCGAGAGCGGGCGGGTGGTGGAGGCGCTTGCGCCGCATGAGGCGGTGGAGGTGGCGACGGGTTTCGCGTTGCGCTCGGGCCGGCTCTGGGGACGCGGCGACGGACTTTTGCCGCGCGTCTTCCCGGTGTTGTACGACCAGTGGACACTCTCAGACTCCCTGCATCCCTACCGTCCCTTGTACCGGGTCGAACTGGGAGACCCGGCGGGAGCGGAGTTCTACGTGTCGGCGGTGACCGGTGAGGTGGTGCGGGACACGAATCGCCGGGAACGCTTCTGGAACTACCTCGGTTCGGTGGCGCACTGGGTTTACGTGCCGGTCCTGCGCTGGAACAACGCGCTCTGGCGCACGCTGGGTCGGGGGGTGTCGGCGGCGGCGACCCTGGCCCTCCTCACGGGATTCCTTCTTGCCGCGAGGCGACGTCGGTGGTGGCGGGCCGGGTCCGGGGTGGCTTCGTGGCATTTGCGGTTGGGCTGGGTCTTTGGACCGTTGGCCCTGGCGTGGGTGGCGAGCGGGTTTCTCTCGTTCCGCATCGTTGCCTTGTTCGATCACGGGGAGCCCCTGCCCGGGCACCGTGAACGCTTTGGCGGTGGACGACTGGAGTTGGTGCAGTACGCGGGACTTCCGGAGGACCTGGGGTTCGGGTCGAGCGAGGTGGAGCTGGTCCGGGTTGCGGGTCGGTCGTGGGTGCGTTGCCTGGAGTGGAACGGAGCGGTGCGTTGGATGACCCGGGATGGTGCGGGCCCGTGGGTGTCGGTGGTGGCGGGGCCCGGGCGGGACGAACTTCTGGGTCAGGCGCGGCAGTTGTTGGAGGGAGTGGAGGTGCGGGGATGGGAGATTCTGGAGGGGCCTGATGCGTATTGCGCGGGGGGCGCGGCGCCGGGCGGGGGGAAGGGGTTTCCGGTGTTGCGGGTTCGGTATGCGGATCGTGCTTCGACGTGGTTCCACGTGGATCTGGGGCGGGGAGTGTTGCTGGACCGGCAGACCCGGGGGGCGCGTGTTTACCGGTGGGCGTTCGATGCGGTGCATTGTTGGGACTGGCCGTTTCTGAGGGGGCGGGGTCCGTGGGTGGACGGGTTGATGCTGGTTTTTCTTGCCGGTGGGGCGGCGATGACGGGCGCGGGGTTGGTGCTTGGGATGCTGCGCGGGAGGGGGCGGAGGGGGGCGCGCCGGGTGGGGGTGCGGGAGGTGGCGGTGCGGGAGACGGATCGGGGGGTGGACGGACTGGTGACAGCCATGAAGGAGAACCGATGAACGACAGCCAGACATTACGCCGACTTTACCGGCCCAAACTCGATTGGATCGGGGCGATCGCCTCGGGAGCCTGCGCGGCGCACTGCGTGGCGCTGCCGTTGCTGGCGGTGCTGCTGCCTTCGGCCGTGGTGCGGTGGGTGGCGAGTCCCCTGGTCCATCATGTCTTCGCCGGGTTGGTGATGTTGACGAGCCTGCTGGCGTTCGTGCCCGGCTGGATGCGTCACGGTGAGTTGCGCCTGTGGGGTTGGGTGGGGGGAGGACTGGGGTTGATTCTCTATGCCCGGCTGGCGGATCCCGGCTCGCTTTCGGGTGGAGGCGAGGCCTTGTGCACGACCCTGGGCGGTGTGCTCCTCATGGTGGCGCACCGTTTGAACCACACGCTGGCCTACTGGACGGATCGCCTCTGAGCCGACCCGCGAATTCTTGGACCCAACCTGAAGCTTTGATGGAGATGAAAACGAAACGATCCAAACGGCAGGAACCCCTGCCCGTCACCGTGTTGTCCGGCTTTCTAGGCGCAGGCAAGACGACCCTGCTGCAACACATTCTCAGCAACCGCGAGGGCCTGCGCGTGGCCCTGATCGTGAATGACATGAGCGAGGTCAACATTGACGCGGCCCTGGTGAAGGGCGGGGGCGCGAAGCTCCAGCGGTCGGAGGAGAAACTGGTGGAACTCTCGAACGGCTGCATCTGCTGCACGTTGCGCGAGGATCTGCTCAAGGAGGTGTCGTCGCTGGCGCGGGAGGGTCGTTTCGATTACCTGGTCATCGAGGGCACGGGCATTGCCGAGCCCCTGCCGGTGGCCGAGACCTTCACCTTCGCCGACGAAGAGGGGCGGAGCCTGTCGGACGTGGCGCGCCTGGACACGATGGTGACGGTCGTGGACGCGATGAATTTCCTGAAGGACTTCGGGTCGCCCGACTCGCTGGTGGAGCGGCGCCAGGCGCGGGACGAGGCGGATGACCGGTGCGTGGTGGATCTGTTGGTGGACCAGGTCGAGTTCGCGGACGTCATTGTGGTGAACAAGATTGATCTGGTGACGCCGGAGGCGCGGGAGCAGTTGACCGGGGTTGTGAAGGCGCTCAATCCAAGGGCGCGGCTGGTGTACTCGGAGTTTGGGCGGGTTCCGTTGAAGGAGGTCCTGAACACGCGCCGGTTCCGGTTCGAGGAGGCGCAGGAATCGCCGGGATGGTTGAGGGAGTTGCGGGGGGAGCACACGCCGGAGACGGAGGAGTACGGCATTTCGAGTTTCGTGTACCGCGCGCGGCGACCGTTTCATCCGGGACGTTTCATGGACTGCCTGCGGGGCGAGTGGCCGCGGGTGTTGAGGAGCAAGGGGTTCTTCTGGCTGGCGACGCGGATGGAGTGGGTGGGGAGCCTGTCGCAGGCGGGGGCGGCGTGTCGGACGGAGGCGGCGGGATTCTGGTGGGCGTCGGTGGATCGGGCGCAGTGGCCGGAGTCGCCGGAGGAACGGGAGTCGGTCACGGAGATCTGGGAGGAGCCGTGGGGGGATCGGCGGCAGGAGATTGTGATCATCGGGCAGGACCTGGATGAGGTGGCGGTGACGGCGCAGTTGAATCGTTGCCTGCTGACCGACGAGGAGATGGCGCTGGGGCCGGATGAATGGCTGGCCAGGTTTCCGGATCCGTTTCTGGAGTGGGCGGTGGCGGAGTCGCCTGAACCAGCGCAGGAGCCGGGAGCGGCCGGGAAGGAAGCCGAGGTATGACCGGGTTGCTGACGCTGGCCGCCGCTTCGTTTCGGGAGCTGATCCGGCAGCCGTTTTATCTGCTGCTGTTGGCGGGGGGAGCCGGGTTTTTGCTCCTGCTGTCCAACCTCAGCTATTTCGCGCTGGGGGAGGAGAACCGTCAGGCCAAGCAAAGCGCGCTGGCGTTCATGCTGCTGGCCGGGGTGTTTGCCTCGGTGTTCGGCGCCTCGGCCTCGGTGGCGCGCGAGGTCCGGACCGGCACGGCGCTGGTGGTGCTGTCCAAGCCGGTCGGACGCGTGCGGTTCCTGGCGGGGAAGTTTCTCGGATTGGGTGCCGGGCTGGCGTTGCTGGTGCTGGTGCACGGCATGGTGACGATGCTGTCGGGGAGGACGACCGGCGGCCGGGAGTCTGGGACGGATTGGGTGGCGGTGGTGGGTGTGGCGGGGGGGGGGGTGGGAGGACTGGGGGTCGCGGGCCGTGGGAGGTATTTCGGGCAA
>CAYZAE010000016.1:11068-59110 GCA_964476125.1 uncultured Verrucomicrobiota bacterium | reverse complement strand
CGTTGGCTCCGAGCGTCATCGCGGCCTGCTCCTGTTCCGTGCCCGTGGATTGCATGACCGGGATGAGTTCGCGGGCCACGAAGGGGAAGGTCACGAACAACGTTGCCAGCACGATTCCCGGCACCGCGAAGATGATCTGGATATCGCGGTCGGCGAACCAGGAGCCGAAGAAACCCTGGAGCCCGAACATCACCACGTAGATCAGGCCGGCGACGACGGGAGAGACCGAAAACGGCAGGTCGATGAGCGTGATCAGGAGTGCCTTGCCCTTGAACTCGAACTTGGCAACCGCCCACGCCGCGGCGACGCCGAACACCAGGTTCAAGGGCACGCAGATCGCCGCCGTCAGCGCCGTCAGCCGGACCGCCGCCAGGGTGTCCGCGTGCAGCAGGGAGGTGAAGTAGGTCCCGAGGCCGCTTCGGAATGCCTGGGCGAAAACGTTCAGCAGGGGGAGCAGCAGAAACACGAGCAGGAACAACCCGGCCAGCGTCGTCAGCGTCCATTTGACGAGGGGCGTCTCCTCGGCGCCGCGCTGGGATTTGCGCGCGCCGGCGACGAAGTTGCGTTTGACGATGCCGGACATGGGGGAAGTTCGGAGATCGGAGATCGGAGTTCGGAGTTCGGGGATCGCAGATCGGAGCGGGTCAGTGTTGGAAGCGGCTGGCCCAGCGTTCGAGCAGGTTGATGGTTCCGAGCATGACAAAGGAGGAGACGAGCATGACCACGGCGATGGCCATGGCGCCGGGAATGTTGAATTCCTCGAGATGGATGAAGATCAGGAGGGGGGTGATTTCGCTGTAATACTGCTTGTTGCCGGCGATGAAGATGACCGAGCCGTACTCCCCGATGGCCCGGGCGAAGGCCAGCGCGAAGCCGGTGAGGATCGCGGGGAGCAGCGTGGGGGCAATCACGGAGACGAACGTCCGAAGTCGCCCGGCACCCAGTGTGGCGGAGGCTTCCTCGACCTCGCGATCGAGGTCTTCGAGCACGGGTTGCAGGGTGCGCACGACGAAGGGCAGTCCGATGAAGGTCAGCGCGATGACGATCCCCAGTCGCGAGAACGAACCCTCGATGCCCAGGGGGACGAGGAACTGACCGAGCCATCCGTTCTTGCCGAAGAGCGTGGAGAGCGTGAGGCCGGCGACGGCTGTGGGCAGGGCGAAGGGAAAGTCCACCAGCGCATCGAAAAACTTCTTCCCGGGGAAGGTGTACCGGACCAGCACCCAGGCGGTGAGGGTGCCGAAAACCGCATTGATTGAGGCGGCGACGAACGAGGCCCCGAAGGTGATCCGGTAGGCGGCCAGCGCCCGCGGATGGGTGGCGTACCGCCACAGTTCCGCGACCGGGGTGTCGAAGGTCCGGAGGAAAAGTCCGGCGAGAGGAATGAGGACGATCACGCTCAGGTAGGTGAGCGTGTATCCCATGGTGAGACCAAACCCCGGAAGGGCGTTGAATCGTCGGGCAGCCATTCGGATCGCCGGCACGCAGGATCGCGCGCGGGGGTGACCGTAGTGGACGGGCCAGCCGCGCGGAAGGCCCAACTTGAAGCCGGCAACGCCATTCCCGGACTTGCCGACCCGGCCGCAACGGCGGAGCGTTCTGGCGCATGACCCCGTTCGCCGATGCTCCCACCGGCTCCCCAACTTGGGGGTGGCTCCGGTTCCGTCCCTTTATCCGCCCGTCCCTTCTCCTGCTTCTGGCCCTGGTTGGGGTGGGGCTGGTTCCGGGTGCGAATTCCGCAGGCGCAGCTCCCGCATCATCGCGTCCGAACATCGTCTTCATTCTCGCGGACGATCTCGGGTATGGGGACCTTGGGGTGTTCAATCCCCAGTCCAAAATCCCGACGCCGGTGCTGGACCGGCTGGCGGGCGAGGGCATGCGGTTCACGGATGCCCATGCGCCGTCGGCGGTTTGCACGCCGACGCGGTATGCGATGCTGACCGGGCGTTATGCGTGGCGTTCGCGATTGTCGCGCGGAGTCCTGCCGCCGTGGGGCGCGCCCCTGATTGAGCCGGGTCGGCCGACGGTGGGTTCCCTGCTGCAGGCCCAGGGGTACCGCACTGCGTGCATCGGCAAATGGCATCTTGGCTGGAACTGGCCCACGCGCGATGGGGCGCCGCCCTCGAGTGCTTCGAACCGGCTGAGCAACGTCGATTTCTCGCGGCCCGTGACCGACGGTCCCATCACCCGGGGGTTTGATTATTACTTCGGTGTCGATCTGCCCAATTTCCCGCCCTACTGCTATCTGGAGAACGACCGGACCGTAGGCATGCCCTCCGTGCCCAACACCCCGGTGTTCAATCGTCCCGGGCCGATGCTGCCCTGGTGGGATTGGGTCAACATCCTGCCGGATGTCACGCGGTCGGCGGTTCGTTACATCGAGGATGCCGCCCGCGACGAGGCCCGTCGGCCGTTCTTCCTCTACCTGCCCCTGCCGTCGCCGCACTTCCCGGTGGTGCCCGCGCCTGAATTCAAGGGGAAGAGCGGGGCCGGAGAGTATGGGGATTTCGTGTATCAGACCGATTGGACGGTGGGACGGGTGATGGATGCCTTGAAGCGGACCGGGGCGGCGGAGAACACGCTGGTGGTGTTTACGAGTGACAACGGTCCGGAGGTGGCGGAGATCCATCCGGGGGCTTATCAGCGGGCGCAGGAGGTGGGCCATTTCAGCGCGGGCGGATTCCGGGGCGCCAAACGGGATGCCTGGGAGGGCGGACACCGGGTGCCGTTCATCGCCTGGTGGCCGGGGAAGATTCCGGCGGGCACGGTCCGCGCGGAGACCATTTCGCACGTTGATTTCCTGGCGACGGTGGCGGATCTCCTGCGGGTCCCGGTGCCGGAGAACGCGGGCGAGGACAGCGCCAGCCTGCTGCCGCTCCTGCTGGGACAGAAACCCGAGCGTCCGGCGCACGAGGCCTACGTCCATCATTCCGGCAACGGCAAGCTGGCGATCCGGCAAGGGGACTGGGTGCTCATCGACGCGGCCAACGTCGATGAGAACGGCAAGAACGGCGAACCCGGGTGGCTCAAGACCGCCCGAGGCTACAAGCCGCACGCGTTTCCCGGCGAATTGTACAATCTTGCTGTCGATCCGAGCCAGGCGAACAACCTGTACGGGCAGTATCCGGAGCGGGTCACGGCGTTGAAGGAATTGCTGGAGAGGTACAAGCGCGAGGGGCGCAGCGTTCCGCGAAACGTCGGGTCCGGCGCAGCCCCCTGATCGAGGCTGCCATGTGCCTTGCGTGGGGGGCCGTCAGGACCTATAAGCTCGCCCAATTCTTACCATGCCTTTCCGCCGATCCCTCCCCCTCCTCGTCAGCGTGGCCTGCGCCTCGCTTCCCCTCGTCGCCGCCGAAATAGCGCCTCTCGAGCAATGGCCGGCCTGGCGCGGTCCCCTGGCCAATGGCATCGCCCCCCGGGCGGATCCACCCGTCGAGTGGAGCGAAACCAAGGGGGTGAAATGGAAGGTGGAAGTGCCCGGACGCGGCACCTCCACCCCGGTGGTGTGGGGAGACACGATCTATCTGTTGACGGCCCTTTCCGCCGGCACATCCACGAATGCCACCACCACCGCCACCGGCACCACCGCCGCCGCCGCCACGAACGGCCCGTCGGGTGGCGGTCGTGAGGGGAATTCCCGGGCGATGGTGGAGCAGCCCACGGACCCGCAGAGGTTCGTGGTGCTGGCGCTTGACCGTGCCACGGGGAAGATCCGTTGGGAGCGGACCGCCCGCACGGAATTGCCGCACGAGGGACACCACAAGGACCATGGGTACGCGTCGGCGTCGCCGTCCACGGATGGCGAGGTGTTGATCGTGCCCTTCGGGTCGCGGGGTTTGTATGCCTACGATCTGGCGGGCCGCCTGCTTTGGCAGAAGGACTATGGCCGGATGCGGACGCGGAACAGCTTTGGTGAGGCCAGTTCTCCGGCGTTGGAGGGGGATCGGGTGATCGTGCTGAAGGATCACGAGGGGGACGACGATTTCATCGTGGCCCTGGACAAGCGCACGGGGAAGGAGTTGTGGCGTCAGGCCCGTCAGGAGCCGACCGGGTGGACGACTCCCTACGTCGTGGCCCATGGCGATGGCGGCCGGCGCCAGGTGATCGTCAACGGAACGCGGCGGGTTCAGAGCTACGATTTCGAGACCGGCGAACTGCTTTGGCAGGCCGGCGGCCAGACCACCAATGCCATTCCGATGGTGGTGGCGGGGCACGGACTGGCGTTCGCCGCAAGCGGGCTTCGGGGATCGGCGTTGTACGCGATCAAGCTCGATGGACGGGGCGAGTTGACGGGCACGGACGCCATTGCGTGGAGCCTGAAGAAGGCCACCCCGTATGTGCCCTCGCCGCTGCTCTACGATGACCTCCTCTATTTCTACGCGGGCAACAACGCGCAGCTCTCGATCTTCGAGGCGAAGACCGGTGCGCCGCTGGTCGATGCGGAGAGGTTGGAGGGGATGTTCGGGGTGTATGCCTCGCCGGTGGCGGCCGCCGGGCGGGTCTATCTCGTGGCCCGGGATGGCGGCACCTGGGTGCTGAAGCATGGGCGCACGATCGAGGTTCTGGCGAAGAACCGGCTCGATGAGAATTTCGATGCCTCACCCTCGCTCGCGGGGCGGGAGCTCTACCTGCGTGGCCGGCAGCATCTGTATTGCCTCGCGCAACCCTGACCGGTGACCGCCCCCGGAGTTTTATGGCACCCGACTTGAACATCATTCTCCGCCGGGTTCGCCCTGTCTGGTTTGCGGCGGCGTTGGCGCTTCTCTCCACGTCCTCGCCCGCCGCCACGTTGGAGGTCGTCGCCGGCAGCGGCGAGAAGGGCTCCGACGGGGATGGCGGCCCGGCGTTGCAGGCGAAATTCGACAATCCGTTCGGTCTCGTGCGCGGTCCGGATGGCGCCTTGTGGATCGCGGATTACGGAGCGCATGTCATTCGACGAATCGATCGCGAGGGCCGGATCAGCACCGTGGCGGGCAATGGCCGCGCCGCGTACGCCGGCGACGGGGGACCGGCCCGGGAGGCCTCCCTGAATCATCCGCATGAACTCCAGTTCGGTCGTGACGGACACCTGTACATCGCCGACACCAGCAACCACGCGATTCGCCGTCTCGACGTGAAGACCGGCGTGATCACCACCTGGGCTGGCACCGGGGTGGCCGGGAATTCAGGCGACGGCGGCCCGGCGTCGAAGGCCCAGCTGAAGGATCCCATCAGCCTGCAGTTCAGTCCCGGCGGCGACCTGTTCATCGCGGATGTCAGCAGCCATGTCATCCGCCGGGTCGATGCGCGGACCGGGGTCATCTCCACGGCGGCGGGAACCGGTCGTGCGGGGCCGACGCCGGAGGGTGCTCCGCTTCAGGGAACCCCGTTGAACGGACCGCGTTCCCTTGATTTCGATGCGGCCGGGGACCTGTGGCTGGCCACGCGGGAGGGCAACCAGGTGTTGCGCCTCGATTTCAAAAGCGCCGTCATCCGGCATGTGGCCGGGACCGGGGCGAAAGGATTCGGGGGAAATGGCGGGCCGGCCCGGACCGCGACATTCTCCGGGCCCAAAGGCATCGATGTGGTCGCCAACGGGGACGTTTATCTCGTCGATACCGAGAATCACGCCATTCGAAGGATCGACGCGGCGACCGGTACGATCGCGATGGTGGCGGGCACGGGTGCCGCGCCGGTTGCTGGATCGGTGGTTGTGGGGAATCCGCTCGAGGCCCGGTTGGCGAGGCCCCATGGCGTGTTCGTGGATGCCGATGGAACGGTGTTCATCGGGGATTCCGAGAATCACCGGGTGGTGGCGGTCAGGGCGGGGGCGGGTCGCTGAACAAGGACCTTGGTCCGGGGCCGTCGGTAAATGTCCGGGGGTTCAGGGAAGGCGAAGGGGGGCAGGGAGTGTCGGGGTGGCTCCTCGCTGCGAACAAACGTAGGCCGCCACGGCATTGGCGTGTCGGTTGATGGTTTCGAGCGGCACGCCGCCCAGGAAATCGGTGACCAGGGTGGCGGTGAAGGCATCGCCGGCTCCCACGGTGTCTACGACCTCGGTCGCCGGTGCCGGGCATTCGTCCACCCGACCTTCGGCGAGCAGCAGCGAACCCTGGGCTCCGCGGGTGAGGGCCGCCAGACGCAGTTGGAAGCGATCGGCGAGTTCCTTGAGTTGATCGAGGGGCTGCGTGGCGCGAAGCCCGCAGAACTCGGCCACCACGGGCAGTTCCTCGTCGTTCAGTTTCACCGCCGAGGCCAGTTCGAGCGACGCATGCAGAACCTCCGCGCTGTAGAATCGTTGCCGCAGGTTGACGTCGAAGACCCGCAGTGTCCCGGGCCGGGTGGCTTGGAGGAAACGCCGGATGGTGTCGCGGGAGGTGGGGGCCCGTTGGGCGAGCGACCCGAAGCAAACGGCGTCGCAGCGGCGGGCCAGGTCGGACAACGCCTCGGTCCAGGGCAGGTGATCCCAGGCCGGGTCTTCGATGAACTCGTAGCTGGCCTGGGCGGCGGCGTTGAGGGTGACCCGGACCTGACCGGTCGGATGCTCCCGGTCCCGGGTCACCTGGGTTCCGAGGACATTCCGTTCCTGGAGCAGTTGCAGGGCCTTCTCGCCCAGATCGTCCATGCCCACGGCGCTGACCATCCAGGATTCCGCGCCGAGGGAGGCGGCGTGGGCGGCGAAGTTGGCCGGGGCACCCCCGAAGTGGGCGGCGTCGGGGTAGACGTCCCAAAGCATTTCACCGATGGCACCGAGGACCGGGCGGGACTTCATGGAGAGGAGTTTTCTCGGAAAGGCGCCTGCCGGCACGTGTTTTCTACCTGGTGAACTTGGGCTCCCATGGGGTCGGAAAGGGTGCTTTGGAGTGCTGCGACATGTTGCAGCTTTCGATTCGCCGGGACGTCGCCGCCCGAGGTTGGAGTGTGCACTGGGGTTTGGCCATTTTCGCCCACGCCCAGAAGTCGCGGAGCGACGGGACGATGGTAGCCAGGGGCTTCAGCCCCTGGGCCTGGTGCGAGATTCGGGCGCGTCGCGGCGCGACGCCGGAATCGTTTGCCTGCCATTTCCTCACGAACTCTTGGATTCGCCTACGCCTCCCTTAACGGTCGTACGTCGCTACGTCGCTACGTCGCTACGCGACGCCAACCCCAACAAACCACGTAAACCGTGGGCGTTGCCCACGGCTACCCTCCTTCTGTCGCTCCGCGACGCCTGAAAATGGCCAAACTCCAGTCTCTCTCAGTCGTCCCATGAATTGTGGGGAAGGACCCTTTCCCGGAACCCGGAAGGGTGCCTTAGTTCGACCCGAAACCCATGGCTTCGGGATGCTCTGGGGCAGTGCGGTGGTTGGGATTCCTGGGTTTTCAAGCTGGCTCCGGGCCCTCAGAATCGTGCGCATGTTCCCTCCCAACCCGACACCGAAGCCTCCCGGGGTCCCGGGTGCTCGACGCGCCCCCCTGCCGACCGCAGGCGACCGATTCCGAAGCCTCTTCGCGACGGCCTTCCTGGCGGCGGGAGCCTTGGCGACGACGCCGGCGTCGGAGTCCGCGGAAATCTTCGTCGAGGCTGAATCGCTTTCGAACCACGGCGGCTGGGTGTTGGACACGCAGTACACCCACATCATGGGGTCGCCCTATCTGCTCGCTCATGGGCTCGGCAAACCGGTGGCGGATGCCATGGGGACGGTCCGGGTCCCGGAGACCGGCCGGTACCGGATCTGGGCGCGGACCAAGGACTGGGTGGCTCCGTGGAAGGCTCCCGGGACTCCGGGCCGTTTCGGCGTGCTGATCGGCGGCAAAGAGGTTCCCGGGGACTTCGGCACGAAGGGTGCGGAATGGCACTGGCAGGACGGCGGGACCGTGGAACTCCAGGCCGGGGAAACGAGCGTTGCACTCCGCGACCGAACCGGTTTCGACGGTCGCTGCGATGCGATTCTCCTGAGTTCCGATCCGACGTTTAGACCCCCGGAAGGCGCTGATTTCGCGGCGGCCCGACGTCGTTGGCTGGGTGCCGGGGAGGGCCCGCAGGACGGGGGCGAGTTCGATCTGGTGGTGGTGGGCGGAGGTTATTCCGGGCTGGCAGCCGCGATTTCCGGGGCGCGTCAGGGCCTGCGGGTGGCGCTGGTCCAGGATCGTTTTGTCCTGGGTGGCAACGGCAGCAGCGAGATCCGAGTCTGGGCCCAGGGTGGTACCATGCGCGGCAAGTATCCGCACCTGGGCGAGATCGTGGAGGAATTCGCCGATCGGGCGGAGGATTCACCGGGGGTTGCGGAACAGTTCGGGGACGCCCGGAAGGAGGCGGTGGCGCGCAAGGAGAAAAACCTTTCGCTGTTCCTCGGTCATTTCGTGCAGGCCGTCGAAACCGAGCCGGGAACGGGCCGGATCCGGTCGGTGACAGCCCTCGATGTCCGGTCCGGACTGGAGCGGCGGTTTCGGTCGAAGCTGTTCAGCGACTGCACGGGGCACGGCGCGGTGGGTGTGCTGGCGGGGGCGGCGCATCACATGGAGCCGAAGGGGCGGATGGGCATGTCGAACATGTGGTTCTGGCAGGACGAGGAGACCCTGCAGGCCTGGCCGGAAACGCCCTGGGCGCTGGCGCTGGAGCCGGGTGATTTTCCGAAGCAGGTGAAGAGTAAGGCGCAGCTGGAGGGCAAACCCTTCATGAAGGGCGAGTGGTTTTGGGAATCGGGCTTCGACAAGCACGCCATCCAGGACCTCGAGTACATCCGCGACTGGAACCTGCGGGCCGTTTTTGGCGCATTCAGCGCGCTCAAGCACGGGGTCGAGAAGGACAAGCACACGCGATCCGCGCTCAAGTGGGTGTCGCACGTGGGCGGGACCCGGGAATCCCGGATGCTCGAGGGCGACGTCATTCTGCAGCGGCAGGACATCGTGGGGTTCCGGGAGTTCCCGGACGGTTGTGTGCCGACGACCTGGGACATCGATCTCCACTATCCGAAGGAGCAGTACGCGAAGAAGTATCCGGAGAACCCGTTCATTTCGCGGGCCGAATTCGGGAGCGGCGTCGATCGCAAGAACGGGTATCCGGTTCCGTACCGGTGTTTCTATTCGACGAATGTTCCGAACCTGTTCATGGCGGGCCGCTGCATCAGCGTCTCGCATGAGGCGTTGGGCACGGTGCGGGTGATGCGGACCTGCGGGATGATGGGCGAGGTGGTGGGCAAGGCGGCGTATCTGAGCGTCTACCACAACACCACGCCCCGCGGCGTCTACGAGAAGCACCTGCCGCAGTTGATCGAACTGATGCAACAACCGGGCGCCATGCGGCGCGACTCGATCGCGGATCCGCTCCGTCCCGATCCCACGGTTCCTGCGGTTGTGGCGTACGGCCCCAAGCCCGATGGCAAACCCGGCGCGAACCCGTTCATCGATCCCAAGAACCTTTCCGGTGTGGTGGTGGACGATGCGGCGGCCACCTTCCGCGGCGAATGGACGAGGGGCTCGGGACTCACGAACTTCGTGGGAGCCGGTTACCGCTATCACGAACCAGGCAACGGCGCGGAAGCCCGGTATCCGGTGTCGGTGCCGGCGAACGGCCGTTACGAGGTGCGCGTCTCGTGGCAGCCGCACGAGAACCGCTCCACACGGACCCTGTGCGTGATCGAACGGCCCGGGCAGCCGCCCCTTCGCCAGCGATTGAACCAGCGCGAGGCAACCACGGATCGCCAGGGATTCCATTCGCTGGGTGTCTTCGACTTCCGGGCGGGCGAAGCCTCCGTGCTTGTGCTCTCCACGGAGGGCGCCGACGGATTCGTGCATGCGGACTGCGTTCAATTGCTGCCGGCCAAGGAGTGACGTCGGATGGCTGATCCGACGCCACCTGATCCCTTCGCCAAGCGCCTCGCGGCGATTCTTCCACGCGCTTGGCGTCTGGTTGCACTGGGGCTGGCGGCGTGGCTTCTGAGATTTGCGGCGGAACGACCGGAGCACGCTGCCTGGGAGGCGACGATCGCGGTCGAACAGGCGCGCCGATACTTTGCCGAGGCTCAGAGGCTCGGTCCGCGGGACCCAGGGCGCGGCTGGCAGCCGGTGTTCGATGCCAGCGGAACGACGCTGGGGCAGGTGCTGACCACCTCGCCGCAGACCGATGAACTCGTCGGCTACAGCGGTCCGAACAACCTGCTCATCGCCCTCGCGCCGGATGGTCGTGTGGCGGGACTCGAACTGCTGGGGAGCGGCGACACGCCGGCCCACGTGACGGAGGTGCGAAGAAACACCAACTTCTGGCGGGCGTGGCTTGGATGGAATCCAGCCACAGAAACGGCGCCCCGAGTCGATGCGGTCGCGGGCTCCACCCTGACCAGCCTGGGTATCGCCGAAGCCGTCGAACGCCGCCTGGCGGGTCGCGGGGTTTCACTTCGCTTTCCGGAACCGGTCGCGCTGGAGGAGGTGCGCGACACCTTTCCCGAAGCGGCCTCGTTGGACGCGGTTGAAGCACCGGTGAACGGCCTCCGCATTCGCGATGGTTCCGGACGGCTGCTGGGTTACGCGGTCCGCAGTTCGCCCCAGGCGGAAACGGTGCGCGGGCATGGGGGGCCGACTGAGGTGCTGGCGTTGATCGATCGGGATGGGGAGACCGTGCGAGCGGTGCGCCTGCGCCGAAGCTACGACACCGAGGATTACGTGGTGCGGGTGCGGGAGGACGGGCCGTTCCTGAAATCCCTCGCCGGCCGGAACGTTTCGGACTGGGCGCGGCTGGATTTCAAGCAGGCGGGTATCGAGGGGGTCTCCGGCGCGACCGAAACCAGTTACGCGGCGGCGGAGGGATTGCGCCGACGGTTCGCGGCGGAGGTTCAACCTCGTGCCCAGTCGAGAACGGGTCGATGGGGGCTGGCAGGGCGATGGAAGGATGGCGTGCTGCTGGGGGTGATCCTGGGTTCGCTGTTCATGGCGTTCGGGGGCGGGCGTGGACGGAAGTCCGTGCGGCGGATCTGGCAGGGGCTGCTCGTCGGAGTCTTTGGATTGGGTTTGGGCGATTTGTTGTCGGTGTCCCTGCTTGCGGGTTGGTCGAGGCACGGCGTGGCCTGGGAGACGGCACCCGGATTGGTCCTGCTCGTCGCGTTGGCCCTGCTGGTTCCCTGGGCGACGGAACGTGCCTGGTACTGCCACCACCTCTGTCCGCATGGCGTGTTGCAGGAGTGGCTGGCGCGCATTCGTCGATGGCAGGTGGCGGTTCCTGAGCGATTGAATCGATGGCTGGTCTGGGGAGGCCCCGTGCTTCTTGGGTTGGCTTTTCTGTTCGCTCTGGCGCGTGTGGACCTCGATCTCGCGCGGATTGAACCCTTCGACGCCTGGACGCTCACGCCAGCCGCCTGGGTCTCAGGGATCGTGGCCTTGATGGGTCTGGGAGCGTCCCTGTTAGTGCCGATGGCCTACTGCCGGTTCGGATGTCCGACGTGAGCCTTGCTGGCATTCCTCCGGCATGCGGGACGCGGGGATCGCCTCGGGATCCGCGACGCGGTGGCCGCCTTGCTGCTGATCACCGGGACGGGGCTGGTCCTCGCCCGGACATCCTCGACCTCCACCCACTCCGCGGCCAGTGCCTCCGTCCCCGGGGGGGTGCCGGGAGGGGACGTCCAGGTCCTCGCCGGACGTGCCTTTGGCACCACGTGGACGGTGAAGCTGCGTCCACCCGTGGCGGATCCGGTCGCGCTGGAAGCGGTGCTGGGAGGGGAACTCGAGCGGATTGAAGCGTCGCTGTCCCATTGGCGCACCAACTCGGCGACCTCGCAGTTCAATGCGGCGTCCACGACCCAGGCGCTGGAGATGCCGGGGGAACTGGTGTCCCTGGTGGCCCGATGCCAGGAGATAAGCCGGGCCACGGACGGCGCCTTCGACATCACAGTGGCGCCGTTGGTCCGGGCCTGGGGCTTTGGGCCGGGCGAATCCCCACCGTCGCCGCCGGATGCCGCGGCCCTAGAGATCCTCCGAGCCCGCGTGGGATGGCAGCGGCTTGGCATCGACACCAACGCCATGACCCTGCGCAAGGATCATCCCGGATTGCAGATCGACCTGGGCGCGATCCTCCAGGGCTATGCGGCGGATCGACTGTCGGAACGGTTGGTGGCGGCCGGTTCGACGAATCATCTGATTGAAGTGGGCGGTGAACTTCTGGCGCGAGGCAGGTGGGGAGTGGCGATCGAGGAACCCGGCGGGGCGGGGCGCGTGCTGCGGCGCGTCACGTTGCAGGATGCGGCTCTCGCGACCTCGGGCACCTATCGAACGCGGCGGTCCGACGGGGGGCGTGCGAGGTCCCATCTGATCGATCCTCGAACGGCCCTGCCGGTGGATCAGGGCGTGGTGCTGGCGAGCGTGGTTCATCGTTCCTGCGCGCTCGCCGACGCCTGGGCCACCGCCATGCTGGTGCTCGGGGGCACGAATGCCGAGGCCTTCGTCCGAACCGCGGGCATCGAAGTGCTGACGGTCGAGGGCTTGCGCCAGCCCTGGCAGGTGGGAACGACCCGAGGGTTTCCCGCAGAGACGCCCGTGGAATGAGTCTCCCTCGATTTGAGTAGGGATGGTTCCAAGGGGTTTGGAGGGAGGTTCGGATTGTTCTGCGAACACTCTCCGTCCGGGAAAACTCGCTTCCCCGGGCTTGCCTGGGCGTGGAGAGTTTGGGGACGTGAAATCCCAAGTTCGACATCCCTTCCTCTGGCAGGTCTGGTGGTTTCTGATGGCCTGGGCGGCCTGGGGCGTTGTGGGGGCTGCGGAAAGGCCAAACGTGGTGGTGATTCTCACCGACGACCAGCGTTGGGACGCCATGAGTTGTGCGGGGAATCCGGTGATCCGGACCCCGAACATCGACCGGCTGGCCGCCGAAGGCGCGCGGTTCGCGAATGCGTTTGTCACGACGTCCCTGTGTTCGCCCGGGCGCGCTTCCCTGCTCAGCGGCCTTTATGCGCGGCAGCACGGGGTGCTCAACAATTTCACCGAGTACCCAAACGATCTGCCCAGCTACCCGAGGCGACTCAAGGAGGCAGGGTACGAGACCGCGTACGTGGGCAAGTGGCACATGGGCGAGGACAACGACGAGCAGCGTCCGGGCTTCGACCATTGGTTCAGTCATCGGGGCCAGGGCAACTACTTCGACAACGAATTCAACGCCGACGGCGTGCGGCGTCGGTACCCCGGGTATTACACGACGGTGGTGACCGATCACGCGGTCGAATGGTTGGAACGGAGGCATGCCAAGCCGTTTCTCCTGATCGTCGGGCAGAAGGCGCCCCACGGAGGGCCCATCCAGCCCGAACCCCGCTTCGAGCACGCCCTGGATGACGTTCCCATCCGACCGCCGGCGAATGCCGGGGACTACGCCGCGCCGGACAAACCGTCGTGGTTGAAGGAAAGCTATCCGACGTGGCACGGCGCGGGTGGGCCGCTTTACGGATTGAAGGACTACGGACGCTTTGTTCGGGCGTACCACGCGACCCTGCTGTCCGTGGACGAAAGCGTGGGCCGGATTTATCAGGCACTAAAGACGACGGGGCAGCTCGACAACACCCTGATCGTTTTCACCAGCGACAATGGGTTCGTGCTGGGGGAGCACGGGAGGGTCGACAAGCGAACCATGTATGAGGAGAGCCTGCGGGTCCCGTTGATCGTGCGATATCCGCCTTTGGCCCAGCCAGGCCTCGTCATCAGCAATCTGGTCCTGAACCTCGATCTTGCCCCAAGCCTGGTGGACATCGCGGGGGCGAAGGCCTTGCGGGGTGTGTCGGGCCGGTCGTGGAAGCCGCTGCTCCAGGGACGCCGGGTTGGTTGGCGCGGTGCGTTCCTCTACGAGTACAACTTCGAGAAACAGTTTCCCTACACTCCCAATGTCCGGGGCGTTCGCACGGACGAATGGAAGTGGATTCGGTACCCGCACGGAGACGGATCGCCGGACCGTTTCACTCCCGAGCTTTATCACCTCGCGGTCGATCCTCTGGAGCAGCGGAACCTGGCGAATGATCCTCGCTATGCGCGGCAGCGTCGGAAACTTGAGCGTGAGTTGGAGAAACTGTCGCGGCAGGCCGGCCCGGATCGCATGCCGGTGTATGAGGGGATTGTGAATGTGCTGCCGAAGTACTGAGGGGAGGCGTTATTTCTGATGAAGGACACGGAGCTCTTTGCGTTGAGCGGATTCAAATCAAGGAGGTCTCTGGAGACCTTCTTCAAGGAAGTCGGCCTGCTGCGGAACGCGCTCGCCCATGCCAACGACATTCTCAACCGTCGCTGGCCGGATCTGTCGGATCTCGTCGTCGATCTGGAGGCGCTTCTCGAACGGCTGGAGGGCGCAGCGCCGACGCCGTCGGCGGGCGCGCATCGGGAGTGAATGACAAGGCCGGAGGGAATAGCAGATGGGAGGACGCTGGGGGGCTTGCCGGTAGCTGGGTGCGATTTCCCCATCTGACGGGGGATGGCCGGGAGTGGCGCTGCGCTGCTTCGATTCAGCGCACTGGGCGGGGAGGGGAGGCGCGGGGAACTCTCCCGAGTTTACGGGCGAAGGGGACGGTTGTGGGAAAGCGGCAGAGGGCTGCCGCAGTCCAGGACGCGCAGGGGAGTGGGAGAGCCGGATGTGGAGTGCGGCAGCCCTCTGCCGCTTTGAATTCGCGGGGGAAAGAGGCACTGGTGTGGAGTCGGAGCAGGCGAAAGGGAGGCACACGGCACGGTGATGTGTGCGTGGGGCGATGGGATGGGGGCTAGGCGAAGGGGGCGGTTGTAGGAAAGCGGCAGAGGGCTGCCGCACTCCAGATTTTTACCGCGCGGATTCTTCGCGGGTCGCGAGGCCAACCTTGGTGATGTCCAGCTGCCGGAGAACATCCAGCACCCCGATCATGCTCTGGTAGTCGACGTCGTCGGCTCCCTGGACCACCACCGCCAGTTCGGGATCCTGGGTCTTGATGCGTTCGAGGTTGGATTTGAGGGAGGTTAGGGTGAGCGGGGTGTTGTTGAGTCGGAGCTGACCGGAAGCCTCGACGGCGATGCGTTGAATCTCGGGTTTGGGCTGGTCGGGGTTTGCGGGAGGCGGCTGACCGGAGGGCAGGGCCATCTCGAGATGGTTGACCAGCTGGGGGGTGGTGATGATGAAGATCACGAGCAGCACGAAGGCGAGATCGAGCAACGGGGTGATGTTGAGCTCGTTCAGTGTTCCGTGCTGGGAGCGGGAGGTTTTCTTCATTGCGGAGGTTGTGGGGAATCCTGGGACGGGCTGTCCAATCCTCGGGACCACGTTTCCGAAGCCTGCTGAGGGTTGTTCTCCGCTTCGGCGTCGACGACTTCCTGGACGTCGAAGCGGACCAGAACACGCGGCGGGAAATTGGTGGGGGGCGGGCGGGTGAGGGTGGTGGCTGTGGCGAGAACCTGTTTCACGGAGGCATCCCAGCGGTCATTGCCCGAACCCTTTTTCCAAACCGGATCCGAGACACGGCCGGTGCGGTCGACGGCCACCTCGGCTTCCGCGACGAAAAGGGAGTCGGCAAGGTCGGTCGGCCGGTTCCATTTGGCGCGCAGGGCGAATTCAATCAGGCCGCGGTAGACTTGGACCGGATCGGAGCTGCTTTGGACGGTGCGACCGCCGCCGAAAACGAAGGCGGGCATGGCATTGGCTGGGGGAGCGACGGAGGGAGGAGCCGTAAGGTTCGCCGGGGGTGGAGTGGCGGTCGTGGTGGGCGCAGGTGCGGCCGGGGGTGGCGTCGGAGCGGGTTCTGGCGTGGGGGTGGGTTCCTCCGGCTTCGGGAGTTCCTCTTTGGGCTTTTCGGGTTCCTTCGGCTTTTCGGGCTCCGGCGGTTTCTCCTTCACCATCTGGACCGCGATTTTGCGGAGCTCCTTGCCGAGCAGGCCTTCGCGGGCCGCGAAGTAGGTGAGCGCAATCACGATCGCGGAATGGAACGCGAGCGAGATGAGCAGGTTGGTCCGCGAGGAATTGCGACGCTGGCGCGGTTGGGACTGGGGAATCATGGGCGCGGACAATCCGGTCTACGGGGTGCCGTCGGCGGGATCGGTGGCGAGGTCGACCTTGACCACGTTGGCCTGCTGGCAGAGGTCGAGCACGTTGCGGATCTGGCGGTACTTGGTCAGGCGATCGCCCCGAACGATCACGCTGAGATCCGGGTCCTCGACGCGGAGGGCGATGAGACCCTGGAGCAGTTGGTCCGAGTCCACCTTGAGTTTGTTGAGGAACAGTGCGCCGGAGGCTTCGACGCTGATGAAGTTGGGTTTCCGAGGCGGGTCCTTTTCGTGTTTGGCGGCCTTGGGCAGGTTGAGTTCGAGGTCGTTGACGACGGGGGTGGTGGTGATGATGAAGATGACGAGCAGGACGAAGGCGAGATCCAGCAGCGGCGTGATGTTGATCTCCGTGAGCGTGTGATGCGCGCTGTGACTGCACTTTCTCATGTTTCGGGTCTGGGGGATGGGGGCTGGCGTCTAGCGTCTGGGGTCTGGGGTCTGGGGAATTCTCGGGGCGACACTCGACTTGCTACAAACTACGCACTCCCGGTGGCGTCTGGGATCTAGGGCCGATTTCTCGGGGCGACATACGACACGCGACTTACTACACACTCTTCGCGGATTCTGGGGGCGACACACGACTCACGACAAACAACGCACTCTAGATTTGGGACCGGGGATCGGGGGGCGGCGGAGGGACGTTGCGGCCGAAGGCGATGAGGATGCGCTGGGACAGTTCCTCGTTGGCGGTGCGGAGTTCCTCGGAGAGCGGGCGGTTGTCGACGTAGCGATGCTCGATCTGGTTGGCGAAGCGGGAGGCGAAACCGTCGAGTTCCTGGGTGATGCCCCGGATGGTGGTGACCATGAAGTTGTAGGCGAACATGGCCGGGATCGCGACGAGCAGGCCGATGACGGTGGCGATGAGCGCACCGGCGACACCGGGGGCCATGGCGGTGAGGGACGCGGAATTGGCGCGGGCAATGCCGGCGAAGGTTTCCATGACGCCCCAGACGGTCCCGAGCAGACCGATGAAGGGACCGCCCGCCACGGCGGTGGAGAGCACGATCATGCCTTTTTCCAAGGCGATGGCCTCGGAGGCGGCCGCCTCTTCGAGCACGACCTTCACGGCTTCAAACGATGCGGTGCTGATGCGGGATTGTCCGCGGACGACGACAGGGTTTTCGCGCAGGTGATATTCCAGCTCGTCGGCACCGCGGGTGTAGAGGCTGTAGGCGGGTGCCCCGTCGAACTCGGTCTTCTGCCGCTGGATCTCGAGCGGATCGTGCGTGGCGCCATAAGCGGCGAAGAAACGTTTGGCGTACTTCCGGGCGATGTGAAGCTGCCGGATCTTGGTGATGATGATCGTCCAGCTGAACAGGGAGAGGACGAGCAGGAGCGAGATGGTGATTTTTCCTTCGAGCGTGGATTTCTCGAAGGCGAATTGAAGGGCACCGGAGGCGATGAGCATGGGAGTTGGTCGTGCGTCGTGGGTCGTGGGTCGTGGGGAGAAGGTCGGGAGTAGGGAGTCGGGAGTCGGGAGTCGGATGCGTGACGTGGTGTGATTACTTTGTGGCGCCATCCTTGCCGGGGAGGATCACGGTGACGCGGCCAACGGTTCGGGTGAGGCGCGGGGACGGGGTTTTCTTCCGGGGATCCGAATCCTCGGCGTCCTTGGATTTGGCGGAGGCGACGGTTTTGGTCACGGTGTCGGACTGGGCGCCCTGGGTGGCGGTGTTGGCGGCGGTTCCCTGGGAGAAGCCGACCTGGCCCGAGGTCACGTTGCCGCTGGTGCTGATGTTCTGGGAGAGCAGGGTGGCGTCGACGTTGCCTGCACCCGAGGCGTTCACGGATCCGACGCCGATGATGGTTCCGGAGATGTTTCCGCCGGAGCTGACGTTGACGTTGCCCTGGGCGAGGGCGGTGACGCTGACGTTCTGCTGGGCGGCGACGTCGATGCTTTCGCGGGCAAAGACGAGGCCTTTGATGTCGCCGCTGGCCTCGAGTTTGACTGTGCTGCCGATGACGCCGGAGCCGGAGGCGTCGATGCTGCCGCGGTAGAGCACCTGGCCGGAGGCGTCCTTGGAACCGGCGCGAAGGGTGACGGTTCCCGCAGTGCTGCCGAGTCCGTTGAGCGGGACCTGAACGACACCGCCGGCGCTGGCGATGATGTCGCCGCGGGGGGTTTCGACCAGGATGTTGCCCACGGTGGTGGTCGAGGGTGGGAAAGCCGGATCGAGGGAGGGCGGGAAGGTGGTGGCGAGAATGCCGCTGCCCGGGATGGTGGCGCTGTAGGAGAGGATGCGTCGTGTCAGGGGATCGACATGGATCTTCTCGACGGTGGCCGCGCCGCCGGCACCGGTGCCGGCGTCGACGGACCCTTCCAGGGATCGGACGGTGACGTGGCCGCCGTCGTAGGCAGCGATGCGGGAGCCGTTGACGTTGATGTTGCCGCGGGCGGTGACGGTGACGTCACTGGCGTCGACGGTGAAGATCCCGCGGGCGGCGCTGTCGGAGGAGGAGAAGCTGCGGGAGCCGGCGTTCAGGTTGCCGCCGACGTTGAGGGTCAGACTGCCGCCGTTGAGCGAGGCGATCTTGGTGGAGAACATGTCGAGGTCGCCGGCGAGGGTGACGGAGACATCGGCGCCGCGGGTGGCGAGTTGGGCGAGGGCGGCGTTGGCGCGCGGTCCCTGGGAGACGATGCCGGCGGTGGCGCCGAGATCGAGGCTGCGGGCGGTGATTTCGAAACGGCCGGGACCGCCGATGCGGTAGCCGGTGTCGGGGTTGAGCGGCACGTCCTGGCTTTCGGCGTAGAGCCGCTCGACGATTTCCGCCGGCAGGGTTGGGACCAGTCGTGTGCGGGGTTCTCCGTTGGGAAGCAGGATGGGGGCGCCCGAGGGGTCCAGTTCCTGAACGGGCGTGTTGAGCAGGAACCGGAGTTCATCGCCGGTCATGCGGCCGCGGAAGGTCAGGGTCTTGTTGGCCGCGTTGTAGGAGAACCGCGATTCGATGCCGGCCAGACTTCCTGAAGGTGGCGGGTAGATCAGGCCGAGTTCGAACGCGGAGAAATCCGGGGCATTCGCGAGGGGCGCGGAGGTGAACTCGTTCCGATTGAGAATGTCGCCGCCCACCACCAGTCGGGTGATGTCCTCGGGGCGAAGGTTCTGGCCTTCGATCCGGCTGTTGATGGCGTTGCCTCCGACGCGGATCTCCGCGCGTTTGGGCAGGCCGAAAAGGATGCCGGAAACATTGCCCGCGACGTCGATCCGGATGGGCTCGGAGTTCGCGAGGTGGACCGGGGTGGCGGCGTGGTCGGCGATGCCGAAATCCCCGAAGGCCCGGTACTGGGACCGGCCACTGTCGGAAACGATCAGCTGGGTGAGACCCTCGGAGCGGGTTCCGACGAGCGATCCGCCGTCGGTGGTGGTGATGGAAAGATTGCCGGTGGCAGCGGGGAAGAGAACCACATCATTGGCCAGCTCGACGCCACCGGCTCCTGCTGAGATGTCGAGTCGGCCCGGGTAGATGGGCGGCAGGCCTTGCGAGAAGACGTCGGAGTACCGGGGCAGTGCGGTGCCGCGGAGTTGGACGGAACGACCGCCTTTCAGGGAGGCGTAGGCGTCGGGGGCGTAGTCGAACCGGTGCCGGTTGGGCGAGGTGGAGGAGCCGAGATTGTTGAAGACCCCGTTCGGGTTGCGGATTTCCTGGAGGAGGACGTCCTGGCCGGCGTCGACGCTCCATCCGCCGCGCACGAGGCTGAGGGCGAGAAGGCGACCGGCGGTGCCGGCGTTGCGTCCGGCGTTGATGGAGCCTGTGCCGTTGCGGGCAATGAAATGCCCGGAGACATCGCGGCCGGCGTTGACGGTGACGTTGCCGGGCTGCTCGCCGAAGGCGCCGGAGCCGCCATTGGGTTGGGTTCCACCGGGGAGCGGGAGGAGGCTGGTGACATCCAGCCCGGCGTTGAGGGACACGTTGCCGCCCGCGCTGGTGCTGATGCCGCCGACGGCGGGGTCGACGGAATATCCGGAGGGGCGGAAGACGAAGCCGTTGGGGCGGGTGCCGGTGTTGATGGAGCCGGCGAGGGCCCGGGCCTCGATCGAACCGCCGGCGGTGGTGCGGATCGCCCCGGATCCGACGGTGATGTTCTGGCCTGCGATAAGCCCGATGGAGCCGCTCGCGGTTTCGACGGTGGCGTTGCCGGTCAGGGTGATGGAGCCGGTGCCGGAACGGATGCTGGATTCGGTGGCGAAATCGCGACCTGCCTGGAATGAGATCGACCAGTTGCCGGAGCCAAGCAGGGAGGAGCCGTTGGCGAGCGTGATGGAGTTGCCGGCTTCGAGTTGTAGGAGACTGCTCTGATCGGAGACGCCGGTGCTGTTGGCCAGATCCCAGAGCACGCCCGACCCCAGCGTGATGTTGCGGGTGGCTTGGAGAACGATCCGCGAAAACCCGGTGAACGCGGTGTTCACGTCGAGGTTCAACGTGGAGGGCGGGGCGCCGGCAGGCACGGTGCCGGAGCCGGCCGAGCCGTCCCCGCCGTTCCCGAGGACGATGTCGGTGCTGAACAGTTCGATGACGCCGTTTCGTTCGCGGACGGAGTTGGCCTGGATGAGTCCGGTTTGGTTGACCACGCGGGCCTTGAGGGCGACGGCGCCGGCGTCGGCGACCAGCCGGCCGGAGTTGTCGATGGCGCCGGAGGGGAGCTGGACCTGGGCGCTGAGGCCGCGTCCGTCGGGTCGTTCCGAGAGCAGCACGTCCTTTCCGGCAGCGAGTCCGATGGAGCCGCCGGGCGCGGTGATGGAGCCGTGGTTTTCGATCCGTTCGGCGATGAGGAAGGCGGCGCCGCCGGGGCTGGTTTGGAGGTGGCCGTAGTTGACGATGGCGGCGGAGGGCGGGGCGCCGTTGAACTGCCAGAAGGGGCCGCCGCCGGTTTCGATGGGGGTGGTGGGGGCGGTGGTGACGACGAGCCCGGCGGCGCTGACGAAGGAGCCGGGGCCGAAGTAGAACCCCGAGGCGTTCATCAGCACCACGATGCCGTTGGCCGTGATCGAGCCGTGGATCTGGGAGGGGTTGGCGTCGAGGATTCGATTCCAGACCACGGAAGAGGCGGAGGGCTGGAGGAACGAGGCGGAATCCCCGGGGGCGAGATTGAAGCTCGACCACTGAAGCACGGCGTTGTGGGAGGCCGTGATTTGGAGATGATTTCCGGTGGCACTGGCGCTGGCGCTCCCTTGCTGCACCACGAGACCCTGGGGATTCGCCTGGGAGGCGAAGGGCAGGATCCAGAACACCACGGCGGCGAGCCCGGGGTGGGGGTTGCCGGAGGGCGAGCTGGTGCGGGAAGCGTGGGCGTGGGCGTGGGCGCTCATCAGAATTGGCCTCCGAGGGAGAAGTAAACGCGGGGCGTTCCGGCGGGTGTGTTCGGGGTGTCGAGCAGCGGCCAGCCGACCAGGATCCGGAGATCCACCCGGTTGTTGATGTTGGCGCTCACGCCGAATCCCGTGCCGAGCAGGGTGCGGGTGGGTTCGAAGGTGGCGGAGTTGTCGATCAGCAGACGCTGGCCGGCATCGATGAAGGCGGACCCGCGGATCCAGACGGGTGGGAAATCCGAGCCCACCGCGACCCGTTCGAGAAGGAAAGGGGTGCGGGATTCCAGCGAGGCGAACCAGCCGGAGTCCCCGAATTCGTCGCCTTCGAAATAGCCGCGAACGCTGCCGACGCCGCCGACGGAGAATTGTTCGATGCCGAGCAGCGGGCCGGAGGCGATCTGACCGGCGGCGCGGGCGAGGATGGACCAGTCGTGGGAGAAACGTTGTTCGCGGGTGACGAACGCGGTGGCTTTCACGAACCCCGCCTGGGCGTCGCGCGAGTAGCCGAGCGTTGCGAAGTCCTCGTCGGAGCCGATGGGATTGCCGGAGACCGCGAGCGTGGCGGAGGTGCCTCCGGAGCGATCGGACTGTGAAAAATCAGCGCCGAGGGCGAGAGGCAGGTAGGTGACGTCGTTTTTCCGGGTTGGCTGGGGCGAGGACACCCGGGACTCGATGGTTTGCGAGCCCTGCGCGTTGGTGACGACGGTGGGGATGGGGAAGTTGGTGGGGTTGAATGTCTCGAGGGAGAGCCGGCGGGGATCGGGGCCGAAGGACAACCCGAACCGACGCGCTTCGGTTCGGCCGAGGGCGAGGGGCAGGTTGAAGCGGGTGCCAACGGTGTCGTTGAGCGAGAGGTTCTGGCCGGTGTCCTGGGAGACGATGGTGAGCAGGGGCGTCTGGGAGACCACGCGCGCGGGGCTGTACTGAACGCCGGTGTCGATGGAGGCCGTGCTCGCGTAGACGGTGAGGTCGGGGCGTGCACCGGGCGGTGGAAGTCGGAACTGTCGGGTGGCTTCGTCGAAGCCGAAGGTGCGGTTGGAGGCGATTCGTTCGCCCACCGATTCCGGGGCGCCGAAGGGAAGCCGGTAATAGGCGCCGACGTTGGCGATGAGGGGCCGGTTGAGCAGGTAGTCGGGATCGGCGGCGCCGGATTTGTAGGCGTCGGGCGTGAAGCTGTAGTTGAGCCCGAGCTGATGTTCGAGCTGCCAGAGATTGTTGTGCTGGAGCGAGGCGTTCACACGCCAGTCGGGCGAGCCGGGTGTGGAGTGGTTGTTGATTTCGACGCGACCGTGGATCGGGAGGCGGTCCTTGACCCGGAGCGTGACGGCGCTGGTGCCCGGTTCGGGACCGGGGCCGACGGTGGGATAGATCTGGCGGTCGCGGTTCTGGTTGGCGATGTCGAGTTCCCGTTGGAACACCTTGCCGTTGAGCAGTTCGTTGGTGCGCAGACTGGGGAGCGCGCGGAGCACGTTGTTGGAGCTGAAGTGCTGGTTTCCAACAACCTGAATGCTGGAGAGGATGCCTTCGGTGACCTGGACCTTGACGGTGGCGTTGGTGAGTTGTTGCTGCGGGAGGCCGACCGAGACCGTGGCGAAGCCGCGTTCCCGGTAGGCGAGCTGCAATTTGCCGAGCGAGGATTGGATGTCGCCAAACGTGACCCGGGATCCGATGGCGTTGGTGAATGCGGCATCCACGATTTCCTGGGCGAGAACCGTGTTGCCCAGCACCTCGTAACGGCGGACTTCGAAGCCCGGGGGCGGGGCTGGTGCCGGGGTGGGAGTCGGCGCGGGAGCGGGAGAGGCCGGGGAGCCTGTGGCAGGCGCCGGAGGGATTGCCGGGGCGGTTGGTTGTCCCTCCTGGATGCGGATTGCGAGAGTGCCTTCGGTCATCAGCTGCCGCGGGACCTGGAGCGAGGCATTCGGATAACCGGCGAGCCGGTAGGCTTCGCGCAGGGTGACCAGGGCGGAGCGGAGAGTGGGCAGATCAATTTCGGCACCGGTCGCGGGCTTCAGGATTTCCTGGATGCGTTCCGTCGGGAGGGCGGTGTTTCCGTCGATCTGAAACCGTCGCACGGCGACGGAACGGACGGGCTGGGTGGCCGCGGTCAGGGAGGAGTCGGCGATGGATTCGAAAGAGGACGCCACCAGCGCGACCAGCATGGAGGCTTGGGCCAGCTTGCTGGCGCGGCGGGGCCGGGAGGCGAAAGGGAATGGGACGCCGTCGGTGGTCCGGTGGGCGGTCATGATCAGGGGATCAGGGAGGGGACGGTTGCTGTCCGGCGTCGCTCCGCGACGCGTTGGGGGACGTGCGCAGACCACCGTGGGCTGAAGCCCACGGCTACCCTCGGGCGTCGCTCCGCGACTGCGATTGCGAGTTCGGGTGGAAACATGGGACGCATTACTTAAGGCCAGGAGTAGGGGCATCGCGTAGCGATGCCGTGATGGTAGCCAGGGGCTTCAGCCCCTGGATCGGGTGGGAGGAGGGGGCGCGTCGCGGAGCGACGATGGGGAGCCGTGGAGCGCGGGATACGTTGAGTGAGTGATTTGTCCGGCGTCGCTCCGCGACGCGTTGGGAAACATGCGCAGACCACCGTGGGCTGAAGCCCACGGCTACCCTCGGGTGTCGCTCCGCGACGTCGAATGGGCTTCGCCGGCGTGCGGGTTTGGCCGGGAGCCGGATCTCGATCTGGATATTGAGGTCGGGAGGAAAGGCATCCGCACCTCCATCGCGTAGCGATGCCGTGATGGTAGCCAGGGGCTTCAGCCCCTGGATCGGGTGGGAGGAGGGGGCGCGTCGCGGAGCGACGATGGAAGGCTTATAGGCGTATCTGACCGCGACTTCGGCTTGACGTGACGGGATGTCGCGTGCGGAGCTGCGCGCCCAGGAGGTCTCGTGAGCAACACTTACACGGCGCTGCATTATCATTTGGTTTTCAGCACGAAACATCGGGAGCGATGGTTGACTCCCGAGGTCGAAAAACGTGTGTGGTCGTACCTCGGCGGAATCGCCCGCGAGCACAAGGCGGTACCCGTCCGGATTGGGGGATTCGATGATCATGTCCACTTGTTGCTGGGGCTTTCTCCGACCGTGGCCATCAGCTCGTTGATGCAGCGCGTGAAGGGCAGGTCATCGGTTTGGATGGGGGAGACGTTGCCCGGATTTCGCGGGTTCGCATGGCAGGACGGCTACGCCGCTTTCACGGTGAGCCAGAGCGGGGTGGCGGCGGTGTCTGACTACATCCAGTCCCAGCGCGCACATCACCAGGGGCGCTCGTTTGAGGAGGAATGGAGGGAGTTGTTGGAGCAGCATCTGATCGCCTACGAGGAACGGTATTTGTTCGATTAGGAGATCCAGGCGTCGCTCCGCGACGCGGAGGGAAACATGCGTGGACGACCGTGGGCTGAAGCCCACGGCTACCCTCGGGTGTCGCTCCGCGACGTCGAATGGGCTTCGCCGGCGTGCGGGTTTGGCCGGGAGCCGGATCTCGATCTGGATATTGAGGTCGGGAGGAAAGGCATCCGCACCTCCATCGCGTAGCGATGCCGTGATGGTAGCCAGGGGCTTCAGCCCCTGGATCGGGTGGGAGGAGGGGGCGCGTCGCGGAGCGACGATGGGGAGCCGTGGAGCGCGGGATACGTTGAGTGAGTGATTTGTCCGGCGTCGCTCCGCGACGCGTTGGGAAACATGCGCAGACCACCGTGGGCTGAAGCCCACGGCTACCCTCGGGTGTCGCTCCGCGACGTCGAATGGGCTTCGCCGGCGTGCGGGTTTGGCCGGGAGCCGGATCTCGATCTGGATATTGAGGTCGGGAGGAAAGGCATCCGCACCTCCATCGCGTAGCGATGCCGTGATGGTAGCCAGGGGCTTCAGCCCCTGGATCGGGTGGGAGAAAGGGACGCGTCGCGGAGCGACGATGGGAGGCTGATGGGCGCCGGAGAATTGTGGGTTCCGGGACCTGTTGAGGACGGTGGTTGTCAGGCGTCGCTCCGCGACGCGGAGGGAAACGTGCGTGGATGACCGTGGGCTGAAGCCCACGGCTACCCTCGGGCGTCGCTCCGCGACTGCGGTTTCGGCTGTCATCGTGGGTCGCTTCGCGAACGTGACTTCGGCTGGCTTCAGGCGTCGCTCCGCGACTGCGAGTTCGGCTGCCATCGCTATTCCAACGGTGCGACGGGGGCGCCGTCGGCGGTGCGTTCGACGCGGAGCTTCGAGATCGGGACGGAGAACGCGGAGGTTTGAAGTTCCGTGTTGATCGAGCGGATCAGGGCATCGCGGAAGCTGCGGATGTTGGCCGAGGTCGTGGAGCGGACCAGCAGATGCTCGTAGACCCAGAGGCTGTACTGGCCGGAGATGACCGGGGTGAAGTCGTTGCCGGTGTTCTTGAACGTGCCGCTGAAGGCCTTGGCGCCGTTGTAAGACAGGACGTTCTGGCCGCCGTTGACGGAGAAGGAGTCGACGGAGATCAGGTAGCTGATGGCCGGTCCGTAGGTGTTCAGTTGGGTGGCGATCTGCGTGGCGTTGCGTCCGGTGGGATCGATGACGAATTGGGATTTGGCGACGTCCCAGGAGTACTGGATGGGGCGGCCGGTGAAGATGGCCTCCTCGACCAGCGTGACGCGCTGGCCGGCCGTTGGGTCCCGGTTGATGAAGTGGATCGTTTCGGTGTCGTTGGTGTTGCCGGTGAGGAACCAGGCGGGGACGGAGCCGTTGGCGGCGAGCGTCTTCAACTGGTGGGTGGTGATATTTGTGATGCCGGCAGGGGCGGAGCTGCTCTTGACCAGGTTGATCGGCGTGGCGCCGAACAGGGCGTCCTCGAGCACCGGGGTCTGGAATTCGGTCGCCTGCTGGAAGATGGAGGAGAAGGCGATGTCGGAGGGCAGGTTGACGGTGTTGGTGATGGCGGGCGTCGAGGATGAGAGGAACGCGACTTGCCGGTTCTGGGTGAGGTCCTGGATGCCGGCGACGGCACCATTGTAGAAGGCGTAGACGGTCACGGCCTGGTCGCCGAACAGCGCGGGGAGTTTTCCGCTCCAGGTTACCTTCAGGGCGGTGGGGGCGGTGGCGCTGTCCTCGGGATTCTGCGAGGCGAGATTTGCGCCGAAGAGATTGCGGACGGCGCGGTAGGCCGTGTCACGGAAGGCGACGGCGCCGGAGATTCGGATGTCCACCTGGGCGTGGACGGATGCGGCGGTGGCGAGCAGGCCGAGCGAGGCGAACAGGAGGGATCGTAGATTCTTCATGGGATTCGAGAGGGTGGATGGGTTGTGAAATAGGGTTCGGGTCAGCAAGGACAGGGGAGTCACGGAAGTGCTTCGATGGCGTAGAAGTGGATGGAATCGGCGGAGGTGTCCTGGAGGGACGCGACGCTGCCGGTGCCGGTGGTGGTGCCCTGGAGGGTCCAGGACGCGATGGGCGTGGTGAGGCCCGAGGCGTCGGTGCGACGCAGCCGGTATTGGACGCCGGAGACGCTGTTGAAAGAGACTGTGGTCGTGGTGGCCTGGCGGGTGATCCCGGTGATGATTGGGGCCTGGGGCGCCGAGGTGGGCGAGACGAAGGTCAGGGAACCGTCCGGTTTGAACTCGAAGTAGCCGAGGAACCGTCCGGGCTGGTTGAGGGTGCCGGCTGCCGAAGTGCCCGGGACGAGTTCGAGGAAGTCGGCGCGCGACACGATACCCGGCTGGGTGTCGAAGTCGGACGGTGTCACGGACTCCACGCGTCCCTGGAAGGTGCCGGCGAAATTGCCGTCGGGACCGAGCACGGGTGCGATGGGGTAGGCGGCGGAGACGGGGAGCACGACGGCGGTGGCCGTGTTGTTGGGGCCGCCGGGGAGCAGGCTGCTGGTGAGGGCGGCGTTGACGCCGAGCGCGTCGATCTGGCTGGCGGCGTTGCCCTGGACGAACTGGCCTTTGCGCAGCCAGGCGGGGGCTGTGGTCGCTGCATCGAGACGCGGGGCTGTGGCCCAGATCGTTTGCAGCGGGTAGGCCGGATCAACCGGCGGGCGGTTGGCGGCGGTGACGGACCAGGACAGGTCGTTGAGATTGGGAAATGCGGCGGCCAGCAAGGCGGAGCTGAGCGCGGTGATCGGGACGGAGGTTCCGGGGGCAACGGCGGTGAACTGGGTCACCTTGCCGAGATTGACGACCAGGTCGGACGCGTTGCCGGTTTGCCGGACCACGAGGAGGAGGTCGGGGGGCGTGTAGACGAACGGGGCTGCGATCGTGGCGCCGGAGCCGAGCAGCAGGGTGGCGAGCACCGCCGCGGGGCCGGAGGTGAATCGGTTGGGGGGATGAGGTTTCATGAGTGGCAGGATGGATGGATGGATGGGTGGCGCGGAGGCAGTGGAGTGGTCTCGGCTCGCGGGATGGATTTTCGTGGGTTTGGGGTTTCTAGAATCCGATTTGAATCCGGGTCATGAGCGCGTTCTCGTCCTGGGCGGTGACCGTGGCCGGGGCGGAGATGGAGGAGGGATCGGCGGGATTGACGTTGCCGCCGCCTTCGAAGGAGGTGTGGGAGAAGCTGGTGAGAATGCGGACGTTGCGGTTCAGCCACCAGTTGATGCCGACGGCCCAGGTGGCCGCGCTGCTGGCGGACGAAGCCGGATTGGAGAAGGCGGGGAAGGTGTCGTTGTCGAGGTCCAGGGTGGTGTAGCGCCCCACCAGCTGCCAGGCGCCCCAGCCGCCGTCGGAGAGACTGAAAGGACGGATGGGGTTGATGGCATTCCAGGAGGCATCCTCCCCGCTGAGCATCCATTGGCCGGCGACCTGGAAGGCGGCGTGCTGAAGGTTCTCGGAACGCAGGGTGGTGGCATTAAGAACGCCCTGCTGACTGACGAGGTATTCGCCGAGAATACCGAAGGGACCCTTGAGGTACTGGATGAATGGACTGAGCCGCCAGTGCACGCCATCGGCGACGACGGTTCCCGCGGGCGAGTTGTAGGCGAAGAACTGTTGTCCGGCGGGGGTGAGATACCCGGGGCGAGTGCCACCGATCGTGTTGGGCAGGCCGACCACGTTGGAGCTGATCTGCGACCACGATCCGCTGACTCCGACTTGGAGTCCGCGCAGCCAGGTGTTGTCCGAGGTTCGGAACGGCTGGGCGAACAGGCGGCCTGCGAATTCCGGATCATCGCCGTGATCGTTGAATCCGGCGTTCCGGCCGTCGCCGGAGGGCGTGAAGATGCCGGCGGCATAGCTCAGGCGCTGGCCGAGGGCTTCGCCCTCCAGTTGGATGCCGTCATTGCGGATCGGGACGAGACTGGTGACGAGCGAGCGTTCGTTGAAATGGATGTTGTGGACGGACAGGTACTGCTCGTAGCCGACGGGGCTCTTGAATCGCCCGGCGCGCAGACGGAGTCCGGGCTGGAACTTGTACGCCACATTGGCGTCGAGCATCTGGATGTTGGGCCCGCCGAAGTCGGAGATGAGCTGGTAATCGAAATCCCGGAACACCGTTCCCTCGAGCCCGATGCGGGATCGCCGCAGCAGAATGCCGTCGTTGTCCGTGGCCAGTTCGTTGTCGCCGAAGAAGTGCCGCGAATCGCCCTGGATCAGGCCGCGGACGCGGAGCACGAAGTTGGTGTCGGCGGAGCGGAAGGAGAATCCCGAGGCGCCGAGGGAGACCTGGGGTGTTTCCCTGGCTTTCTCGGCGGCGAGCTGGTTCTTCCGTTCGAGGACGCGAACCTTCTGGTCGAGTTCAGCCGGCGTGGGGCCGGAGTCGGGGCCGACGGACAGTTCGGGGACGACGCGGGCGCCCTCGAGGGCCTTGACCTTGCCTTCCAGTTCGTCGATGCGGTTCTGGAGTTTCCGCACCAGATCGGCGGACTGGTTTTCGGCGGCCTTCGCTCGTTCCGACTCGCGGCGTTCGAGTTCCTGGAGTCGGGTGACGAGGCTTTCGATCAGCCGCCCGGAGTTGTCCGGGGTGCCGGCAGTCGGGGGCTGGGCGGTGGACTGGGCGGCTGCCGGGGCGGGAGCCGTGGCGGCTGCCGAATCCTGGGCCACGGTGGGAACAGCGGAACTGGTGGCCAGGATCCCGGCCAGCGTGGCAGCGATGGCCGGGCGAAAGGCGGAATGGGACGCGGATGCGGACGGAATTTGGGACTGCGACGGGATGCGGGTCAGCACGTGTTAGGCGATCGGCTCATGCTCCTCCTTGTGTGGGGTCGGGCGGTTGAAGTGAGGGTTCGAGGGGCGGAGGAGGCACTGGCCGGGGTCAAATTCCCGGCGGTGGCGCGGTTCCGTCCCGATTCGGAATGGGTCAGGATGCGATGCCGAGGGATTCGAGCGTGTCGCTGTTGACGCCGATGCGGTCCTTGAAGCTCGACAGCGGGTTGAAGAACTCGAGCTTGAGCAGGACGTCGGCGATGGCCCCGTGCTTCTTCGCCGTCCGATGAAGCCGGACGAGCGGGGTGTTGCCGATGGTCTGCGTGATGTCGTCGAAAATGCGCGGCATAGGGTTCGGAGTTCGGTGTTCGGAGATCGGAGATCGGGGGTGGCGTCTGGGATCTGGCGTCTGGCGTCTGGGGTCTGGGATCTGGGGTTTGGCGTCTGGCGTTTCGGGTCTGGGGCTACGGTCTCGGAATCGGGGATTGGGCAGACTTTTTCGGCACACCACCCACGACCCACGACTCACCTCCCCGAAGGGGGCATCAGATGTCCTGGCCGATGGCCATGAGGTAGCGGAATTCCTGGAGCACGGTGCTCAGGGCGGCGTTGAAGGCCTCGACCTGGAGGTGCAGCGGGGATTTCTGCGGGGTTTCAAAGGTGATTTCGAAGGGTGGATTGGGGAGGCCGGGCACGGCGCGCAGGATGCCATCGTAGGTCTCGTAAATGATTCCCTTGCGGGCGGGGAATCCATCGATGCGCCGACGCCGGTTGCGCGGCAGAAACTTTTCGGCGGCGAGCAGGGCGGGTTCGAGAATGTTTTCGGAAAGCACGGCACCGTTGACGAAGCCGTAGAGACCGTCGCTGGTGTCGTCGGAGTGGAGATTGATGATGCCGTGGAAGGCGTGGGCCCAGATTTCGGATTCGAGGGCGCGGACTTCGGGTTCGGAGGAGGACTTCCAGAATTCGCGGTTCAGGTCCTTGCCGCTGCGGGAGTGACGGGTGCGGTCCTCGAAGCCCTGCGGATTGCAGACGGGGTAGAAGTAGAGGGCGTAACCCTGGGCCAGTTCGGGATTTTTCTCGAGGAAGCTGAGGAAGCGGACGATGGCGAGGGCGCCTTCGGGTTCGTCGCCGTGGATGGTGGCGAAGATGCCGAGGCGGAGGTAGTCGCCGCCGCTGCGGGGTCCGAGGAAGAAATAGCGCGGGAGCAGTCCGTGTTCGTGCTCGGTCGTTGGGTGGAGCGGTTTCTTGAAGAAGTGGCTCGATCCGAGGGCCAGTTGATCCAGCGGGGCGAGCAGACGCTCGAGCGGACGCCGGGTGAAGAGGGGCACGGCGGGAGTCACGGGAGGGCGGGCGATGAGGGAGGACGGCGTGGTCATGTCAGGAAAAGGGTGTGCGTTCGATCAGCGCTGGGTGGGTGGTCGGGAGATGCGGAGGGAAATTCAGGGCTTCTGGATCTGGTCGAACGTCCCGCCTTCGGCGAAGTGGGTGGGCTGGGCCTTGCTCCAACCGCCGAACGCCTCATCGATCGTGACCAGTTTCACTGCGGGGAATTGCTTCGCAAACCGGGCGGCCACTTCGGGCAGACGCGGACGGTAGAAGTTCCGGCCGGCGATTTCCTGACCTTCGGGGGAGTAGAGGAACTCGAGGTAGGCGCGGGCGATGGCTTCCGTGTTGCGCTTCTTGACCACCCGATCGACCCAGGTGACGGGCGGTTCGGCCAGGATGCTGATCGACGGCGTCACGATCTCGAACTTGTCGGCGCCGTATTCCTTGAGCGCGAGCAGGGCCTCGTTTTCCCAGGAGATCAGCACATCCCCAATGCCGCTCTGGACGAAGGTGGTGGTGGAACCCCGGGCGCCGGTGTCGAGCACAGGCACGTTCTTGAAGAGCGCGCGGACGTACTCCTTCACCTTCGCTTCGTCGCCCTTGAACTTGTCCTGGGCCCAGGCCCAGGCGGCGAGATAGTTCCAGCGGGCGCCCCCCGAAGTCTTGGGGTTCGGGGTCACGACCCCGATCTGCGGGCGGGCGAGGTCCTCCCAGTCCCTGATTCCCTTCGGATTTCCCTTCCGGACCAGGAAGACGATCGTGCTCGTGTAGGGCGAGGAGTTGTTGGGAAGCCGCTTCTGCCAGTCCTTGGGAAGGGCCTTGCTGCGCTCGGCGATGGCGTCGATGTCATAGGCCAGCGCGAGGGTCACGACGTCGGCCTGCAATCCGTCGATGACGGACCGCGCCTGCTTTCCGGAGCCGCCGTGCGACTGCTGCACGGTCACGTTGCCGGCGTTGCGGGCCTTCCAGAGTTTGGCGAAGGCCGTGTTGACCTCGGTGTAGAGCTCCCGGGTCGGATCGTAGGAAACGTTCAGCAGCCGAACATCGGCGGCTGGCGCAGGCGTGGAGCTGAGGCTCAGCAGCAGGACGACGGCGGCGAGGGAACGGGAAAGAAGCGAGATGAAGGAGTTCAGCGGAGGGAGCGGGGACGGGAAGGAGGATTCCTGGGTGGACGCGGGAGTGCCCGAGCAAAGGGGGGCTGGGATAAAATGTTTGGATCGGGGGCGCATGGGGGCGGGTGAGGCTTTGGGGAGGGGTGCGTCAGGGAGTTTCGGGCGTTCCGGAGGCGTTGGGTCCCTCGAATCGGAAGCGCTCCGTTCGCTCCACCTGCACCACTCGGCCGCCATGGACGGTGATTTGGACCACCCCAAACCGCAGACTGGCCACGTGGCGCCGCACGACCTCAATCCAGTCCGGGTTGGCGGCGGCGGGGGAGGCTGGATCGGTGTTCGTGGGTGATTTCATGTCCGGCAACGACGTGGCCAGCCTGCGATCTAATCTCGACTATGTCAACTGAGATTAAAAACATTACAGACAATGTTGTTGTGCAACATGTTGTTGTCTTCTCTGGATTGGCCTTGGATGGAATCTTGATTCATTGGGTCGGGGATTTAGGCTGGGGGGCATGCGATTGTCTGTGCGTGGGGAGTATGCCTTGCGGGCCATGCTGGCGCTGGCGCTGCATGAGGGGGACGCGGTGGTTCGGATTCAGGCGATTGCGGAGGAGCAGCGCATTCCCAAGCGGTTCCTGGAGCAGATCCTGAACGATTTGAAGAGCGCCGGGGTGGTGACGAGCCGGCGAGGGGTGCAGGGGGGGTATCGGCTGGGGCGACCGGCGGATCGGGTGACGCTGGCGGAGATCATCCGGCACATTGATGGGCCCCTGGCTCCGGTTAGCTGTGTGAGCGAGAAGTTTTACGAGGCCTGCACGTGTCCGGATGAAGCGCGCTGCGGGATCCGGAGCGTCATGCGGGAGGTGCGTGACGCGGTCTCGGACATGCTGGAGCGGGTGACGTTGGCGGAGCTGGTGCGTCGGACCCGGGCCCTGGCGGTGCCGCGGGAGACGCCGGGGGCGGATTATATGATTTGAGTTTGGAGTGGGGAGTGGGGAGCTGGGAAACCTCGATGGATTACGAGAGAAGGCTTGAAGTGATCACGTAATTCGTGCGAGTAGGCGGTATCATGAAAACCATCATTGCTTCGCTGGTTGTGGCAGCGCTGGGTTCGGCCCTGGCCGAGGTTGCGCCGGCCGGGGGCTGGACGGCTGGGTTCGAGGACGGATCCCCCGGACTCAAGTCCATCAGTCAGCTGGCGTTCGGGCCCGAGGGCATCCTGTTCGTTGCCGATTCCAAATCCGCGGCGGTGGTGGCCCTGGCCACCGGGGACACGCAGTCGAAACCGGGTGGGTCGACGATCCGGGTGGAGGGGGTGCAGCAGAAGCTGGCGGGCATGTTGGGCACCACCGCGGAGGAGATTCTGATCGGGGATCTCGCGGTGAACCCGATTTCGCATCGAGCCTACCTGGCGATTTCGCGCGGACGCGGCCCGTCTGCGGTGCCGGTGCTGGTGCGGGTGGGGGCTGACTCGGCGCTGGAGGTGGTGGACCTGGAGAAGGCGAAGTTTTCCCGGGCGGAGTTGCCGGATCCGCCCAAGGACGCCGTGGTGGGGGAGGGCCGTCGGCAGAGCAATCCCCGGATGGAATCCATCACCGACCTCGCGTTCTTCCAGGACCGGGTCCTGGTGGCGGGGCTGTCCAACGAGGAGTTTGCCTCGACGCTCCGGGCGATTCCGTTCCCCTTCAAGACCGTGGCGAACGGCACGACGGCGGAGATCTACCATGGAGCGCACGGTCGGTTCGAAACCCGGGCTCCCGTCCGGACCTTTGTTCCCTTCAACGTCGGGAACGAGCCGCAGGTGTTGGCCGCCTACACCTGCACGCCGCTGGTGCAGTTTCCGCTCTCCGATCTCAAGCCCGGCGCGAAAGTGCGGGGCAAGACCATCGCGGAGTTGGGTAATCAGAACCGTCCGATCGACATGATCGTGTACGAGAAGGGCGGGAAGGAATACCTGCTCCTGGCGAACAGCAGCCGGGGCGTCATGAAGGTCACCACCGACCGCATCGATGCGGCGATCTCGATCACGGAGCCGGTCAAGGACGGGGGGACCCAGGGATTGACGTACGAGAAGGTGGCGGGCTGGAACGGCGTCAATCAGTTGGACCGGTTGGATGGTGCGACGGCCCTGGTGGTCCGCCAGGCCGAGGGGGGCATCGTCAATTTGGAATCGCTCGCCCTCCCGTGAGGTGGCTGGTCGTGGTTGTCGGTCTGCTGGCCTTCGCGTCGGCGGCGTCCCGGGGGCAGGGCGGCGTCGACGCGGGACTCAGCGCCGCCGGTGTGCCGTCGCCGAAGCCTGCCGCCGTTGCAGCGGGTGTTGCGGCTGTTCGCTGGAGTTCCATCGAGGGGCGGCCCGGATTCCGGCGGGTGGAGGTCACCGGCCTCGCGGCTGACGCATTGGAAGCACTTCGGAATGCGGGCTGGGACACGGCGACCTGGCAGGGACTTCTGGCGGTTCGGGTGGTGGGAGGGGATCCGCTTGCGGAGGTGGATGTTCCGCCCATGCGTGGCCGGTATTCGGTGGAGGCGGATCGGCTCGCGTTCGAACCCGCCTATTCCCTGGTGCCCGGTTTACGGTATCGGGCGGTGTTTCACGCGGACCGACTGCCTGGTGGACGTCCGGCTCCGGGGACGGCGGTGCGGGTGGCAATCCACGACGAGGCGGCGTCGACGTTGCCGCGGTCGGAGGTGGTGGCGGTTTATCCGACGTCGGAGGTCCTTCCCGAGAATCTGCTGAAGTTCTACCTCCATTTCTCCCGGCCGATGGGGCGTGGACAGAGCTATGAGCACATCCATTTGCGAACCGTGGAGGGGGAGGCGGTGTCGCTGCCGTTTCTGGAATTGGACGAGGAGCTGTGGGATCCCGGGATGACCCGGCTGACGCTGTTGCTGGATCCGGGCCGCATCAAGCGTGGGGTGAAACCGTTGGAGGAGGAGGGGCCGTCGATGGAGGCGGGGCGCCGGTATGTGCTGGTTTTGGATGCCGCGTGGCGCGATGCGGAGGGACGTCCGATGGCGCGGGCCCATGAGAAACCGTTTCGGGTGGGGCCGCCGGATCGGGAGCCTCCCGATCCGGGTCGGTGGAAGATCGGATTGCCGCGAACGGGAGGCAGGGGGTCGCTGGAGGTGGGTTTTGGGGAGTCTTTGGACAGTGCGCTGGTGGGGCGATGTCTTCGGTTGCTGGATCCGGACGGGGTGCCGTGGGAGGGGGAGGGGTCGTTGGGGGCGGAGGAGCGCGGTTGGTCCTTCGTGCCGACGGGGCGTTGGAAGCCGGGTCGGTACCGGTTGCTGGTGAGTCCGGTGCTGGAGGATTTGGCGGGGAACAATCCCGGGAAACCGTTCGATGTGGATCTGGCGCAGGGTGGGCGCGGGGCGGCGGGGGCGGGGCCGGTGGAGGTGTCGTTTGTGCTGCCGTGATGGGGAGGGCGCCTTCTGCGGAAGTGTGGCGCGAAGGCCATGAGCCTGGAGGTTGTGATCTGACGGCGGGTTGGACGTGGAACGGTCGGGGACGATGGCGGGAGCATTGCCCGGGGCGCGCGGGCCGTTCAACGTGGAGGCGTGGCGCGGAAGCGATACAGGCGTTGGTGGATTTCGCTCGTGGTGCTTTGGGTGGCCCTCGACGCCTGGCTGGTTCGCTGGTGGCTGGTTCAGGAGCGGGAGCGGCGGGTGGAACCGCACATTCTTCGGGCCGCCCGGCAGTACGGGGTGGAGCCGGCCCTGGTGAAGGCGGTGGTGTGGCGCGAAAGCCGATTCCAGGAGAACGCCCGGGGGAAGGTGGGGGAGCTGGGATTGATGCAGGTGGGGGAAATGGCGGGGGACGAATGGGCCGAGGCGGAGCATGTGACGGGGCATCAACATGCGGATCTCCTCGATCCGGCCCGGAACACGCGGGCGGGAACCTGGTACCTGGCGAAGGTGATGAAGCGATACACCCGCACCGACAACCCGGCGGCGTACGCGCTGGCCGATTACAACGCGGGCCGGGCGAATGTCCTGCGCTGGCTTCAGGGAAGCGCGGCCACCAACAGCGAGGCCTTTCTGGCCACCATGGATTTTCCAGGAACCCGCGACTACATCCGTTCCATTCTCGGGCGCCGCGAAATCTACCGCCGTGATTTCGCCGGAAAAGAGCCCTGAGCCCTTACCCCGGGATCAGTCCTCGGTCAGTTCCATGAGCCGCCGCTGGAGTTCGGCGCGGGCGTTTTCCAGGACTTCCGGAGAATCCCCGGAAACCTCCAGCGGAACCCCGAGTCGGATGAGGCAGCGTCCGAAGGGAATCGGGATCTGGAATCGGTCCCAGCTTCGGATCTGGATTTTCCAGGGCAGGTGATAACTGACCGGGATGATGGGGTACCCGGTCACTCGACCCAGGGCGATGATGCCGGGTTGGACCCGGTAGCGTGGGCCCCGGGGTCCGTCGGGGGTGATGGCGAGGTCGAGTCCGCGTTCCGCCCAGGATTTCAATTCCAGCAATGCCTGCGGTCCCCGTCGGCTGGAGGAGCCGCGGACCGGTTCGACATCGAAGGCCTGGAGTACGGCAGTGAGCAGCGCCCCGTCACGGCTGGCGCTGACCAGGGCGGAGAGGCGGCGGTTGTTGCTCCGGGGACGGACGTAGCGGCTGTGGATGACGAGCGAGAAGGCGAGGCGGTTGTGCCAGATGGCGTAGATGGAGGGCCGAGTCTGGGCGAGGTCCAGGGTGCGGTGTGGGTCGTGAAGTTGGAACCGCTGGGTGAAGGCGTTCGAGCGGATCGCGAGGTGGATCAACCGGCCGGCGGAGCGTTGGAGCAGGGTGGGTTTGTGGGGGGTGACCGGTCCCGATCCGGAAGGGGGTGAGGGCTTCATCCGCCCCCTTTCCGAAGCGAGGCGCGGACCAGTTGTTCGACGGAAGCCTGGGTGCCGAGGACGGCTTGGGCGGCGCGGATGGTGTCCTGCGCCTCGGAGGCCTTGTATCCGAGGGCGACGAGGGCGAGCACGGCATCCTGGACGGCCTGTTCCGCCGGCAGATTGGAACGTGGCGGGCTGTTGGGCTCGAGGGGGGCGACCTGGCCCACCTTGTCCTTGAGTTCGACCACGATTCGCTCCGCGGTTTTGCGTCCGACTCCGGAAATCTGGGAGAGCGCCTTGATATCTCCGGCGGCGACGGCGGCGCGGAAGGCTTGGGCGGGCATACCGCTGAGGATGCTGAGCGCGATTTTGGGGCCGATGCCGGAGACGGTGTGGATCAGGAGCCGGAAGAGGTCGCGTTCGGCCTGCGTGACGAATCCGTAGAGCACGTGGGCATCCTCACGGATGGCAAGGTGGGTGAGCAGGCGGATGTCATGGCCGGGAGCCGGGAGCCGGTCGAACGAGGAGAGAGGGATGAGGACCTCATACCCGACCCCGTGCACCTCGAGGGTGACCTGGGTGGGCAGGGCGTCCACGAGCTTGCCTTGGAGGGAGGTGATCACGTGTCGGAATCGTCGTCGGGTGGATCGTGGGAACGGGAAAAGCTCGAGGGTTTATCGCAATCCTCGTCCTCGTCCGAGGGGCGGCCGGCCGTTGGTGCGCTTTTCGATGCGGAGCGTTGGCGTCGAAGATGCCGGCTCACGCCAATGGCGAGCACGGCCAGCAGCAAGCCGAGGAGCAGACCCACGAGGATCAGCAGGAGCCAGGCGATGGCGAGGCGCTGGGGCATGGTCAGAGTCGCCGCCGGGGCGCGAGACTGGGATGACCGGACTCCCGGGCGTGCACCAGGGCGAGGGCGAGGGCGTCGGCGGCATCCGGGTCGGGAGGAGCGTCGAGCCCGAGCAGACGTTGGACCATGCGAGCGACGGCCAGTTTCTGGGCGCCCCCGAAGCCGACGATGGCCTGCTTTACCTTGCGGGGGGCGATTTCGCAGATTTCGAGACCGGCTTCGGCGGCGGCGAGCAGGCAGACGCCGCGGGCTTCGCCCATGAGCAGTGCGGTTTGCAGGTTCTGGGCGAAGAACAGCCCTTCGATGGCGCAGGTGGTGGGTTGGTGGGTGCGGATGGCGTCGCGCAGTTCGGCGGCGATCTTGACCAGACAACGGCTCCGGGCCCATCCCGCCGGGCAATGGATGGTTCCGTGGCCCAGGGGGCGGAAGTGGGGGCCGTTGCGGGAGATCATTCCCCAGCCCGTACCGCGGAGGGAGGGATCGATGCCGAGGATGACGGAGTGACGGGTGGGAGCGGCGGAGGGGGAGGCGGGATTGGGTTCCGGGGAAGCGGGGCGGGCGACCCGACGCGGTGATTGGACGCGTGCCTGGAGTTGGGCGAACTGTTGAGGGCTGATACCCACGGGTGCTCCATGGTTGCGCGGACGGAGGAGTTCGTCGAGTCGGGGACGATAAATCCTTGGCTGAGAAACGGTCCGGACGACAGACGCCAAGGAGGTGGGGGTGGGGAACCCCGCTGAAGAACGTTCCGTCGTCCGGACCCCTTTCGTTTAACGGACCCTAATGGAAAGTCAACCCAACTCTCAACGTGTTCCTTGACAACGGTTTGGCTTAATGTGGGGGAATTGTGACTGGGGAATTTTGCTAGTTTTTTGATCTCGGGATCGAAGTGTTGCGTACGTATTAACGCAATGAATCCTTGGAGGGACTATCTTTACTCCATGGTCCGGACGGTGGCGATCCGGCGCACGAGCCACGTATCGGCGGGCTTTTCGAGGTCGATGCGGAACTCCTGAACGAAGTAATCGGGGTCGCCCAGGAAGTAGATTTTGGAGGTCAGATGGACGGAGGCGCGGGGATCGGGGGGGGTGACATCGACCACGATGTCGATGAACTCGACCTGCAGTCCGCGGTTGGTGGCCCGGAGCGAGGCGGCGCCATCCTTGAGCTGGGCGCGGCTGATGGTTTCGTGCGCGGACCGGGCCCCCAGGGTGATATCGAGTTCAATGGTGTCGGCGAAGTACTCGGATAACTTCCCGGCATACCCGAGTTTCACGAAGGGCGGGTCCTGTTCCTTGAAGGAGGTGATGGTGGCGACTTCCTGAAGTCGGGCCTGGATTTCGCGGAGGGCGCGGGTGCGAGGGTCCTGCGAGAAGCGGAGCCAGGCACCCAGCCCGAGGGCGAGGGTGAGGGCGGCGGTGACGAGGAGAATCTTCCGGCGGAGGGGATTCACCAGACGACCTTGCCGATGATGCGTTCGGCGCGGATGGCGCCGAATTCATGTTGTTCCTGGGCCATGGAGCGGTTGTCGCCGATGACGAAGTATTGGTCGGGGTCGAGTCGGCGTGGTTTCACGTTCCAGGGACGTCGCTGGGGGCGGACGTAGGATTCCTCGAGGGGCTGGCCATCGATGAGCACCGTGCCATTGTGGATGGCCAGGGTTTCGCCGGGGAGCCCGATGATGCGTTTGACGTACATGACCGTGACGCCGCTGGTGCGGATGCCGACGATGTCGCCGCGTTGGGGGGGGGACTGGAAGCGGTAGGCGAGGCGGTTGATGAGGTGGATGGATCCTTCGCGGAAGGAGGGGAGCATGCTGACGCTTTCGATTCGGCGCAGCAAAAGGACGTAATTGAAGAGAACGACGGTCGTGACGATAAGGATGAGGATGCGGGCGAGGGTCCAGCGGGGGTCCCGCCCCACGGCGAACGTGCGGATCCACGTCCCGATCGAATTGGGGGCTGGGCTGGGCAGGATAGCCACGGGGTGCTTCAATGAATTGTTCCCCGCGAAATTGGCGAAATTCCCGGGGTGGGCAAGCATTCGCTCGAAGCGACGCCGGAAGGCGTCTGCCAGCCGGGAGTGGATTCGTTGGGTGACCCGTTGCGGACAGCCTCGGGAATTTCGCCGGCGGAGGTTCGCCCTGGCTGAAGCTTTGTTTGGACGGAAGGGAGACGGATCACGGAGAACATGAGGCTTATTGGACAGATCGAGAATCGGACGCTCGCGGAGCGGGCGGGGCTGGTGCTTGGGGCGGTGGGGATTGCGCACCGGGTGGAATTCGACGAGGACCGCACCTGGACGGTTTGGGTGATGGGGGATGAGGACTGGGAGGTGGCCCGACAGCTTTTGGCGGCTTTTCTCGCCAGCCCTGAGGATCCGCGGTTCCGCAGCCTGCCTTTGCCGATTTCCAAGCTTGCTCCCGCTCCGGGAACGGGAGCGGACGAATCGTCCGGGGCGGGGGGCGCGCGGGAGGGGGACACCTCGGCGCGGGAACGGGAGCCCCTTGAGGAGGCGCCGGTCGGGGGTGGCGAAGTCACCTTGGGACTGGTCATTGCTTGTGTGGCAGTGGCTTTGGCCACGCGATTTGGAGCGGAGCATTCCCTCGTTTCGCAGCTCCAGATCTCAGCGTCGTCGATCGGCCGGGCGGGGACCTGGGCGGCTTGGTTCAGCGAAGTGCGGTCGGGGCAGATCTGGAGATTGGTGACGCCGGTGTTGCTGCATTTTTCCTGGGCCCATTTCCTCTTCAATCTGTGGACCTTCTGGGGGTTGGGCCTGGCGATTGAGCGGCGTCGAGGATCGTGGGCGCTGCTGGGCCTGGTGGTGGCGTTCGGGGTGGTGTCGAACGTGGGCCAGTATGTGGCGGGAGGGCCTCGATTTGGGGGGATGTCGGGGGTGATTTATGGGCTTTTGGGGTATGTCTGGATGATGGGATGTTATCGTCCTTCGGCGGGTCTTGCGCTTCAGCCCCAGATCGTGCTGCTGATGCTGGTCTGGTTTGTCATTGGAGTGTATGGGGCGATGCCGGGGAGTCCGGTGACGCGGACGTTGGGGGTTTCGATGGCCAACACGGCTCACGGCATGGGTTTACTGGCCGGGGTGGTGTGGGGGAGGTGGGTGGCGTGGCGTCGGGGATGAGGGGGCATGAAGAAAACAATGTGCTGCCAAAGGCACATTGGTTCCTTTGGATTAGGGAAGTAATTTGACCGGCGTGACGGCCGGTCGCTATCCTTCCGCCTCACCCGCAACTCGAAATTATCCATGAAGCCTCAGTCCCGACTCCCCCGCCGTAAGAGCGGCTTCACCTTGATTGAGCTGCTCGTCGTCATCGCGATCATCGCGATTCTGGCCAGCATGCTTCTGCCCGCCCTGGCCAAAGCCAAGCTCAAGGCGCATGGCATCAAGTGCATGAACAACACCAAGCAGTTGATGCTGGCCATCAAGCTTTACTCCGGTGACAACGACGAATGGCTCCCGCCGAATCCGGACGACGGCAACACGACGGACGGCCGGAACTGGTGCCCGGGCCAGGCGGGTCCGGGAGGAGCTCAGGAGTACGATCCCGACATTCTGCGCAACCCGGCCAAGAGCATGCTGGCCAATTACATCGGCAACAGCGTCGAGATGTTCCGTTGCCCGGCCGATCCCCGGAAGCCGAAGCTTTACCAGGGCACGGATCCGGCCAAGCGCGGGCAGAAGGTTCCGGCCGCGCGCACGGTCTCGATGAGCCAGGCGGTGGGCACGAATCCGAACGTCAATCGCGGCAAGCAGCCGGTGGATGGTCCCTGGCTCGACAACCAGCACAACCACACCTTTGGCCAGAAGTGGCGGACGTTTGGCAGGGAAGGTGATTTCACGGACCCCGGTCCGTCGATGACCTGGGTGCTGGTCGATGAAGATGCGATGAGCTTGAATGACGGAGGTTTTGCCGTGGGCATGGTGACACCGGAGTGGATCGACTGGCCGGCCACCTATCACAACATGGCGTGCGGCTTCTCCTTTGCCGACGGCCACTCCGAGATCAAGAAGTGGAAGGTTGGTTCCACGAAGGTGGGGACCAGCGTTGGCCGCCGGGCGGTTCCTGGCAGTGTCGACTACACTTGGATCCGCGAGCGCACCTCGGCGGCCATCCGCTGATCGACGTCTTCAGGACCTTTTCCTGAATCAAATTCAAGCAAGCGGCGCAGTCCTTCCCGGGGCTGCGCCGTTTTGCTTTTTTTCCCGCCTCCTTCCACGCACCGACGACCGCCACCGTCGCCGCCCCCCATGGGGGCGGATCCCTCGTCAGGAGGTTGCTGAGGGGCCTTCGGTCGCCAGGATGGCCCGTTTCCAGATGGGCACGACGCGTTTCATCTCATCAATGAGCCACTCGCAGGCCGCAAACGCCTCCCCGCGGTGCGGAGCGGTCACATCGATGCGCAGGGAGGGTTCGGCGACTGGCACGAAGCCGAGGCGGTGAATGAGGTGGACTGACTCGATCTGGGGCCAACGGGCCTCGAGTTGGTCGAAGAGCTTCCGGAACTGATGTTCGGCCATGGCCTCGAACGATTCGTAGTGCAGTCCGAGGATCGGGGCTTCGCCTTCGCGATTTCGTACGACGCCCAGGAAGGTGAGCACGGCGCCTGCAGTGGGCGACGTCGGCGCGGGCGTTCCGGGTCCGGCCCCGGCGGTGTCGAGGGGCGTGTGGGTCAGTCGAATCGAACGAATCATCGGGCGAAACGGAAGAGGAGGATTCGGGATCAGCCGCCCTGCACGGGCGGGAACAGGGAAACTTCGTCGGAGGGGGCGAGCGGATGGGATTCGTCCGCGTATTCGACGCCCACGGCGACCAGGGTGGATCGGCGGACTTCGGAGAGGCGCGGATGCCGTTGTCGGATCCGTTCCAGCAGCGCGCCCAAAAGGGTACCCTCAGGCAACTGATAGGTGTCCTGCTCCACTCCGGTCAGGTCCCGGAACCAGGACCAGTAGCGCACCACGATGGTCATGAAGTTGGTCCCGATTGATAAATCTCGGGTTTCAGCACCCCGATGTAAGGGAGGTTGCGATACCGCTCGGCGAAGTCGAGGCCGTAGCCTACGACGAACAGATCCGGAATCTTGAATCCGGTGTAGTCGCTGCGGATCTTGACCTGGCGCCGCGCCTTTTTGTCCAGCAGCACACAGGTCCGGAGTCGGCGCGGTTTGAATTGCCGGAGATGCGAGACGACGCGGTCGAGGGTTTTGCCGGTGTCCAGAATATCGTCAATCACGAGCACCTGGCGTCCACGGACATCGAGTGTTTCGTTCGACGTGAACCGCACTTCGCCGGAGGTGGTCTTGGAGCCGTAGCTGGAGGCGCGGACGAATTCGAGGTGGACGGGGAAGGTGAGCTGTCGGAGGAGGTCGGCGAGGAACATGACCGTTCCATTGAGAATGGCGACGATCACGGTCTCCCGTTGGGCGAAGTCCCGGTTGATATCCCGGGCGAGTTCGGTGATTCGCCGGGCGAGTTGGGGCTCCGGGATGAGGACTTCCTGAAGATCCTTTTGCCAGGGCGAAGCGGGCGGGCGCGGTTTGCGGGGCATGGGTGGGGGATCGGCGGCGAACCAGCTAGCGGGCTTTGGCTATTTCCTCGGCGAGTTCGGAGGCGACTTTCGAGCCGGGTTGCAGGGCGTGGGCGGTTTCCCAGATTTTCAGGGCTTCGGCGGGACGATGCTGCTTTTTGAGCAGTCGACCCTGATGAAGCGCCAGGGTTTGGCGCTGTTTGGGGGAAAGGATGTCCGGATTTTTTTCCACCCGGGCGCCGAGCCAGGCGAGGTCGGCCTGGACGGTGCTGCTTCGTCCGAGGAAGTCGGGCATGTGGGCGTTGTTGAAGGCGCGGATCAGCCGGGCCTGGAGGTTGTCGGGATCGAGTCCGACCGCTTGGTCCATGGTGCGGTTCCCTTCGTGGACGAGCCGGAGTTGGACATTGGGCCAGAAGGCGTCCCTGCCTTTCATGGTGTACACGGAACCGAGCAGGGCGAGGCCGGGAACGTGGTTGGTTTGGAGGGTGAGCAATTGGCGGAGGTAGCTCTCGGCGCGTTCCACCGCCTTTTTGTCGCCCTCGGCCCCGGCGTCGTGGCAGAGGTCCGCGAGTTGGAAGAGTCGGGTGACGTTGGTGCCTTGCCGGTGCATTTCAGCGAGGACTTTTTGTTCCTCGGGCAGGGAGGTGGCGTGGGCGGGGGCGGGGGTGGCTCCTGGGGAGGCGGGAGCAGTGCCCAGCAGGAGGACGGCCGCCAGCAGGAGACCCTGGAGGTGGGCGACGATCCAGGAACCCCTGGAGGGGGGGGTGGAAGGGGCGGCCCGGGTCGGGTCAGATATGCCGTGAATCCGTGTCATCCTTGACGGTGTAACCGGTGTCCTGCCGGCGCAGATTAACCTCGTTCTTTTTCACGTAGGCGGCAAAGACATCGTCGGCGCTCATGCCCAGCACCTGGGCCAGGCTGATGAGGAAGTGAAACAGATCCACCACTTCGACGCGGGCGTTCTGTTCGTCGAACTTCTGGTATTTGGCCCACCACTTCCAGGGAACACTGTCGGTGAGTTCCGCCAATTCCTGGCCCATGGCCCGGCAGTAGTTGAGCACCCACCGGGTTTTTTCCTCTTCGGACATGCCGTCGGTCTGCACGCCGATGCGTTGGTTGAGGGCCTTTTGCATCCGGAAAAGCTCGCGGAACTGGTCGGGGGTGGCGTCGGTCACGTCTCCACGATTTTGTGCACCCCAGTCCGGGAGCAAGCCAAAACAGGATCGAGGGCGCCGCCTTGACCCTGGAGGAAATGAGGTCATAGCTTGCCGCCTCCGCTTTTGCGGGGAACGAACTGCCAACCATGCCCAAAGTCACCATCCTTCCTTCCGCTGTGAGTGCCGACGTGGAACCCGGCGAGCTCCTGCTTGATGCCGGGGAGAAGGCCGGGGTGGAGATGGAGGCCGGCTGTTTCAATTGTTCCTGCGGGACCTGCGTGGTGGAGGTGGTTCAGGGAATGGAGCATCTGGAGGATCCGACCCCCGAGGAACTGGACGTTCTGGATGCCTGGAATCGTGATCCGGAAAAGTTCCGGCTCACCTGTTGTGTTCGTGTCAAAGCGGGGGATGTGATCATTCGTCCTCCGGGACACTGAGGCTTGATGCCGGAGGCACGTCCTTCGCGCGGAGCACGGGCCGCCGCTTCTGAGCCCGGGATTCCGGATCAGGGGCCTGCGGTGCTTCGTGAGGCCCGGGTTTGGGCGGCCTTGGGGGCGGACTGGAGGCAGCTGGGAGGAAGCTTTCGTCGGCATGGTTTCAGCTTCGAGTGGCATGAGTTCGAGCCTCGGGGAGACACCGACTGGCGTCCGAGTTTTCACGAAGGCAGCGTGGAGATCTGCCTCAATCTTGCCGGGGACGGCCTGGTGGAGGCGTCAGGTTCGCGCATGGAGCTTCGGGCCCGGACGTCCGGTTTTTATGTGTGTGGCGTGGGGTCGATGGAGGCGAGGCGGATGGGGGCTGGGAGACACCGATTCCTGACCGTGGAACTGGCTCCGGCGTTTCTTCGCCGGCATTTGAATGGGCATTGTCAGTGGTTGCATCCCGTGGTGCGGGGGTTGGTCGAGAGCGACCGGGGCAGGTCGGGGGTGGGGGTTGCCATGCCGATGACGGCCCGGCAGCAGGATCTCCTTTCCAGCCTTCGCCATCCTCCTGTGCTGCTGGAGGCGCAGGTCCTGTGGTACGAGGCGAAGGCCCTGGAGTTGGCGGCTGAGCTGCTTTTTCGCCCCGGGGAAGGCGCCGAGCTTTTCTGTGCGCGGGCCAAGCGAATCGGCCATGACCGGGTGGAGAAGGTGCTGGCGATCCTCAAGGAGCGTCTGTGCGAGCCTCCTTCGTTGGAGGAACTCGGCCGTCTGGTGGCCTGCAGTCCGTTCTACCTGAGCCGGACTTTTTCCTCGGAGATGGGTATGACCATACCGCAGTACCTTCGCCAGCTGCGACTCGAGCGCGCGGCCGAGTTGTTGAAGTCCGGTCGATTCAATGTCACCGAGGCGGCCATGGAGGTGGGTTATTCCAGCCTCAGCCATTTCAGCCAGGCCTTCCACGAACACTTTGGCTGCTGTCCCGGGTTGTATCCGGTCAGCACCGGAACGCAGCGGGCGATCCAGAAGTAGGAATCGAATCCCGGTTACCCTGGGGACCTGGGGTCGTGGGGGACGGGAGCGTGGTCCCGCGATCCTGCGGATCAAGGCTGGCGGGCGAGGAAGTCCACCTGGGCACTCAATTCGGGCGTGAGAAAGCGGTCGGGATCCTTGATCTGAACTTTGATTTGCAGTGTTCCCTTTTGGCGGCTGGCTTCGGGGGCCATTTCGGCAACGTACCCTTCGTAGACGTGATCCTTGAAGGCCTCGGGACGAACCTGACATTTCTGTCCGAGGGTGACCTTGGAAAGATCCCGTTCGCTGAGATCGATTTCCACCTGGAGATCCTGCGGATCGCCGACGGACATCAGGGCGGTGCTGGGGCCGCGGTTTCCGCCGAAGCTCTGCGGGGTGACGAGTTCGTTGGGATCCACGAGTTTTTCCAGCACCACGCCATTGATGGGCGAGCGGATGACGGTCCAATCGATCCAGGTCTGGATCCGGGAAAGTTGTCCTGCGATGGCGTTGGTCTCGGCCTGGGCTGATTCGAGGTCGAGGTTGGCGAGGTCGAGGGCTCGTTGGGTTTCGATCTGGGCGCCGGCGAGTTCGCGCATGCGGTTCAGTTCCATTTGCGCGCGGCGCACCTGAACCTCTGCGGCGGACATCCGGCCGGCGAGTTCGCGTCGCTGGGCCTGGTACTCCGTGTCATCGAGCAGAACCACCACCTGCCCGTTGGTGACGGCATCCCCTTTTTTGACGCCGATCCAGCGAACCTGGCCCATGAAGCGCGGGCTGAGTTCGATCCGCTCGCGATTGATGATGTAGCCGCTGACGGTGAGCACGACGCCGTCGGTTGGGGCCGTGCTTCGCTGGGTGGCAGGGCTGGTCTCGGGGGGAGCGGAACTGGCGGCTGGGGTGGGGGTGGTTGAGGGGGTGGCAGCCTTCGCGGATTTTGCCGAAGCCGTGGTTGCTTCGCTCGAGGCCACGGGTTTGCCGCCCTTGAAGAACCGGGTGGTTTCAGTCTGCCAGGGGCGCCAGAGCAGCAGGGCGGTGGTGGCGATCAGGGCGACCACGACGAAGATCGTGCCCAGCACGCCTTGGGAACGGCGTTTGGCTTCGGGCGGGATGTGAAGCTGGGAGACCTTGGACCGACTGGAGTCGTTCATAGGGACTTGAGAGCGACGATGACCGGCAAGCGGGAGGCGCGGAGGGCGGGGAGGAAGGTGCCGGTGACGCCGACGAGAACGGAAAACAGGATGCCCTTGAGCATGAGCCAGGGCGTGATGCGGAATTCGAACACGGTTTCGCTGAAGGTGGAGAAGTTGAGGGTGCCGACGGCATAGCCGTTCATGGCCAGGGACAGCACGCAGCCGAGAATTCCGCCGAGGCAGGCCAGGAAAGCGCCTTCGATGAGAAAGCCGGCCACCACGGTGCGTCGACGGAATCCAAGCACCCGGAGGGTTCCGATTTCCCGGGTGCGTGCGGCGACGGCGGCATACATGGTGTTCATCGCGGCGAAAATCGCGCCCACGGACATCGAGATCGCGAGGAAATTGCCCAGCCACTTGATCGGGCGGGCGGTGCCGGTTTGCTCCGCGTAATACTCGCTTTCGACGCGGACCTGAAGCTGCAGCCGTTTGTCGTCCTCGATCCGGCGCATGAGGTTGGTGGCGGCGACGCCATCCGAGGGGCGGACGAGCAGGCTTGAGTACTGTTCCCGATCGAAGATCGCGCAGGCTTCGTCCACATCCATCCAGACTTCCGAATCAAAGGCGCTTTTTCCGCAGTCGGTGTGTCCGACGACCTTGTAGGTGGCGGGGCCGCTCTTGAACGAGCCGCCAATCTCGAATCCGGCGAAGCGGGAGGCGAGACGCTGGCTGACCACCACCTCGCGGCGTCCGGCTTCAAACCACCGACCCTCGACCAGGCGCACCTGGCCGCGGAGTTCCCGTCCGCGCGGAGAAACACCGCGGAGCAGGACATTCGCCTCACCGGCGCCGTCACGGCGGGGGAGATTGAGCAGGACCAGGAGGTCGGCGGAAACCAGCGGCTCTCCGGCGCCGTTGCGGGCGATTTCCGGGCTGTAGATCAGGGAACGCAGCTGTTCGCGCGAGACGATGCTGCTCGATTCCGCGGTGGAGCCCCGTCGCACCAGCAGCAGGTTGTCCCGGCTGCCGGTGTTGGCGCTGCTCTTCTCGATGCCGGCAGCCATGGCCTGCATCAGGACGTACACGCCCACCACCAGGGCGATGCCCAGGATGGTGGTGAGCGTCGATCGCCAGCGGACCAGGACGTTCCGGAAGTTGTATTTGAGAGGCATCTGCGTCGGAGATCGCTGATCGGAGTTCGGAGATCGGAGTTCGGGCGGTGGGGTTAGTCGAGGGTTTTGAGGCCATCGACGACGCTGGTGCGGGCGACGGC
>CAYZAE010000016.1:0-10968 GCA_964476125.1 uncultured Verrucomicrobiota bacterium | reverse complement strand
GGTGGGGTTAGTCGAGGGTTTTGAGGCCATCGACGACGCTGGTGCGGGCGACGGCGATGGCGGGGGGGATGGCGGCGAGAATGCCGAGGGCGGCGGCGACGGTGAAGCCGAGGGCGAGGATGCGGTCGGTGACTTCGAATTGGCGGAGCATGCCACCGGTGAGTTTGGGCAGATCGACGACGGAGTAGACGAGCCAGGCGCCGCCGGCGCCGAGGAGGGCGCCGACCATGGCGAGTCCGAAGCTTTCGGCGAGGATGAACCCGAACAGTTCGCGGCGTCGGTAGCCGATGGCCTTGAGGATGGCGAGTTCGCGGAACCGTTCGCGGATGGCCATGCTCATGGTGCTGACGGCGACGAGGAGCAGGGTGAACACGACCACGCTGCTGATCGAGCCGATGAGCAGCTTGATGTTGCCCCACATGGAGACGAAGCCCATCTGGAAGGCGCTTTCGGTTTCGGCGCGAACCTCGGCGGAGGTGTTGGCGAAGGCGGCGTTGATGGCGCTGATCACCCCGGGTGCTGTTTCGGCGGAGGCGGCGCGAACCCACCAGGTGCCCACCGTCTGGGCGCCGCCCAGCATTTCATCCAGGTGCTTGTGATGGAAAAAGACCGACCGGTCGTCGGGTGTTCCCGCGTAATGGCCCGCGATGTCGAGATCGAGATCCACCGGGTAGAAGGTGCCGGTGAGCTTCAGCTTGTCGCCCACCTTCAGGCCGTACCGATCCATGGTCACCTTGCCGATGATGCAGCTGCGGCGGTTTTCGAACCACGTGGCCAGCTGTTCCGGGGGCGTCTTGGCGTCCACGAAGACATTGGTGAAGGACAGCGGATCCACCGCGAACTGGGCAAAGGGAGTGAAGGCCTCGTCCCGGAAACGTCCCCCGAAGTAGGTGAACGGGGTGAGCCCCGCGATGCCCGGAATGTTCTCGATGGTGCTTCGTTGGCGGACGGGCAGGGGAAGTCCGAGTGAGACCTTGTTCCGCACCGCGATGCGGAGCGAGGCGCCGATATCGGAGGGCGGCAGGGTGAATTCCCGTTGGAAGGTCTGGAGGGTGACCAGCAGGAACAAACTCGCCGCGACACTGACCGCTGAGAGCAGGGCACGCCGTTTATTGCGAAAGGCGTTCCGAAGAATGAATCCGGACAGGGTCATTGAGGAGTGGGGAGCGGGGGGATCGGAGTTTGGAGATCGGTCAGGTGGTGAGTTCGCCTTTTTCGAGATGGATCTGGCGGGAGCCGAAGGCGGCGGCCTTGGGGTCGTGGGTCACCATGATGACGGTCTTGCCGTGGTCGAGGCTGAGCGACCGCAGCAGGGTGAGGGCTTCCTGGGCGGAGTGGGAGTCGAGATTGCCGGTGGGTTCGTCGGCGACAATGAGGTTCGGGTCGGTGACGAGGGCGCGGGCGATGGCGACGCGTTGTTCCTGGCCGCCGGACATTTGTTTCGGCAGGTGATGCTGGCGTTCAGCGAGACCGACCAGTTCGAGGGCGGTGGTGACGAGACGCTGGCGTTCGCGTCGGCCGAGGCGGGTGAGGAGGAGCGGGAGTTCGACGTTTTCGAAGGCGGTGAGCACGGGCACCAGGTTGAAACTTTGAAAGACGAAGCCGACGTTGCGGTTCCGCCAGTCGGCGAGTTCGGATTCGTTCAGCCGGGAGATGTCGATCCCTTGGACATGGACCTCGCCGCTGGTGGGGCGGTCGATGCCGGCGATGATGTGAAGGAGGGTGGATTTTCCGGAGCCGGAGGGGCCCATGAGGACGAGGAATTCACCGGCATTGATGCCCAGGGAGACGCGGTCGAGGGCGGTGACGTTGATGTCGCCCTGGCGATAGACCTTGGAGAGTTCGCGGACGAAGACGATGGGTTCGGACGGGGTGCGCCCGGAGGGCTGGGTAGGGGTTCCCGCCGCGGGGGCGGTATCGGCCGGCATGCGAGGATTCTTGGGTACGAATCCCGGTTTGGCAACTGGCTCGGTCGGAGACCTGACTTCCGTCCCGGTTCGTGACCTTCTGGTCACAGGAAATCCCTGAACTTGTCACACCTGGCTGGGGTTGCAGAGGCCCGCCCGGCAGGCTGATGACATGTTTCTACGCTCCGTGGGGGTGGGGTTGAGTGTTTTGCCTGGGCAGTGTCCCTGGGAGCCGGGGATGTGGATCGGGCGGGAAGCTCTTCCGGGCTGAAGCTGAATCCGGTGGCCTGATTGAGAACTGGCCAAAGGCGTGGGATCCCGATCACGATGGGAAAGTCAGTGCGGACGAGTTGGGGGCTGGATTTGGCAAGGCCATGCCGGCGCCGCCGGGTTTTCCCGGGGGTGGTTCCAGGCCGTCCGCGGGAGCTGGCCAGTGAGATTTCCGGCCCGGATGACAATTTGCCTGAAACCTGATGGGGGTCGGACGAAAGGTTGAGGAGTGGCTGACGAGCGACGCGACGGAGTTCATGAGGTCAAATTCCCGGTTCCTCCGGGGGCTTTGGATCGTGTGCTGGGCTGGATGCGGGGGCATCTGGCGGCCGATCCGCATGGCTCCGGGGAGGCGGGCGACACGTACGACGTTCAGAGCCTCTATCTCGACACTCCGGGATTCGATGTCTTTCACCGGCGCGGTTCCTATGGACGAGCCAAGTTCCGCGTTCGCCGCTACGGGACCAATCCGGTTCTGTTCCTTGAGCGGAAGCTGAAGCGGGACGGGGTGGTGCGGAAGCGGCGGGTGACGGTGGATCCGGCGGAGATTTCACGTCTCAAGGGCGGAGCCAAAGGGGCGAAGTGGCCGGGGGCCTGGTTCCATCATCGTGTCGAACTTCGTCGGTTGCAGCCGGTGGTGATGATGAACTACCGGAGGGTGGCGCGACTCGGGCAGTTGGCGGAGGGACCGGTCCGGGTGACCCTTGACCGGAACCTGAGGGCGGTGCGGGCCGAGGAGTTTCGGGTGCCTGAACCCATTGTGAGCGGGGATCTCTTCGAATCGGGGGGTGTGCTGGAGGTGAAGTTCGCCACCGCGCTCCCGGTTCTGGTGAAATTGATGGTTGAGGAGGTTGGATTGGCGGCGGGGGGAATGTCGAAGTACAGGCTGGGGATGCGTTCTTGTGGCTGGGTGACGGAGGAGCCTCCGGAAGCCGCGGCAGGCGGAGGTTCGGAAACCGGAAGGTAGTGACCGATTATGTTCGATTGGATGAAGCAGTCGGTGGAATCCGGGCCTGAGCCGGCCCTGGGAGTGATGCTGGTGCGTCTGGGGCTGGGGTTGCTGGGTGGGTTTCTGGTTTCCTGGCTTTATCGGATGACCCGGAACGGATCCGGGGCCCCGAGTCTGCCGGCGACGCTGGTGCTCATGGCGGTGTTGATCGCGGCGGTCACCCAGGTCATTGGGGACAACATGGCCCGGGCCTTCAGCCTGGTCGGTGCGCTCAGCATCGTGCGATTTCGCACGGTCGTGAGGGACACGCGTGACACGGCTTTTGTCATTTTCGCGGTGGTGGTCGGCATGGCGTTCGGGTCGGGTTATCCGAAGGTGGGGGTCGTGGCGCTGGTGTTCACGGGGGCGGCGGCCTGGATCATGCGGCCCAAGGCTTCGGATGCGGTGCTCGATGAACTCGAACTCTCCATCCGCCTCGGGTTGGGGCATGACCTGGAGACGGTCGCGGGTCCTGTGTTCCGCCAGTTCCTTCGTTCCCGTGAGGAGGTGGCCGCCAAGCTGGCGCAGAAGGGGACGGCCTTCGAGCTTGGTTTCCGGGTGACCCTGGTCCAGGGGGTTGCCGGCTCGGATCTGGTCCGGGCCCTGAGCCGCCTGGAAGGGATCCAGGACGTCGAATTGCACCGGGTCGAAGACGACCGCTGAATACGCTCACCGCGATTCGCGCGGAACATCCAGCAGGCCGGCGTCGGTGAGGGCTTTGATCTCCGCCGTGTAACCCTGTCGGAACGTCGGGTACTTCAGTCGGCACCCGAGTTCCATGGTGAGCCGGCGGCTTGAGACTTTGCGATTGGGCCGGCTTTCGGGGGCGGTTTCCTCGAACGGGGGCACGTACTTGCCGAGCGTTTCCGCCAGCCAAGTGTAGAAGTGAATCTCCGTCACCGGTTCCTGGTCGACGGCATTGTAGATTTCGCCGGGTCGGCCGTTTTTGAGCGCGGCCAGGACGGAAGCGACGGCATCGTCGCGGTGGATCATGTTCAGTGTTTGCTGGCCGGTGCCCGAGAGCCGTTTCTCGTTGCGGATGAACTGGTGGACCAGGTGAAGACGATCCGGTCCGTAGATGCCGGCCAGACGCAGGATGACGGCCGGGAAACGGTTCTGACGGAAGGCGTCGAGGAGCAGTTTTTCAGCTTCGAGCAGCACCCGGCCCGTGGGTTCGGCGGGTTCGGTGAGGCTGGTTTCCTTGACCACCGATCCATCCCGCTGGCCGTAAACGCCGGTGCTGCCGGTGTAGACGAAGCGGTTGGGCGGGTCCTGGCGCAAGTGCTCGACCAGGTTCCGGAGCGCATCCACATAGATCGCCCGGTAGCCGTCGGCACCGGCTTCCCGACGTGCTGCGGCCGAGAAGACCACGCCATCGAAACGCCCTGCGGGCCGCAGAAAATCGGGTTGGCTCAGGTCGGTGATCCAGGGCTCGATGCCGGCTTCGGTGAGTTCGCTGTTGCGATCGGCGGACCTTCGGAGGCCGACGACGGAATGGCCCTGGCGGACCAGTTCGGAGCCGAGGGAGAGGCCGAGGTAACCACAACCGGCGATGAGTACGCGCATGCGAAGCGCGAGGTTAGCGGAGGGCAGGGGGATAACCAGCCATGAACCTCCGGAAAGTGGCGGGGCAGGCCGGGGTGTCGCGGCCGGGGGTTGACTTCGCCCCGGGCGGCTTCACTTTGTCCACCACCATGAAATCCTCACGATGGCTGGCAATCGCGGCTGCCCTGATTGCGGCTCCCCTGGCTATGGCTGAAACCAAGAATCCGGCTGAAATCCCGATCAAAACCCTCGACGGCAAGGCCACCACCCTCAAGGAGCAGAAGGCCCGCGTCATGCTCGTGGTCAATGTGGCCTCGAAGTGCGGGTTGACCCCCCAGTACGACGCCCTGGAAAAGCTTCAGCGCAAGTACAAGGACAAGGGTTTCAGCGTGATCGGGTTTCCTTGCAACGATTTCGGGGCCCAGGAACCCGGCACGCCCGCCGAGATCCAGGAGTTCTGCAAATCCACCTACAGCGTCTCCTTTCCCCTGATGGAAAAAGTGCACGTCAAGGGCGCGGAGCAGCATCCCATCTATTCCGTGCTCACCGGCAAGGAGGCTGCGTTCCCCGGCGAGATTGGCTGGAACTTCGGCAAATTCCTCATCAGCGGCGACGGCAAGGTCCTGAAGCGGTTCGAGCCCCGGACGAAGCCGGACTCCGACGAAGTAGTGCAGGCCATCGAGGCCGCGCTGGCGTCGAAGTGATCCGGACTCCTCGACTTGGCTGACGGAAGGCCGGCGGATGCACCGCCGGCTTTTTCTTTGGCTCGGGTTTTTTCCTGCGACGGACGGCGGACCTACCAGTCCCTGGGTTTTTCCAATCCGCGCGAGGCCTGGGCTTCGCGAAAGCGGATCACGGCGAGTGCCAGTCGTGCCTGGTTGGCCGCTTCACCGGGTTTTCCGCCGGCCAACCCTTCCAGAAAACGGAGGACCTCCGGATTGGAGGAGGCCGCCTCCCGCAGCCAGGGCAAGGGCGGAAAGTGGTTCCGTTTTCCCTGGGTGGAGAGCTCGATCAGAACCCGGGCGGCTTCGAGGTTGGTTCGTTCCAGAGCCAGCAGTCTTCCGGCGGCGTGGGGCAGTTGCGTGGATCGGAGATGGTTCCGGTAAATTCCGGCGGCGCGGCGGGGGGCGATCCGATCGAGCACGTTGCACCAGCCAAAGCTGGCGGCGCTCTCGTCCCAGGCCTCGATCTCGGCTTGTGCCCGCGTTGCCACGGCCTCCTCCAATTCGGGGATCGGCTGACGTCGAGCGTTGGCGAGTATGCTGTGGAGCGTGGAAGGCGAGGCATCCTTGCCCTCCAAACCCTGGCTCAGAACCGCCAGGGCACCGGGGTGTCCGGGGGAGATCGAATGGAGGGCGATCGCGGCATGAAACCGGTGCCATGGATTGGTCGACAACAGGGACGGTTCGATCCAGGGGAGGGCTTCGGAGGCTCCGGGGCCGACCGCTCCCAGCCACCGGATCAGGTTGGCATTGGGACGGTTCGAGGTGGAGGACTTCAGGTCGACGAGGGCGGCCGGGAGGACATTCGACGCGGTGCCGCCAAGCCAGACGAGGGATTGGATGGCCAGGACACGGGTCCAATTCTCCTCCGCCGTGTTGGTGATCACTGCGGAGAGCCAATCCGAGACTTCGGTCGGTACCGTGGCGAAGGCTCCGGCGAGGTAAACCGCCTGCCGATGCGGCAGGCTGTTGGAGGTGGCAAACCTGTCGCGCAACAGGGGGAAAAGCGCGGAGGCCTCGGGGCGCAATTCGTGCAAAATGCCTGCGGCGAAGCCACCGACCTGCCCCGGCGGAATGAAACTGCCCCCGCCTGCGGCTTCAGGAACCGCCTGGAACAGTTCGAACAGGTTCGAATGCAGGGTCGACACGGGCTCCATGCGAAAGGCCTGCTCGACGAGGAACGGGACCGCGCTGGTGCCCATCGAGAGCATCGCGAGCAGGGATTCCTGGCGTCGAAGCTCCCTTCGTTCCGCCGTCTGCCGGTCACCGAGCACGGAGGCGCGGCAGTAGTCGGCGAACCAGACCCGGACGGATCGGCCTTGGTGGCTGGGCAGGCCCTGGTCGCGTCGGTGCCGCCAAAGCATCAGGGTGGTCGTCAGGACGAGAAACGACAGGATGCCGGCCAGCCAGGGACGGAATTTTTCGCGGGTCTTCATGCTGGCTGAACCGTCGCTGTTTCGGGAAGCGGGCGGGGCGGTGGACGTCACCCCCGCGTCGGCGCAGTGGAGGGCGGCGGGGACCAGACGGAGTCATCGGTCCGCAGCCGATCGAGCAGGGCGGCGTCGGCGGGGGGAAACTCGAAGGCACCGAGTTCATCCCGGGAGATCCAATTCAGACCGGCGCAACCCAGGGGTTGGGGTTCGGAACCCGGAGGAATCCGGCAGGTGAAGAAGCGGAGTCGGACTGATTTGCCAGGATAATGGTGGAGGATCTCCTGATAGAGCGGACCCACGGAGGATTCGACTCCCAATTCCTCGATCAGTTCGCGGCGGAGGCATTGCTCCCACGTTTCACCGGGCTCGACCTTGCCGCCTGGAAACTCCCAGAGGCCGGCAAGATGTCCTCCCGGAGGACGCTGGGCGATCAGCAACCGGCCCCCGCGGAACACGAGCGCGGCACTGACGTCGATGGCCTTGGTCGACGGCGGATGCGGAGGCGGATCCGGAGGCGGAGACGAGGGCTGGGGCATGACCCCGAAAGGCTAACGACCGACGCTCTTGTAGAGGAAGCCCCGTTGCTCCATCTCGGCGGGGTCGAACAGATTGCGTCCGTCGAAGACAATCGGGTGGCTGAGTTGCCGGCGAAGTTTGTCGAGGTCGATCCGGGCGAACTCGGGCCATTCGGTGGCGACGACGAGCGCATCGCACCCGACGCCGACGTCATCGATGTGGGGCACGTACTCGACCTTGTCGCTGGGGGGCAGGATGGCGCGGGCCTTGTCCATGGCCTTGGGATCATGGACGCGGAGGGTGGCGCCTTCGCGAAGCAGCCGTTGGCAGAGTTCGATGGCCGGGCTCATGCGGACATCGTCGGTGTTCTGCTTGAAGGCGAGTCCGAGCACGCCGAGACGCTTGTCCTTCACGACCCAGAGCGTCTCGATGATCCTTTTCACGAAGCGATCCATCTGGGTGGCGTTGATGGATTGCACTTCCTTGAGCAGTCGGAAGTCGACCCCGAGTTGTTCTGCAATTTTGACGAAGGCGCTGAGGTCCTTGGGGAAGCAGGAGCCGCCGAAGCCGATGCCGGCGTTGAGGAACTGTCGGCCAATGCGCTTGTCCAGACCCATGCCTGCGGCCACTTCCACCACGTTGGCCCCGGTGGCTTCGCAGATCATGGAAACGGCGTTGATGTAGCTGATCTTGAGCGCCAGGAAGGAGTTGGCAGCGTGTTTGATCAGTTCGGCGGAATTGATGTCCGTGACGATGATCGGCGCGCCGAAGGGTTCGTAAATCTCGCGCATGGCGGCGACCGGACGCTGCGAGAGCACCCCCACCACGACCCGGTCCGGATGCATCAGATCCTCGACCGCGAAGCCTTCCCGGAGGAATTCAGGGTTCGAGACCACGTCGAAATCCACCTTGGCCCGGTTGTATCGTCGGATGGTTTCGCCGACTTTCTCACCGGTCTTCACCGGCACCGTGCTTTTGTCGACGATGATCTTGTACCGGGTCATGCACCCGGCGATTTCCCGCGCGACGCCTTCGATGAAACTCAGGTCCACCGAACCATCGGTTTGCGGGGGTGTGGGAACCGCGATGAAGACCACATCCGAGTTCTCCACGCCATCGGCGATGCTGTCGGTGAACCGGAGGCGCCCTTCCGACACATTCTTCGGGATCAGCTCATCCAGTCCGGGTTCGTAGATGGGGATGACCCCTGCGCACAGCTGCCGGACCTTTTCGGAGTTGTTGTCCACGCAGACAACATGGTGCCCGACATGGGCGAGGCAGGTTCCGGTCACCAAACCGACATAGCCTGTGCCGATGATGGAGATTTTCATATTGTCCTGAAGTGGGGCAGGAATGGAAAAGTCCGTGGGGACACCTGGCGAGGCGTGGTTTCCCTCCAGACCGGTCCGAGGCGATCCTAGTTTCCGGACTTGGCTGGCGCCGCGGGGGCGGTGCTTGAGCTTGGGCTGGCGCCGGCCGTGGCCAGGGCGGGGTTTTTCCGCACGAGTTCCTCGCGGAGCTGGGTCGCCTGCTGGCTGAACGTAGCCGAGTCCTTGTCGCGGATCAGTTCGTCATAGAGACGAAGAGCGGCTTCGGCCTGGTTGCGACCTTCCTGAATGCGGGCGAGCGCGAGGCGGGCCTGGGCGGCGACGCTTTCACCGGCGTACTTCGAAATGATTTCCTGATAGCGGGCAGCGGCCTGATCCACCTTGTCGAGCGCGTCGAGCGAGGCGGCGACGCCAAAATCCGCCTGGGCCCCGAGGGGGCCCGAGCCGGCCGAGGCGAGCAGTTTCTCGAACTCAGCCTGGGCTTCGGCGTATTTGCCGTCGGTATAGAACGCGCCGGCAGCGAGCAGGCGGGCCCGGAGTCCGACGTTGGCCGAGCCGGAGTGTTGTTCGGCGACGGTGAGGAAGGCGGGTGCCTTGGGGGCGGAATCCGGTTCGCCGGGTTTGGCCCGCAGGCTCAGCAGGGCGGTGTTGGCGGCTGCTTCGCGTTCGGCGGCGAAGTGGCGATAAAGGTAAACCACGCCGAACAGGGCAATGGCCGCGGCCACTCCCCCCAGGATCCGGCCCCGGTTGATTTCAATCCACGCCAGCACGTTGAGCATCGGATCGCTCTCCGGGGTCGTCGGCGGCGTCCCGGGCGTCGGAGGATTCTGCGGCTTCTGCGTCACGGCTGAAGGCATATAAGAGCCGGCAATCATTTCGGCCGGCACCCAAAACTCAAGGGTTAATTCAGGGGCGTCGGGTCTTTGCCTTTTTGGGCTTGTGGCGGCCCTTGAACGTCAACTCCGCGACTCCCGACTTGTCGAGGTGCCCGATCCCCTCCCGGACCATGCGCTCGTACTGCTTCGTGGTGGCGGTCGCGAGGGGCAGGTTGAGCTTCTTGGCGGCGCCGAGCTTGAGGGCGATGCCGGAGTCCTTGGCGGCGTGTTCCGCGGAAAAGAAACAGGAATGATCCCGGTTCTGCATGTCCTCGCCATCCGTCTGCAGCACCCGCGAGTTGGCGCCCGTCTGACTGAACACCTCCCGCAGCATGGTGAGGTCGAGTCCCAGCGCCTGGCCCAGCGCCAGCCCTTCCGCGAGACCGGCGGTGTTGATGTTCATCACCATGTTGACCAGGGCCTTGACCTCCGCCGCCTTCCCCGCCGTCCCGATGTAGCGCAGGGTCTGGCCTTCGCTGGTCAGCCGGGTGAGCAGTGCCTTCAATTTCTCGTAAACGTCCGGTTGGCCGCCGCACATCAGGTACAGCGTGCCCTGCCGCGCCTGGGTGATGCTGGAAGCCATGCAGGCTTCCAGCGACGACGCCCCCGCCTTGTTCGCCCGCTTCTCGAGATCCCGATGCACGGCGGGCGACACCGTGGCGCAGTTCACGAAGGTCCGTCCCTTGGCCCCCACGAGCAGGTTGTCCTTCCTGCCCTTGAAAATCGCGTCCATCGCCTTGTCGTTGGTCACCACCGTAAAGATGACGTCCGAGTTTTCCGTGACTTCCGCCAGCCGTGTGCAGGCCCGCGCCCCCAGTTCCCGGGCCAGTTCCGCCGCCGCTTCGGCATTCACGTCGAACACCGCGGAAATCGTGTACCCGCAATCCTTGAGTCGCCGGGCCATGTTGGCACCCATACGGCCGACTCCCACAAAAGCGATGCGTTCAGGCATGGGAGGACGCTAGCGGAAGCGAGCGACGCGCGGCAATCCGGGAGAGGCGCCCCCCGACTCCCGCGCCAGGGACCGACGGAAATGCGGCTTCCACCACGAAGGCACGAAGGACACGAAGGGAATGCGGGGAGGGTTTTTTCTGGAATCCTCGACACGCAAGTTGGCTCTGGCGTGGGTTCATCGGCCTTCCTTCGTGGCCTTCGCGCCCTACTCACAAACCCGGGATTCACAGCGCAGAGCGGGTTGTCGGAGCTCCGGAGTGCGCAACGAAAGACGCGAAGAGCGCGAAGAAAATGCCGGGCGGGCCAAAGCCCAAGGGAACGGCCTGTGAATCGGAAAGGACGGGAGGGATAAGAAGATGGTGCGCGATAGAGGGTTCGAACCTCTGACCCCTTCCGTGTCAAGGAAGTGCTCTACCACTGAGCTAACCGC
>CAYZAE010000015.1:64072-64260 GCA_964476125.1 uncultured Verrucomicrobiota bacterium | reverse complement strand
GGGGGGGGGGGGGGGGGGGGGGGGGGGGGGGGGGGGGGGGGGGGGGGGGGACAGGTGAGGGGGAGTGGGGAGTGGGTTGTTGGTTGTTGGTTGTTGGTTGTTGGTTGGTTGGTGCGGAGAGGGGAGAGGGTGTCCAGCCCTCTGGCGCTTTGGCGTTGGGAAGGTGGGTGCGGTGGATTCCGGATCCG
>CAYZAE010000015.1:0-63972 GCA_964476125.1 uncultured Verrucomicrobiota bacterium | reverse complement strand
GGGAAGGAGGGGATGGTTGCGGGAAAGCGGCAGGGGGCTGCCGCAGTCCAAAGGGCAAGGCATGTGGAGTGCGCCAGCCCTCTGGCGCTTTGGCGTTGGGAAGGTGGGTGCGGTGGATTCCGGATCCGGGGTAGGGGGAAGGAGGGGATGGTTGCGGGAAAGCGGCAGGGGGCTGCCGCAGTCCAAAGGGAGCGCGGGTGGGTGTTCCCGGGGTAGGGGCGAAGGGACGGTTGTTTGAAAGCGGCAGAGGGCTGCCGCAGTCCATACGCGGGGGGAGACTACTCGGGGAGGGGTTGGTCCTTGGTTTCGGGGGCGAGCCAGATGAGGGCCATTCCAAGGAAGTAGATGAGCACGATGGTGGCGCCGGCCTTGGGGTAGCTCTTGTCGAACCAGGCCATGAGCGTGGGCATCTGCCAGGCGCCCACGGCGGCGAGGATGCGACCAAAGTTGAAGGCGAGTCCCTGGCCGGTGGCGCGGGCGCGGGTGGGGAAGAGTTCGGGCAGGTAGAGCGGCAGCCAGCCGTAGAACGCGGCGGTGGTGGCGCCAACGAGGAAAACCATGCCGAGAAAACCGGCGCCGTATTCGTGGACCCCGCGGAAGAGCATGCTGCAAACGACCAGGGCCGCTCCGCACATGCCGGCGTAGATGATGCGTCGACCGAACCAGATCCCGAGCAGTGGCGCGATGAGACTGCCGAGAACGGCTCCGCCGGATTGGGAGAGCTGGATGAAAGCCTTCACCTCGGGACGTTTTCCGCCGGTCATCTGGTCGGCCCAGAGGGGGATCCACTGGACGATGCCCCAGGTCACGACCAGGGGGATGGAGGCGAAGGCGATGGCCAGCAGGGTGCGGGGCAACAGCGGCTGGGAGAACACCTCGCGGATGGGGTGGGTGGTGGAATGGCTGACGGAGGATTTCCAGCGCTCGGATTCGGGGACGAACAGGCGGATGAAGAAGGTGAGGGCGGCCGGGGCGGCGCCGACCATCATGACCCAGCGCCAGGAGTCGGTGGTGATATGGATCCCGATGGCCAGGACGGCGACAAGGCAGTAGCCGAGATTGGCGGCGGCACCGATCAGTCCGGCGAGCAGCGGTCGTCGGTTCTCCGGCCAGCTTTCCATCACCAGCGCGACGCCGAGCGCCCATTCCCCGCCCATGCCGAGGGCGGCGATGAAGCGAAGGGCGGCGAGCTGCCAGGGGGCGCCGGCGAAGTAGCAGAGACCGGTGAAGATCGAGTAGCAGAGGATGCTCGCGGTCATGGCCCGCACGCGCCCGATGCGGTCACCGAGCCAGCCGAACACCAGGCCGCCGAGGGCGGCGCCGAGCAGGAACGCGGCGGTGACGATGCCCATCCAGCGCTGCACGAACCCTTCATCGACGACCGCCGAGACGGCCTGGAGATGTTGAAGTGCGGGCCGGGCGACGAGCGGGAAGATGCCCATCTCCATGCCGTCGAACATCCAGCCCAGCAGCGCGGCGGTGAGGGTCAGGGCCAGTCGACGGCGGTCGGGAACCGGGAGATGGTCCTGGGCATTCATGGGACGCGGCAGGATGAAGTGCCCCGCCGGTCCCGACCAAGCGGCAAATCAGGAGCCGCGCAGAATCCGGAGAGTTCCCGAAACAAGGATCAGACCTTGTCCGGTTCCGGGTGGACCCAGGGGGCCCGGTAGGGGCGGCGGAGGAGTTGGTTGGCCTCGGCGTCGCCGGTGCAGGTGTGGGTGGTGGCATCCCACTTGAGCGTGCGACCGAGCTGGGCCGAGAGATTGGCGAGAATGCAGGCGGTGCTCGAGATGTGGGCGTGTTCGATGTCGGCCACGGGCCGGGTCCGCTGGTCGACGCACTGCAGGTAGTTGCGCCAATGTCCGCGCATGGCGGAGGCGACGTGCCGTTCGAGGTCCTTCTCGGTCTTGTCCTCGGGATACTTGTCGTACTCGAGCACGGCCTCGGCGGATTTCCTGGGGCCACCGTCGCGGGGAATGAACTCGTACTTGAAGACGCTGGCTTTGAGCACGCCCTTCTCGCCGTGGATGATGGCAGCCCAGGGCCAGTCGGGGTCGGGCATGGGTCCCCAGGTGCGGTGGTTCCAGACCACCTGAAGGCCGTCGAACTCGAAGGTGGCGGTCTGGGTGTCGCTGATGTTGGCCCGGCCACCCCGGCTGTTGAGAATGCCGCCCCAGGAGGTGACGGACTTCGGGGCACCGAGGTCGAGCATCCAGCGGACCATGTCGAGCATGTGCACGCACATGTCGCCGACGATGCCGTTTCCGTACTCCGTGAAGGCGCGCCAGCCGCGGGGGTGGTTGACCTTGCAGAACGGCCTTTTCGGGGCGGGCCCGGTCCACATCTCGTAGTCCAAGTGATCGGGCGGTTCGATGTCCGGGGCGGAGGCGGGGGTATCCCCGTTGCGCATGTGCCAATAGCAGCAGATGTCGACGTGCCGGATCTTGCCGAGCTTGTCGGTCTTGATGATCTCGTTGACCGCCTCGATGAGGTGCGGCGTGCTGCGGCGCTGGGTGTTGACCTGCACGACACGGTTGTATTTCCGGGCGGCGGCGACCATGGACTGGCTTTCGATGATGTCGGTGGCGGTCGGCTTTTCGACGTAGACGTCCGCCCCGGCCTGCATGGCGGCGATGGAAGGCAGGGCGTGCCAGTGGTCGGGGGTCGAGACCATGACGATGTCCAGGTCCTTCTCCTTGAGCATCTCCCGGTAGTCCCCGTAGGTCCGGGGCTTCTTTTTCGAAGCCTGCCGTTCCGCCACCATGCCTGCGGCGGCGGTGAGCATGTTCTTGTCGACGTCGCACAGGGACACCACCTCGACCGGGGCGACCTGGAGCAGTCGGAAGAGGGAGCTTTTGCCGTACCAGCCGGTGCCGATGAGGCCCACGCGCCGGGTTTTTTCTGCGGCGAAGGTGGTGGGGACGTAGGTCGCGGCGGCGGCAACGGTGGCGACCGCGGTGGAGGTCTTGAGGAATTCGCGGCGTTTCATGGGCAATGAATGAGGGGTGAATCGCGTGGCTTGGAGGGAGTTGTAGTCGGAGAGCGGGTGAAAAGCGAGGATCTCGGCGGTGCGACTGGGGGACAGGTCTTTGGTCGTTTCGTTTTTCCAGCTGGGACGGCACAGCGGATGGGGGCAGGGTGCGGACCTCCATGAGCGAACCAGTCCTGTCGCGGCGGTCCTTTCTCAGGCGGTTGGGCGAGGGGTCCCTGGTGGCGGGGGTTTCCGGCCTGGGGACAGGCTGTTCCGTGCTGCGCGGGGGAGGGGTCCGGGTGGCGTCCTTCAAGGCGGATGTGACGGTGCCGATGGGCCACGGGATGATGGGCGGGGCCTGGTTGTCGAAGACGGTGGCCGATCCCCTGGAGGCCTGCGGATTTGTGCTCCTGGGCGAGGGGGGGCCGGTGGTGTTTGTGTCGGTCGACTGGTGTGAGATCCGGAACGACGCTTATGCGCGGTGGCGGGAGGTGCTGGCGTTGGCGGCGGGAACGGTGCCGGAGCGGGTGATGGTGAGCACGATCCATCAGCATGACACTCCGGTGGCGGATCTCGGGGCGGAGTTGATTTTACGGGAGCGGCGTCTGGCGGGGACGGTGTGTGATCCCTTGTTCCATGAGGAGGCGTTGCAACGCGTGGCCGTGGCCGTGCGGGAGTCGATGCGGCGTTCCCGGCGGGTGAGCCACGTGGGGATGGGGCAGGCGCGGGTGGAAAAAGTGGCGTCGAACCGGAGGTATCTGATGCCCGATGGCCAGGTTCGGTACGATCGGATGAGCGCGACGCGCAACGCGTTTGCGATCGAGGCGGACGAGGGGACGATTGATCCGTGGTTGAAGACGCTGAGTTTCTGGGAGGGCGACGAGCCCCTGGTGGCGGCGAGTTTTTATGCGGTGCACCCCATGAGCTACTACGGGCAGGGGGAGGTCTCCGCGGATTTTCCGGGATTGGCGCGGAGGGCGAGGCAGGCGGCGCTGCCCGGGGTGGCCCAGATCTATGTTTCAGGGTGCAGCGGCAACGTGACGGCGGGTCGGTACAACACGGGGGCGCGGGAGAATCGGTCGGTGCTGGCCAACCGCCTGACGGCGGGGATGGAAGGCGCCTGGGCGGCCACCCGACGGGAGCGGCTGCGGCGCTTCGAGTTCCGATCGACGCCCCTGGTGTTGGAGCCGCGCGCGGATGCCGAGTTCACGGAGGACGGTCTCCTGGCGGCCCTGGCCACGGAGATGGTGCCGTTCCGGCAGTGCCTTGCGGCCATGGGTTTGAGCTGGCGCCGGCGCGTGGCGGCGGGTCATCCGATTGACGTGCCCTGCCTTGATCTGGGGTGTGCTGTTTTGCTCCTGCTCCCGGGCGAAAGTTACGTGGAATACCAGCTGGCAGCGCAGTCCCTGCGACCGGATTCGTTCGTGTGCGTGGCGGGGTATGGGGACGGGGCGACGGGGTATGTCCCGACGGAAAGGCACTGGGCGGAAAAGGACTCAAACCTGGGCGACTGGTGTTGGGTCGCCCCCGGGGCCGAGTCGAGGATGAAGGCGGCGATGGCGCGGGTTCTCAGATGATCCCGGATTGGCAGATGGCGCGGTCTTGCCGCTTGAGCGGGCGGGGCGGCTGTGCCAAGTGTTTCCAAGGCATGAAACGGCGTTTTTCGGAGTTCCTTCCTGGCGCGAGTTCGGCGGTGGTGCTGGCGGTATTGAGCTCGGCGGTGTTCCTGGCCGGTTGCGGCAAGGAAGGCGTGGAAACGGCGCAGTCGGGAACGGCGCCGGCTCCCGTGCGCGGCGAGCCCATCCGTGGCGAGCCCATCGTGGCGCCGGTCGTTGCGGCAACTTCGCAGGTGGCCGCAGTGACGGTGCAGGTGCAGGTGCCCAAGGCGGGGGAAGCCCCAGGCATCCTTTCCAACGCCGTCGCGGCACCCATGCCGTCGACGGGAGCGGTGTCGGTCGCGGCGGTGGAAGCCACGTTGAATGCCGTCGCTGCTCCGGGTGCGAGTAACGGTGTTGTCGCCCTCGCCGCCGCAGCAGCGGCAGGCAAGCCGGGCGACCCGATGTCGGTGGGTTTCGACAAGCTGGCGTCGTTTCAGTACACCCTGCCGGACGGTCCGGTGGATACCAACGTGGTGGCGGCGACCCAGGCCTCGGCGCAGATTCCGGAGACCATCAAGGCCTTGAACAACCGGTTGATTTCGCTGAAGGGCTTCATGCTGCCCTTGAAGGTGGAGAAGGGATTGGTGACGGAGTTGCTGATCATGCGGGACCAGTCCATGTGCTGTTATGGCTCGGTTCCCAAGATCAACGAGTGGGTGAGCGTGAAGATGGTGGGAACCGGGGTGAAGCCGGTGATGGACCAGGCGGTGACCCTGTTCGGGAAACTGAAGGTCGGGGAGATGTACGAGAACGGGTATCTCGTGGGCATCTATGCCCTCGACGGCGAGCGCATGGCGGGGCCGCTGGATCTGTGATCCGGAGGGTCCGGGCAGTTCTTCAGGGGGCGGCCGGGGCGCCGGAGGAATCGGAGGTCTTGTAGGTGTGCCGGATATCGCGGGCCTCGCAGAGGTAGACGACTTCCTCGGCGATGTTCTTGGCGTGGTCGCCGATACGTTCCAGCCGCTTGGAGATGGCCATGAGGTTGAGGCAGCGGGTGATGTTGCCCGGGCTTTCGGCGAGGAAGCTGGTGAGTTCCCGGTGCAGCTGCTTGTTGAGCTGGTCGATCTCCTTGTCGCGCGGAATGACGGTGCGCGCGAGTTCGCCGTCGCTGCGGATGAAGGAATCGATGGCGGTGCCCAGCATCTCGAGGACCATGAGGGCCATGCGCGGGAGATCAACGTAGGGCTTGAGCTGCGGTTCGCGGTTGAGGTCGCGTGAGCGTCGGGCAATGGCGGTGGCTTCGTCGCCGACGCGTTCCAGGTCATGTCCCAGCTTGGTGGCGATCATGATCAGCCTCAGGTCGCGGGCGAGGGGCGCGCGCAGGAGGAGCTGGATGGCGACCTCGTCGATCTCCATTTCCAGGGAATCGAGGATGTTGTCTTCCTCCTCCACCTGCACCGCGAGTTCGTCATCACGGTCGGTAAGCACCTTCATGGCCAGTCGGACCTGGTTGGAGGCGTGGCTTGCCATGGTCAGCAGGCGCTGACGAAGACCGTCGATGCTGGATTCAAGATGGGTCATGCGGATCGGAGATCGGGGCTGGGGTCCGGGGTCTAGCGTCTGGCGTCTGGGGTCTCGCGTCTAGCTTCTGGGGTCTCGCGTCTAGCTTCTGGGGGCTGGCGTCTGGCGTCTGGGGGGGGAGATGGGAGACGGGAGGTGGGAGACGGGAGAGGGGGGATGGTTTTTTCGACCCACGACCTGCGACCTGCGACGCACGGCGTGCTTCGCACGCCTCAGCCGAAGCGGCCGGTGACGTAGTCCTCGGTTTTGCGTTGGGAGGGGTTGGTGAAGACCTTGGTGGTGAGGTCGTATTCGACCAGTTCGCCGAGGTAGAAGAAGGCGGTGTAATCGGAGATGCGGGTGGCCTGATGCATGTTGTGGGTGACGATGACGATGGTGAATTCCTTTTTCAGTTCGAGGATCAGTTCCTCGATTTTGGCGGTGGCGATGGGGTCGAGTGCGCTGGCCGGTTCGTCCATGAGAATGATTTCGGGACGGATGGCGATGGCGCGGGCGATGCAAAGGCGCTGTTGCTGTCCGCCGGAGAGCCGGAGGGCGCTCTGGTGGAGGCGGTCCTTGACCTCGTCCCAGAGTGCGGCGCCGCGCAGTGATTTTTCGACGGCGTCGTCGAGGAGGGAGCGTTGGCGGGTGCCATGGAGGCGCAGGCCGTAGGCGATGTTTTCGTAGATCGACTTGGGGAACGGGTTGGATTTCTGGAAGACCATGCCGACGCGTTTGCGCAGTTCGATGGCGTCGACACCGGGGCCATAGATGTCGACACCGCCGATGCGGCATTCGCCGGTGATGCGGACGGAGTCGATGAGGTCGTTCATCCGGTTGAAGCAGCGCAGCAGGGAGGACTTTCCGCAGCCGGAGGGTCCGATGAAGGCGGTGACGAGACGTTCGCGGATGGCGATGGAGATGTTCCTGAGGGCCCAGTTTTGGCCGTAGGCAACAGAAAGCTGCTGAGCCTCGATGAGAGGGATGGGCGACTCTCCGCCGAGGGTGACTGAACCGGGCGTCTGGAGGGGCGGGGGTGACGGGTCGCTCATGGTGCCGATCGGCTACTGGAGGATACCGCCCCGACTGCGGACCCGGTCGCGAATGATGACGGCGGTGATGTTGAGGGAGAGGGTCAGGGCGAGGAGCACGAGGACTGTTCCGAAGAGGATTGGACGGGTGTGTTCGACATTGGGTGACTGGGTGGTCAGGACGTAGACGTGATAGGCGAGATCCATGAACTGGTCGGACACGGATTTGGGGGTGTCCTTGAGGTAGTAGGCGGCGCCGGTGAAGAGGATGGGGGCGACTTCGCCGGCGGCGCGGGAGATGGCGAGGATGCCGCCGGTGAGGATGCCTGGGAGGGCGTTGGGGAGGACGATGCGGAGGATGGTTTCGAGTCTGGAGGCGCCGAGGGCGAGGCTGGCCTCCCGGAGTCCTGGGGTGATGGCTTTGAGGGATTCCTCGGTGGCGACGATGACGACGGGCAGGGTCATGACGGCCAGGGTCAGGGAGGCCCAAAGAAGTGCCGGTTTGCCCCAGCGCGGTTCACCGGCACTGGAGAGGGAATCGAGACCGTGGCCGATGAAGCTGATGAAGAATCCGACGCCGAAGAGGCCGAAGACGATGCTTGGGACGCCAGCCAGGTTGAAGACGGCGAGCCGGATGAATCGTGTGAGGAAGGATCGTGGGGGGGCGTATTCGTGGAGATAGACAGCAGTGACGACGCCGATGGGGATGACGAAGATGGTCATGAGCATCACGCGGGCGGCAGTTCCCACGACCATCGGCAGGACGCCGGCTTCCGATTGGTCGAACATGGAATCGGCGGTTCCGCCCAGGACGAACTTCCAGGAGATCTGGCTGGCTCCGAGCCAGACGATGTAGCCGAGCAGACCGAGGAACAATCCGAGCACCAGCAGGGTCGATGTGCGGGCCAGGAGTTCCCCCAGGGTGGAGAGGGTGCGGGAGGTGGTGGATCCCGGGTGGGACGAGGTATTCACGGAGCTCCTTCGAACCGCATTCGGAGGCGGCTGAGCACCCAGTAGGCGGCGGCATGGGTGAGAAAGCTGATCAGCAGGAGGAGGGTGCCGATGAAGAAGAGCATGCGGTAGTGGTGGCCGCCGATGACGGTTTCGCCGAGTTCGGCGGCGATGGTGGCGGTCAGGGTGCGGGCGGGGTCGAACAGACTGGAGGAAAGCAGGGCGGCATTGCCGCTGGCGATGAGCACGACCATGGTTTCGCCGAGGCAACGTCCGAAGCCGAGGATGACGGCCGCGGCGAGGCCTTGGGCTGCGGCTGGAACGACAATTCCGGTGGTTGCCTGCCATCGGGTGGCGCCGAGGGCGATGGCGGCGTCCGTGTAAGTTCTAGGCACAAAGGAGAGGGCGTCCTCGGCGATGGAGAAGATGACGGGGATGCAGGCGATGGCGAGTGCGAGTCCGGCGAGGAAGGCGTTGAGTCGGTAGGTGTAGCCGAGCATCGACTGGAGGGCGCTGGCGAGCACGACTGCGGCGAAGGCGCCAAGCACCACCGAGGGAACCGACGAAAGCAGTTCCACGGCGGGTTTGATCCAGCGTTTGGTTCTGGCGGAGGCGAGTTGGGAGACGTGGATGGCGGAACCCAGGGCGACGGGAACGGCGAGCAGGAGGGCGACGAGGGCGATTTTGAGGGTGCCGACGAGAAGTGGTACGACGTTGTATTTGTGGATTTGGGAGACCGGCTGCCAGATGTAGACGGGCTGGGTGTAGTCGGACCACTGGTGGGGCGCGAACAAATACTTCCAATTCAATGTGTTGTGGCTGGCATCGGGGTCGCCGCCGGCCGCGGCGTAGGCTTCGCGTCGGACGGTGAGGATTTCCAGGATCGAACTGCGATCGAGGCTGGTGAATTCGGATTCGGAGAGCCCGAGGTAGCGTCGGATTTCTTCAGGTTTCAGGGTATCGATTGCGTTCGGATCGATGGGGGGGCCGGCGGGTATTGCCGCGCTGGAGAGAGAGCCGGTGAAGATCGGGAAGGCTTCGCGGGCCACGAAGAGGAAGATGAGGAGAATCACTGCGATCGCCGTCTGGGAGACGAGGAAGATCGAGCCTTCGGCAATCAGCGTGATGGGTCTCCGGCGGCGGGCGGTGAGGAGCATCCGCCAATCGCGACTCTCCCGGGGGAGGGTGGTCGGTGGGTCGGGTGCGATCATGGGTTTCGGCTGGGGGGGACCGGTCAACGGGTCTGCATCGCTTCGGGCAGCGGGTAGTAGCCGGCGCTGGAGGCGATGGCCTGCCCTTCGCTGCCGCGAACCCAGTGAAGGAAGGATTCGAGTTCGCGTTTTGGGTTTTCCGGGCTGAGGTAGACGTAGAGGTAACGCCAGACGGGGTAGCGCTGGGAGGCGACGGAGGATTCGCTGGGTTCCACGGCTTCGGCTCCGAGGTGTTCGGCGATCCTGATGTGTTTGGCTCCCTGGCCGTAGGCACTTCCGCCGTAGCCGATTCCGTTGGGGTCCAGCCCGACCTGCTGGATGACCTGGGCGGTCCCGGCGAGGGTCTGGGTGCGGGGGGAAAAATCCCGACCGAGAAGGACCTTTTCCTTGAAAAACTCGTAGGAGCCGGAGCTGTTTTCCCGGCTGTAGAGGACGATCGGACGATTTGGTCCGCGAAGAGCGCTCCAATTCGTGATGCGGCCGGTATAGATGTCCCGGAGCTCAGGGAGACTGAGCTGTTCGACGGGATTTTGTGAATTAACGTAGAGGGTCAGGCTGTCGAGGGCGACGGCGTGTTCCCGCGGGCGACCCCGGAAGGCACGGATGAATCGCTCCACCTCCTCCGGCCGGATTCTGCGGGAGGACTGGGCGAGATCGGTTTGTCGGTTTTGAAGCGCGGCAAAGCCGGTGCCTGAACCTCCACCGGTGACCTGCACCTTGGTCCGTGGGTGGATTCGCATGTAGGCTTCCGCCCATTTCTGGCCGAGGATGAGCATCGTATCGGAGCCTTTGATGGTGATGCTCGGGTCGGGGGCAGCGAGGGCGGAAGCGAGCGCCCACAATCCCAGGGCGGAAGCCAGGAGGGCGGTCCGGAGTGCTCGCGCTGGGGGAAATCCCGACCCGGCAACTGGGTGACGACGCTTCAAGGGCCGCACCTTTCCCGACCCCTGTAGCGTGCAAGTGTCTTCATTGTTACGATTTCATGACGAAGTGGTCTTGGGGCCGGAGGCGGTTTGGGTAGCGCATGAAACGTTACCTTAGGAGAGCGTGACCTTGGGCGGGCGGTCGGGTAGGCTCACGGGCGTGAAGCCATCCATCGGGTAGATCGATCGGTGGAGTCACCCGCTTTCAAACCATCGAGCGCCATGTTCTCCATCCAGCATTTTTTGGCGAAAGACGCCGCATTTTTAGAACTTCTTGAGACCTGTGCCGCCGAGGCGCAGACGAGTGTGGGGACGCTGACTGGAATTCTCCGAGGGAAGCTGGGGATGGAGAGTCTCGATGTCTTTCTCGCGTCGGAACGACGGGAGCGGAAGCTTCTGAAGGAGATCGATGAGCGGTTGGTGCGCACCTTCGTGACGGAATTGGAGCGGGAGGACATCGAGGCCCTGTCGAGGGCTCTTTACCGTTTGGTGAAGGCCATGGAGAAGTTTGCCGAGCGCTATCGCGTGGTGAACGATTTGGTGCAGGGGGTGGATTTCAAGGAACAGGGTCGGTTGATCGACGAGGCGGTGAGGCTCTCGGTGGAGATGATTCGGCATTTGAGGAAGATGCCGCCGCTGGAGACCGTGAAGGCGTTGAACGACAAACTGGAGGAGACGGAGGACGCGGCGGACCGGGTGTTGGAGGATTTGATTCGGGATTTGTACCACGACGACCTGCCCGCCGGGAAGTTGGTGGCTCGGAAGGATCTCTACGACATTCTCGAGAAGCTGGTGGACCGTTCCCGGGATATCGGGGCGATTGTCACCCACATTGTCCTGAAGAACTCCTGAGCCCTATGACGCTGATCTTTTGCGTCATCCTGATCGCGTTGGTGTTCGAGTACATCAACGGCTTTCACGACACGGCCAATTCGATTGCCACGGTGGTCGCGACGAAGGTGTTGTCGCCCCGTCAGGCGGTGGTGCTGGCGGCGGTGACGAATCTGATGGGAGCCCTTTTTGGAGCGGCGGTGGCGAGCACCATTGGAAAGGGATTGGTGGACATTGCCTATGTGACTTCGGGAACGTTGATGTGCGGATTGCTGGGGGCTGTGATTTGGAACCTGATCACGTGGTGGAAGGGGCTGCCGTCGAGTTCGAGCCATGCGTTGATCGGGGGGCTGGTGGGCTCGACGCTGGCGGCGGCGGATGGGGACTGGAAGGTGATCAAGTTTTTCGAGACCAAGACCAAGTCGGTCATGGTGGTGGATGCCTCGACGGGTGCGAAGGCGGTGCAGATGGTGACGGAGCATGCGGGATTGGTGCCGAAGGTGATCGTGCCGATGTTCGTGAGTCCGCTGCTTGGGCTGGTGGTGGGCTTCGTCGTGATGGGGCTCCTGTATGTGGCCCTGCGAAACTGGCGGCCCAGGGATGTGAATTCCTATTTCGGCAAAGCCCAGCTCCTGAGCAGCGCCTGGATGGGGTTCAGCCATGGATTGAACGACGCCCAGAAGACGATGGGCATCATCGCGTTGTCGTTGGTGGCTGCCACGGGCACCGATGCTTTCGACCATTTGCCATCGTTTCTGGGTTTTCTGCGCACGCCGGCGCCAGCGCCAGGGCAGCCGCTGCCGGTGGCGGTCTGGATCAAGGTTGTTTGCGCGCTGACCATGGCTGCGGGGACCTGGGCGGGCGGGTGGCGGATCATCAAGACCCTGGGGCACAAGATGGTGAAATTGCATCCGGTGCATGGGTTCGCGGCTGAAACCACCGCGGCGGCCATCATCGGGTTGGCAAGCCATTGGGGGATTCCGCTCTCGACGACGCACGTGATCTCGTCGGCGATCATGGGGGTTGGCGCCGCCAAGAGCCCGAAGGCGGTGAAATGGTTCGTGGTGGAACGGATGCTCTGGGCTTGGGTGTTCACCATCCCGGTCACCGCGGTGATTGGTTACGCGCTCGTCCGGATGATCCGTTAACCAGCCTGGGCCAGGTTCAGAAGCTGCGACCTGTCGCAGCGCTCCCAAGCACCATTCCTTGGTTTTCCTGATCCTCTCAGAGGGGATTCTTTTCCAGCCACGCGCCCACGATCCGGATTGAGCGATCAAGCGTTTCACGGAGCGGGTTCAGTGCGCTTCCGATGTCCGCGGCCGTGGCTGCGGGGAATCCGGCGGTTCGCATGGGGGCGGTCATGGATTCGAGATTGGCGCAGGCGGTGCTGAGGGATTTGAGGCCCAGCGAGAGGGCGACGCCTTTGAGCGAGTGGGCGGCGTAGTGGATGCCGAGCTGGTCGCCGGCCTGATGCATCTGGGTGATTTCGCCGAGGCGGGCAGGGGTGGTCTTGAGAAATTCCTGGAGCACTTCAACGACCACGCTTCGTTCGAGTTCCGCGGCCAGTTCGTCGAGGCGGGAGTGGGCGGGGCCGGTGTCGGGGACGGGGACGGGGACGATGGCCTCGGGGCGGGGAGGTGACCGATCCGGCGCGGGTGAGGGTGGGGTGGGAGGTTCGGAGCCGGGGTTGGGGAGGAGGTGGGGGGCGTTTCGTGCGAGTCCCTCGCCGAGGCGGGCGGAGGAGAGGGGTTTGGTGAGGTAATCGTTCATTCCCGCGGCCAGGCACACTTCGCGTTGGCCGGCGAGGGCGTTGGCGGTGAGGGCGACGATTGGGATCGGGGGGCGATGGGGATCGGGATGCGCGCTTTCCCAGCGGCGGATGGTCCGGGTCGCCTCGTAGCCGTCCATCTCGGGCATGGAACAATCCATGAGAACGATGTCGTAGGGACGGGAGGTGCAGAGATCGACGGCTTCGCGACCCGACTGGGCGGCTTCGGCCTGGAGGCCGAGGGACTCGAGCATCCAGAGCACCAGTTGTCGGTTGATGGCGTTGTCTTCGGCGACGAGCACGCGGCCGGAGAAGCGGGGGAGGTTGCGGTTTGGGGCGGGGAAGGAGCCTTGGGGGAGGGCGGGGGGTTGGACAGCCGGTTGGGAGGGGTGGGGGATCTTGAGGGGGATCCGGACGCGGAACTGGGATCCCTGGCCCGGTTCGCTGGTGAGGGTGATGTCGCCGGCCATCAGGTTGGCGAGTAGCCGGGAGATGGCGAGTCCCAGTCCGGTTCCGCCGAAGCGGCGGGTGGTGGAGGAGTCGGCCTGGACAAATGGGGCGAACAGCCGTTCCTGGGCTTCGCGGCTGATGCCGATGCCGGTGTCGCTGACATCGATCTCAAGGAATCCGGGGGAAGGGGGTGTGGATGCGGGGTCGTGGGGGGTGGTGGTGACGTGGATGGTGATGCCCCCGCGTTCGGTGAATTTGACGGCATTGCCGACGAGATTGGTGAGCACCTGGCAGAGACGGGAGGGGTCGGCGATGACCAGGGGGGGGACGGAGGGATCGACGATCAGGCCGAAGGAAAGATTGCGGGAGCGGGCCTGGATTTCGAGGGGGGCGATGGCGTCGCGGAAGGTGCGACGAGGGTCGAAGGGCGATTCCTCGATCTGAAGTTTGCCGGCCTCGATTTTGGAGAGGTCGAGGATGTCCCCGATGATCCGTAGCAGGGCGTTGGCGGAGTGTTCGGCTGCGTCGAGCAGTTGTTGCCATTGCGGTTCCGGGGGGGAGGAGCGGAGCAGTTGCATGGCCACGAAGACCCCGTTGAGGGGGGTTCGGATTTCATGGCTCATGCTGGCGAGGAATTCGCTTTTGGCGCGGTTGGCGGATTCGGCGAGTTCGCGGGCCTGCCGCTGGGCTTCCTCGGTTTCCCGGAGGCGCTGCATCTGTTCTTCGATGATCCCGCGGTCGCGGCGGTTTTCGATGAGGGCGGCGACCTGGCGGGTGAAGACGCGGAGGGCGCCGAAGTGCTCGGGTCGGATGGGGTCGTGGAAGCTCGCGGCGGCTTCGGTGATGCCCGCGGCGAGACAGGCGATCCGTCGGCCCGAGGCGTCGGAGCAGGGGGCGACGACGAGCTGGCTGATGGGAAGCGCGAAGCGCAGCGAGGCGAGTTCCTGGGCGCCGAAGAGAACCGGGCCGCGGCTGGTGTCCGTGGGAAGCCGGTGGCAAACCCATTCTGAAAGAGCGCGGGCGGCCTCGGGTTCGAGGCGGATGCCGGCGATGGCCTGCGGGGTCGGGGGTGCGCCGTCCGTGCCGCCGGCGAGCCAGAGGCATCCGAACTCGAGTTCGAAAACGTCCACGATGGCCTCGGCCACGATGGTTTCGAGGACCTCCGGGGCGTGCGCCTTCATGGCGAGGGAGGTGAACTCGTGGATCCGGGCGAAACGCTCAAGCTCGCGGTCGAGGCGGTCGCGGGTGTTGATGAGTTCCTGCTCGACCAGGCGGAAGCGGGAGATGCGCCGCTGGAGTTCGTCGTAGCGCGCGAGCCACTCGGGTCCCGGTCCAGGTCCCGGTCCCGGCGTCGGATCGGTCTCCGCGCGGGGCGGCTGGGTCGTGCCGCCGGGATGACTGGGCTCGCTCATGTCGCAGGGGTGAGTGGGAGGACGAGGGGGAGGAACAGGGGGTGGGTGGGCTGTGTGTTTTGCCGGGGGGGGTCCCTTGAGGGTGGAGAATCCCGGGTGTGGTTCAGGCCTTGCGATGGATCACATAGAGGGCGGTGGTGTAATTATGGTAGGTGTTGGCGCCGCCGAGCCGGGCGAACTCTCCGAAGCCATACATGCCGAGCCAGGGGGGGACGACGCCGTTGTTGGAGAGGGGATACTGCATGCGGCTGACCAGTTCGTCCTTCATCACCCGGTTGAAAAGGAAACGGCCGCGGGCCAGGCAGTCGGCGTGAAAGACGGCGACAGGTTTCCGGCCGCCGGATCGGGCGACCAGCTGGCTCATCATTCGTTCCATGTCGGCGAAGATGCGGGGTTCATCCCGGGTGGTGAGCCAGAGGCGGGTGCCCTCGGGGCAGCAGGTGGCGTAGTACATGACCCCGGAGGCGGCGTCGCGCTTGGTGACGACGCGCAGGATGTGGTCGTTGCCGTACTCGCGGGCGAGGTGTTCCGGGAGTTTCTCAGCGAGGGCGCCGATGGGGATGGAATCGCCGCAGGAGGCGGTTTCGGGGAGTCCGAGCCGGCTGGTGTATTCGCGCCAGGCGGGGCGTCCGTTGAGTTCGAGAATGCGGTGGCCTTCGGAGCGGGTGACGAGGAGGGGTTCGCCGACGGCGACGAAGCCGTGGCTGGCCTGGGTGTCGATGTCGAGGGAGGGATCGGCGAATCCGACGGCGTAGGCTCCGTGCTCGTACACGCGGTCGTCGACCATCTGATAGCTGGCGACTCCCCGCATGTTGTCCGCGGAGGTGGCGCCGAAGACGGTGACCTCGGGGCCGAGCACGGATTCGAACCCGGCGATGCAACGGTCGTTGGCGATGTCGATGCCCGAGCCGAGGAAATAGACCATGTTGATCCCGGGCCGAGCCGCCTTGAGCTGGCGGGCGAGGTCGGCGCATTTCTCGAAGGAATTATCGCCTGAGATGCCGTCGACGTGGGCGACGGCGAGGTGTTCGCGGCCGGAGACGGTCATGATGGCGACATCCTTCATGGATTCGCTGACCCCTTCGCTGCCGACGATGCCGCAGCAGGAGGCGCCGACGATTCGGGCGTCGGGGGCGAGTTGGCGGGCTTGATCGATAAGTTCCTGGTAGTTGTGGCCGATGGAGGCGTGGAGGATGACCAGGTCGCAGGCGGTGGAGCGGGACCCCAGGGCGGCTTCGAAGCATTCGGAGATAGCCCGTCGTGAGTTGACCATGCGGGTGCTGGCGGAGTGGAACTCGAGCATAGGGGGGGAAGTGGGGTGATGATCGGTTCAGGTTTGATTCCCGGGTGGCGGCGGAATGGCTGCCGGGTGGAATGAAACCTTATCAAGGGGGGCAGCGAAAGTGCGGAGTGGCTGATGGAAGGGGGTGTTGTCACGGAATTGTAACACTTTCGACCCTTCAGTGGAACTAATGGGTTGAGAGGGTGATAGCGATGCAAGTGCAGCCAAACAATCAGCCTCCTCTCGGGGTTGGCCACTTCCTTCGAGCGTCGCTCGTGGGGATGGTATTCGTCCTGGTGACGGCGCGGGGTGCGGTGGAAAGCCCGCTGGCCACGGCCCGGTCGGGCGTGGAGCAGTGGGTCCAGACCCGCCAACTCATCTCCCGCACCAGGACCGATTGGGAGTCCGAGAAGGACCTGCTGCTGCAGACCAAGGCGCTGTATGAGCGTGAGCTTGCCGGCATCGCGGAGCAGCGCGGGAAGGTTACCACGAATTCCGCCCAGGTGGATCGGGAGCGGGCCACCGCGGAGCTGGAGCTGAAGGAATCGAACTCCACCCTGGACCACGCCAGGACCACCCTGGAGGGCTTGGAGCAGAAGATTCGTGCTCTCGTGCCGCGGTTGCCTTCTCCGCTGCAAGAGACCCTGAAACCCCTCCTGGCCCGCTTGCCCGAGGATGCGAAGACGACGAAGACGGGGGTCACGGAGCGCCTGCAGACCGTGGTGTCCGTGCTCAACGAGGTGGACAAGTTCAACAACGCGGTGACTCTGGCCTCCGAGAAGCGGAAGAACCCAGCGGGCGACGAGATGGCGGTGGAAACCGTTTATGTCGGGCTTGGGGCCGGCTATTTCGTCAATCAGACCGGGGAGTTTTCGGGTCGGGGCCAGCCCGGGGCGCAAGGTTGGGAGTGGACCGCGGAGGCCGCGTTGTCCGCGCCGGTGCGTGAGGTGGTTCGCATCTATCGAGGTGAGCGCACCGCCACCTTTGTCCCTCTACCTGTCACAATCCGATGAGCCTTTGTCCGATGATTTCCGGGATCTCAAAATCGCTGTTCCTTGGGTTGGCTTCGTTGCTTTTGTATCCGGGCATGGGCGTAGCCCAGGACTTGGGGGCGTTGGCAGCTGGCTCGGCCAAAGACCTGAAGGCGGCGCTGAATGAATTGTCCGAGCAGCGCAAGGTCGTGGAGGCGGAGCGCGTGCCGCTGGCGCGGGAACTGGCCGCATTGGAACAACAATTGGCGGAGCGTCGTGCCGAATTGGGGAAGGCCCAGCGGTTCCAGGAGAACCAGCTGGTCGAACTCAATGCGTTGAAGGCGGAGTCGAAGCGCCGGCTGGAGGAGGTCAAATACGTCGACTCACTTCTCAGCGAGTACGCGCGTGCGTTCCGCTCGCGCTTGTTGTTCGCGGAGGAGCCGAGGTACGCGGCGCAGTTTGCCGAACTGGAGAAGGCGGCCGCGCCCGACATCACGGCCCAGGACCGCTTTGATCGGCGGGCCTCGGTTTTGTCGCTTTCCCTGTCTCGCATCGACGGGGCGTTGGGTGGGGAACTGATTGAAGGCCGGGCGCTGGACCGGCGTGGATTGTTGCAGCAGGGGAAGATCGCCCTCATCGGGCCGGTGGCGATTTTCGCTGCGGCCTCCGGTGAGGCGGCTGGACCGTTGCAGCAGGAGTTGAACAAGGCGGATCCGAGCGTGGTGGACGTGGGACCGGCCGTGGTGGAGCCGAGCCGGCAGTTGGTGTCGACGGGTTCCGGGGACATGGCCCTGGATCCGACACTGGGGAACGCCTTCAAGCTGGCGGCGTTGAAGGAGAGCCTTTACGAGAAATTGGAGAAGGGTGGGTGGGCGATGATTCCGCTGCTTGGGCTCGGCTTCTGCGCGTTGATTGTGGCGATCCTGAAATGGTTCCAGCTTTCCCGGTTCCGGGTGGCGAAGGAGGCGGATCTGGAGGCGGTGTTGAAGCATCTCGAGGCGGGCCAGAAGGACCAGGCGTTGGTTCGTGCGCGGCGGGTGTCGGGGCCTGCGGGTGAACTGCTGGCCACGGCCGTGCAGCATGCCCACGAGAAGAAGGAGTACATTGAGGAGATCCTGTATGAGCGCATGCTGGCGGCGCGGACGAAGCTGGAGCGGGGGTTGCCGTTCCTGGCATTGACGGCGACGACGGGGCCGCTGATGGGGTTGCTGGGCACGGTCATGGGCATGATCGCGACCTTCAAGTTGATCTCCAGTTTCGGCAGCGGCGATCCGAAGGTGCTGGCGGCGGGCATTTCGGAGGCCCTTATCGCGACGGCGACGGGCATGACGGTGGCCATTCCCGCGCTCCTGCTTCACGCGTTTCTCGGCCGGATGGCGAAGGGGATCATCGGGAGCATGGAGCAGACGGCGGTGGGTTTCATCAACGGGGTTCCGGAAGGGGTTCCGGAAGGTGGGTTGGGTGATGCGGTTTAGATCCCGTGGAATTCGCATCCCTGCTGTCCTCTAAAAACCCCGCTTGGTTCCGACCGCATGAACGCATTTGAAACGATGGTCCACACCTGGATGACCGGTGGCTGGGTCATGCTGGCGCTGGCGTCGCTGGCCCTCGCGATGTACGCGACCGCGGCGCGATTGCTGATTTCGCTGCACTACCCTGGACTCCGCAATGCGAGCGATTCCCAGATTCGATCGTGGCTGGCGGATCCGGGGAAGGCTCCGGTGAGGATCCAGGAGCTGATTCGCTACACCCAGGACGAGGTGCATTCTCTTCGGGACGTGGAGGGCCGATTCCGGGAGGTGGAGGCGGCGAAGGTGCCTGAGGCGGACCGACACTTGACGATGCTCGGGGTGATGGTGGTTGCTGCTCCTCTTTTTGGCTTGTTGGGAACCGTGCTGGGCATGCTGTTGACTTTTCGGGCGATTGGGGTCGGTGGAAGTTCGGTCTCCGAAATTGTGGCCCGGGGCATCAGCGAGGCGCTAGTGGCGACGCAGTCGGGATTGATGGTGGCGTTGCCGGGGTGGATGGCAGCCTATGTGGCGAAGCGCTGGCGCGTTGAGTTCATGGCGTTCCTCGCTCGGTTGGAGAGCATCGCGATCCGATTTCACCGCGGAAAGTTTTCTGAATCCGCGACCGCAGGAGTCGGGCCCGTGCGGGTTGCCGGCAAGCGCACGGGTGGTGAGGGAGGCGGCGGCATGGGGGCTGGGAGTGAGGGCCATCGGAGGACAGGCAACGAGAATCTGGGGTCCGCTCAACCAATCACGCCATGAGATTTCGAAGAACACTCGCCGAAGCCGAGGAGCCCATCGAGTTGAACCTGATTCCGCTCATCGACGTGATCATGTTCCTGCTCATCTTTTTCATTTCGACCACGAGTTTCCTGGAGATGCCGGGGGTGGCGGTGGACAAGCCGCAGGCGGCGAGTGCGCGGCAGATGGAAAAGACCAGCATCATCTTCGCCGTGACCAGCGACGGGAAGGTGGCTTACGGGGGCAAGGAAATCGGATTGGGCGGCGTTCGGCCGACGGTCAAGCGGCTGTGCACGAAGGAACCGCTCCCGGTCGTGATCCAGGCCGATGAGGCAGCCCGTACGGGGTTGCTGGTCCGGGTGATCGATGAGGCCAAGCTCGGGGGGGCGAAAGACGTCAGTCTGGCGACGGAGAAGGGCTAGAAAAGCGGGCGAGGGATCGGGGTCCGGCACTCGTCGTTTAACGCATGCGAAAGGTCTATCAAACATCGTCTGGATCCGTCGGATGGGCCTTCTCCGTGTTGATCGCGGTTGGGGTGACGGGGGCGATTTTCTGCACGATTCCATTCCTGCACAATGTCGCGACACCGTCGCGAGTGCTGGAGCTTCGAAAGACCAGTGCCATCGACCTTCCGCCGCCCCAGGAGGAAGAGCCCCCGCCCCCGCCCCCGGATGCGGAGTCGAAACAGGAAGAGGCGGCACCGCCCACCCTGGGCGAAGACGTGGCTCCCATGGCGCCGGTGATGGCCGATCTTGATCTCGCGGCGGGTGCGGGTGGGTATCTTCCCGGGTTCGTGACGGGACTTGCCTCGGCCGCGGCGGGCGTCGAGGCGGCGTTGGACACCTTTGATGTGTCGGAGCTAGAACGGCGACCCGAGGTCGTGGCGCAGGTGGCGCCCGTTTATCCCGCGGAACTGCGGAAGGCCAAGATCGAGGGAACGGTGACTGTCGTTTTTCTCCTGACCGAGGACGGGCGAGTGGAGGAGGCGCGGGTCCAGGACTCCTCGCGGACCGAATTCGAGAAGCCCGCGCTCGACGCTGTGCGGCGCTGGCGGTTCAAGCCTGGCATGAAGGACGGCAATGCCGTGAAGACCCACATGCGCCTGCCGATCCGGTTCCGGGTCACCCAGTCCTGATGGGACAAGAACCTCGGTTGCGACCTTTTTCCCTATGCGATCCAAACCATTTGCCCTCGTCCTGTTCGCTGGTCTGGCGTTCCTGCCGGTCCACGGAGCCGAGTCTTCGTCGGGCCGTTCCCGCCGGGGTGTGGCGGCCTCCGAAGGAGTTTCGATTTCCGCCGCGGCGACCGCCCCAACCCAGTTCGCGCCGGTGGCGCCCGATCACGAATTGGCCGGAATCTGGAACGACCCCGACTTCACCCGGCGGCTCCTGGGCAGCTACGGATTTCTTTCGGAGGCCGAGCCCCGGCTCTCGGCGGAGGAGCAGGCACTTTACCGGGACAAGATCGTGCCCTTGCTGCGCGAGGATCCCCGCAAGGCGCTGCCGGAGTTGAAGTCGGCGGCGAAACCAGGTGGCTCGGCGGTATTCGATTTCACCCTTGGAACGGTTTACTTCCAGCTGGAGGACTTCACCAACGCGGTGGTCCAGTACGATCAGGCGCTGGCCAAGTTTCCAGACTACCGGCGGGCGCAAAGAAATCTCGGTCTTGCCCTGGTTCGCGACGGAAAATTCGAACAGGCGATCAAGCCGCTGACGCGGACGGTCGCTCTCGGGGGAGGGGATGGGAAGATCTTCGGTTTGCTGGGCTTTGCGCACCTGAGTGCCGGGCGGTTTGTGTCGGCGCAGGGCGCCTATCTCCAGGCTTCGGTGTTCGAGCCTGACAACCTCGATTTTAAGATGGGCCTGGTGAAGGCGCAGATCGGGTTGAGCCAGTTTGATGCGGCGATCGCGCTGCTGGAGGAGCTCATTCAACAGCAGCCGGGCAAGGAGGCGCTGTGGGCGTTGCAGGCGAACGTCTTCATCCAGCGCGAACAGCCGGCGAAGGCGATCGTGAATTTCGAGATGCTGCGGCGCCTGGATCTGATCACGGCCCCGCAGCTGGCTTTGCTCGGGGATCTTTATCTGGGTCAGGACAACCGGGAGCTGGCGTTGGAATCGTACGTCGCGGCGGTGGCGAAGGACGGCGGCAAGAATCCGGAGCGCGGTCTTCGGCCGGCCGAGGTGCTGATCGGACGCGGCGCCTATCCACAGGCGAAGGAACTGCTCGGCAAGGTGCGGGCGGCGGGTGTTCCGGCCGGGGAAGGGGAGTTGAAGCTTCTGAAGCTGGAGGCGCGCGTGGCGCTGGCGACCGGCGATGCGGACAACGGGGTGAAGACCCTTGAATCCATCCTTGAACGCAACCCGCTGGATGGTGAGGCGCTGTTGCTGGCGGGCGATCACTATGCGCGGAACGGTGAGCGGGAGAAGGCGGAGTTCCGGTACGACGCCGCGGCGAAGCTTGAGGCGTTCTCTGCGGATGCCTTTCTCAAGCATGCCCAGCTGAAGGTGCAGCAGCAGAAGTACACCGAGGCGGTGGAACTGCTGCGGCGGGCGCAGAAGGTGAAGCCACGCGAGAACGTGGCCCGCTTCCTCGAACGGGTGGAGCAGGTGGCGGCGCGGGCGCGGTCTTGAACAGTTGGAGTGGGCTGAAACTCAGTGGGAACGGCATTTCATGGAAACACGCTCCGGCTGGATCCAATCGGTCGCGCAGGTCCTGTGTCGTCTGGTGGGTGGTTGGGTCCTGTTGTTTCACCTGCTTGCCCTGAGGGCGCGCGCCCAGGAGACGGGGTCCGTGGCCGGGCTGCTGGTGGAGGGTTGGGATGGCAAGCCGCTGGGTGGCGCTGCGGTGACGGTGCGGGGCACGACCCTGGCCACCACCAGCGACGCCACCGGCCGGTTCCGCATCGAGGGAGTTCCGCCTGGGGATCAGGCGGTCCGCTTCTCACGCTCCGGCTATGCGACGGCCGTGGTCACCGAGGTGCGCGTGCTCCCGGGCCAGACCACCACGGTGAATGGCACGTTGCGACCGGAGTTCTTCGATCTCGAGGAATACGAAGTCACCGCGGAAGTCTTTCAGGAACAAGCCATCGCGGTGATGCAGGAACGTCAGGAGGGCAGTTCGATCCTGGAGGCCATCGGCTCGGAACAGTTCCGCCGGCTCGGGGTGTCGGATGCGGCCGACATCATGACGAAAGTGACGGGGACGACCGTGGTGGAGGGGAAGTTCGCGGTTATTCGCGGCCTTGGGGATCGCTACAACCTGACGCTCCTCAACGGCGCGGAGGTTCCCACGGCGGATCCTTACCGGCGGGCGGCGCAGCTGGACATGATCCCTGCGGGAATGATCGAACGGATGCTGATCAGCAAGACCTTCACCCCGGATCTTCCCGGCGGATTCGCCGGGGGCGCGGCGAACATCGTGACTCGGTCCTTCCCGGAGAAGTTCCTGCTCAACGGATCCCTGGGCGTGGAATACAACACCCAGGCCACGGGCAACCCCAACTACCTCACCTACCGCGGTGGCGCCACCGACTGGGCCGGATTCGACGACGGATCGCGCGCGTTGCCGAAATCGATCGCCACCGCGACAGGCAGCGATTTGGCGACGCCGACCCGGGTGTCACGGGAGACCCCGGAGCAGGCGGTGGCACGCCGGGCGCAGGCCGACCGGGTGCGCGGTTATCTGAACAGCTTTTCGAGCTATCAGTTCGCCCCCACCGAAGCGGCTCCGCCCCCAGCGAACTCCGGTTCTCTCTCGGTCGGGGACACCCGCAACCTGGGGGAGGGACGGCTCGGGTATCTCGCCTCGGTCACCTACGGCCGCAGGTTCACCTTCTATGATAACGGCTACACGGCCAAGTACCGGAACGCGGACATCGACAGCGAGCCGTACGAGCAATACCAGGACGTCCGATCGCTGACGGAAGTGAACTGGTCCTCGGTCATCGCGATCGGCTATCAGCTGTCGGAGGATCACGAGTTCGGTTTCAACTTCATCTACAACCGGGCGGGCGAGGATCTGGCCCGCCGGCAGACCGGAATCCGGCCTGAGAACCTCCCGGGCCGGGTGATTGACCGAAGCACCCTCCAGTGGACCGAACGCGATCTTCTGAACTTCCAGATGCTCGGCCGCCACGACTTCGAGGAATGGTCGGAGATGCACGTCGACTGGTTGGTTTCCCTGGCCGGCACGACCCAGGACGAACCGGATCAGCGCTTCTTCAATTACGCGAGGGAGCTCGACTTCACCGGGAACGAGGTCAACAACAACGCTCTTCCTGAGCCCTCGGTGCCTGCACGCAACTACCGGGCGCTCGATGAATCGAACCTCCAGGCCCGCTTTGATGACACCATCAAGCTGCGGATCCTCGACGGCCTCGAAACGGTGCTGGGCGCCGGGACCTCGGTGGGAATTTCGGAACGAACCTTTTTTCAAAAGGCCTTTGCCTTTGAACCCGGTATCTCCCAGTCGGACGATGCATGGACGGCGTCGGGAGATCCCAACACGTACTTCACCCCCGAGAATCTGAACTACACCACGGAAACAACCACCCGGGGCGCAACGAACTACGTGTTCGTTCGGCGGTTTCAGACCCAGCAGTTCGGCGATTTCTCCTATCTCGGCAACCAGCAGGTTGTGGCCGGCTATTTCAAGATCGAGCAGCCGGTCACCGACTGGGTGAAAATCCTGGGTGGGCTGCGGCCGGAGAACACCGACTTGAGCCTGGCATCGGTCTCCAATCGCGGAGATACAAACACGGCCATCCGTCAGCTCGACCTTCTGCCCTCCGCCGGCCTGCTGTTCCAGGTCGCCTCCAACATGAACGTCCGGCTCAGTTATTCCGACACGGTGGCGCGTCCGACCTACCGGGAAATCGCCGGTTACGAGGCCTATGATCCGTTCGGCGATGAGGTGGTTCGGGGCAATCCGAACCTGCAGATGAGCTCGATTCGAAACTACGATGCCCGGTGGGAGTGGTTCCCCCGGCCCGGCGCGATCGTGTCGGTGAGCGGTTTCTACAAAGACCTCAAGAACCCCATCGAAAAGCAGATCATCACCTTTGGCGGCGGCATCGTGGGTTTCGAAAACCGTGCCGAAGCCAAGGTGTATGGCGCCGAATTCGAGGCCCGCAGCAAGCTGGACGTGGTGGATGACCTGCTGGCCGATTTTTCCGCCGGGTTCAACTTCTCCTACATCCTCTCCGAGGTGCCTCTCACCGCGCAGGAGAAGATCAACGACCCGAAGTCGCTTGATCCGCGCCCGCTCTACGATCAGTCGGAATGGATCGCGAACGCGGATGTGTCCTGGGACAACCAGCGTCTGGGAACCTCGGCCACCCTGGCCTTCAACTGGGCGGCTCCCCGGATTTACCTCGTCGACGTGGGTGGCCCCGATGTTTACGAACATCCGCCAATGATCGTGGACTTCCTGGTGACGCAGCGAATTGCCAAGCGATGGCGGATCCGGGCCTCGGCCAGAAATCTGCTGGATGCCGAATACGAGCGCACCTATGGCGATCAGCCCGGGAACAGGCGCTACACCTGGAACACCCGGGGCATCTCTTTCGGGCTGCAAGCCAGCTTTGAGTACTGAGCGGGGCATGGGAATGGAGTGTCACGCGAGCGTAACAATTCCGACGTTGGGAAGTTGCCGCCGGTATTAAGGATGGAGCTTCTGACACGGCGATTGCCGTCCTGAAGCTTATGAAATCAAGACTTCGAATTCCCTTCGTGGGTGCCCTTCTGGCTGCCCTGTTCGTGGGCGCTGGTCCCTCGACCCAAGCCGCAACCAATGAGGTTTCCGGATCACTGACCGGGGAAATCCGTTGGACGGCCGACAACACCTATGTGCTCACCGGCTACACCTATGTTCTGTCCGGAGCGACGCTTCGGATCGATGCCGGCACGGTGGTGAAGGGTCGGAACGGAGCCGCTCCGAATTTCGGGTGCCTCTACATCTGCCGTGGCGCGAAGATCATGGCCGAGGGAACTGCGGAGAAGCCGATCATTTTTACGGCTGAAGACGACGACCTCGCGGATCCGACTGATCTCGGCGTGACGGATCGTGGGCTGTGGGGTGGGTTGGTGATCCTCGGGAATGCGCGGATCAACAAGGCGGTGAACGCGGCGGGTGACGCGACGAGCCCGAAGTACGAGGTGTTCGAGGGACTTGAGGACCTGGTCATCAATGGCCAGAACGTTCATCGGTTCGGCGGAAACGATGATGACGATAACTCCGGGGTGCTTCGGTACGTTTCCCTCCGGCACGGTGGCCAGAGGTTGAGTCCGGACAAGGAGATCAACGGGTTGACCCTCGGGGGTGTGGGGCGAGGGACGATCATCGATTACGTCGAGACCCTGTCGTTCGCGGACGACGGCTACGAGTTCTTCGGTGGGAGCGTCAATACGAAGCACCTGGTGTCTGCGTTCAACGACGATGACGCCTTCGACACGGACATGGGATGGAGCGGAAAGAACCAATTCTGGTTCGCGATCCAGTCGAACGATCGCCGGGACAACGGTTCTGAGCAGAACGGGGAGCCGAACGAGCGCAACGACGGCAATGGAACGCCGAAATCGACGTACGAGATTTACAACGCGACGCTGATTGGGGCGGGTGCCACGGGAGGCGGAACCGCGAACAACCACACCATGTTGCTGCGCCGTTACGTGCAGGCGGGTTGGTACAACAGCATTTTCACGGATTTCAACGGACAGCCGCTCAACGGGGGCGGGCCGCAGACGGGTTCCACGCCCACCCTGCAGGACAACATCTGGTGGGGCTTTGCGCAGCCTGTGTTCACCAACAGCCTCTTCACCGAGGTTTCGAACAACAACCTCACGAACGCCAATCCGATGCTTCGCGGGATCAGCCGCACGGCCGACAGCGTTCTGGATCCCCGACCCGCGGATGGGAGTCCGGCGTTGAGTTCCTCGCGCACTCCGCCCGCCAACGGCTTCTATGCTCCGACGAGCTACAAGGGAGCTTTCGATGCCAAGGGCAACTGGGCGAGCGGATGGTCCTTTCTGTCCCAAGGCGGATTTCTCGCTCCCGTTGGCGACCCGTCCGTGGTGACGGTTCGGGGAGCGATTTCGTCCGACACGGTCTGGACCGCGGACAAGACCTACATTTTGGCGAATTATGTGTATGTGCTCGCTGGTGCGACCCTGCGTATCGAGCCCGGAACGGTGATCAAGGGCCGGAACGGGGCGGCCCCCAACTTCGGGTGTCTGTTTGTTTGCCGAGGGGCGAAGATCGTCGCTGATGGAACTGCGGAGAAGCCGATCATTTTTACGGCCGAAGACGACGACCTCGCGGATGCGACTGATCTCGGGGTGACGGATCGTGGGCTTTGGGGTGGATTGGTGATTCTCGGCAATGCGCGGATCAACAAGGCGGTGAACGCGGCGGGTGACGCGACGAGCCCGAAGTACGAGGTGTTCGAGGGACTTGAGGACCTGGTCATCAATGGCCAGAACGTTCATCGGTTCGGCGGAAACGATGATGACGATAACTCCGGGGTGCTTCGGTACGTTTCCCTCCGGCACGGTGGCCAGAGGTTGAGTCCGGACAAGGAGATCAACGGGTTGACCCTCGGGGGTGTGGGGCGAGGGACGATCATCGATTACGTCGAGACCCTGTCGTTCGCGGACGACGGCTACGAGTTCTTCGGTGGGAGCGTCAATACGAAGCACCTGGTGTCTGCGTTCAACGACGATGACGCCTTCGACACGGACATGGGATGGAGCGGAAAGAACCAATTCTGGTTCGCGATCCAGTCGAACGATCGCCGGGACAACGGTTCTGAGCAGAACGGGGAGCCGAACGAGCGCAACGACGGCAATGGAACGCCGAAATCGACGTACGAGATTTACAACGCGACGCTGATTGGGGCGGGTGCCACGGGAGGCGGAACCGCGAACAACCACACCATGTTGCTGCGCCGTTACGTGCAGGCGGGTTGGTACAACAGCATTTTCACGGATTTCAACGGACAGCCGCTCAACGGGGGCGGGCCGCAGACGGGTTCCACGCCCACCCTGAAGGACAACATCTGGTGGGGCTTTGCGCAGCCCGTGTTCACCAACAGCCTCTTCACCGAGGTCTCGAACAACAACTCGACCAATGTGAATCCGCTGCTGCGTGGAATCAGTCGCACGGCCGACGGAATGCTGGATCCCCGGCCCGCTGATGGAAGCCCCGCGCTGTCCACCTCCCGCGCGACACCTGCCGATGGGTTCTACACGCCGGCAAACTACAAGGGAGCCTTCAATTCCCGGACAGGCTGGGCGAGCGGATGGTCCTTCCTCTCCCAGGGCGGATTTCTCGTGCCGCCTGGCGATCCCTCGGTGGTGACGGTTCAGGGACCGATTTCGTCCAACGTCGTTTGGACCGCGGACAAGACGTACATCCTGACGAACTACGTCTACGTGCTCTCCGGCGCCAGTCTGCGGATCGAGCCTGGGACCGTGATCAAGGGGCGGAATGGTGCCGCTCCGAACTTCGGTTGCCTCTTCGTCTGCCGTGGCGGAAAGATTTTCGCAGAGGGTACACCCGCGCGTCCGATCATCTTTACCGCCGAGGAAGATGACGTGACGGATCCTGAAGACCTCCGGGTGACCGACCGAGGTCTGTGGGGCGGGCTGGTGATCCTTGGCCAAGCGCCGATCAACAAGGCCGTCAATGCGGCGGGGGATGCGGCGACTCCCAAATACGAATTGTACGAGGGTCTGGAGGATCTGGTGATCGCCGGACAGAACGTGCATCGCTACGGCGGTGACAACGCGAACGACAACTCGGGCGTGCTTCGGTACGTCTCCCTCCGGCACGGCGGTCAGCGGCTGAGTCCTGACAAGGAAATCAACGGGCTGTCGCTGGGCGGTGTCGGCCGTGGAACGACCCTTGAATATGTCGAGGCCGTGTCCTTCGCGGATGACGGTTTCGAATTCTTTGGCGGCAGCGTCAACACGCGGTATCTCGTCTCGGCCTTCAACGACGACGATGCCTTCGACATGGACCAGGGGTACAACGGAACCAACCAGTTCTGGTTCGCGCTCCAGTCGAACGACCGGCGTGACAATGGGTCCGAGCAAAACGGCGAACCCAACGAACGGAACGATGGGCTCGGAGTTCCGGTGGCCAACTACAAGGTTTACAATGCGACGCTGATTGGCGCCGGCGCGGGAGCAGGCGGGACTGCGAACAATCACGCGCTTCTCTTCCGGCGCTACAACCAGTCGGTCTGGGCGAACAGCATCTTCACGGATTTCAACGGCCAACCCCTCAATGGCGGCGGGCCGCAGACCGGATCCAACCCCTCGGTCACCAACAATCTCTGGTGGGGTTTCACCGATCCCGTGTTCACCAACATCCTGTTCACGACCGCCTCGAGAAGGAACGTGACCAACCTGGATCCGATGATCCGCGGGATCAGCCGCGAAGCGAAAGGCGCGCTGGATCCCCGACTGATGCCGGGCAGTCCTGCGGCCAGCAATGCGGCGGCCGTGATGAACGACGGCTTCCTGCGGGCAGCCTCCCACTACGGCGCCTTTGATGCCCACGACAACTGGCTCCGCGGCTGGACCTCCCTCGCCCAGGACGGTTTCCTGCCCCCGACGGATCACGAGGTCATCGTCTCGAACCAGACCATCACGGGTGATGTCACCTGGGCTTCGACCAATGTCTACATCCTGACCAACTACGTGTACGTGCTGGGCGGGGCGACCCTGCGCATCGAGCCGGGTACGGTGATCAAGGGACGGAACGGGACGGCCCCCAACTTCGGTTCCCTGTTCGTTTGCCGGGGTGGAAAGATCATCGCCGAGGGAACGCCTCATAATCCGATCATCTTCACGGCCGAGGAGGATGACCTGACGGATGCCGAGGACCTGCGTGTCACGGATCGCGGGCTTTGGGGTGGGTTGGTGATCCTGGGCAATGCCCGGATCAACAAGGCCGTGAACGCGGCCGGGGATGCGGCCAGCCCGAAGTATGAGCTGTACGAAGGCCTCGAGGACCTGGTGATCAACGGCCAGAACGTTCATCGCTTCGGGGGATCCGACGACAACGACAGCTCGGGTGTGCTCCGCTATGTGTCCATCCGTCACGGTGGCCAGCGGCTCAGTCCGGACAAGGAGATCAACGGCGCTTCCTTCGGCGGTGTCGGTCGCGGCACGGTCGTCGAATTCGTCGAGGCCCTGTCGTTCGCCGACGATGGATTCGAGTTCTTCGGGGGTTCCGTCGACACGAGCCATCTGGTCTCGGCGTTCAACGATGACGACGCCTTCGACACGGACATGGGCTGGAGCGGCAGGAACCAGTTCTGGTTCGCGATTCAGGCGAACGACCGTCGCGACAACGGTGCCGAGCAAAACGGCGAACCGAACGAGCGGAACGATGGGAATGGTGTGCCGGCCGCGACCTACGAAATCTACAACGCCACGCTGGTGGGTGCCGGGGCGACCGCGGGTGGAACGGCCAACAACCACACCATGCTCCTCCGCCGGTACGTGAAGGCGGGCTGGTACAACAGCATCTTCACCGACTTCAACGGCCAGCCGCTTAATGGCGGCGGACCGCAGACGGGTTCGGCCCCCCTCATCCAGGACAACCTCTGGTGGGGCTTCGCGAATCCCGTGTTCACGAACGAGGTGTTCACCACCGCGTCGAACAACAACAGCACCTCGGTGAATCCCCAACTGCGCGGGATCAGTCGTGAGGCGGATGGGAAGCTGGACCCTCGTCCCGCGGCCGGCAGCCCGGCGCTTACCTCCACCCGCGTCGCGCCCGCGTCGGCCGGTTATCAGCCGGCCGCCTTCAAGGGCGCCTTTGCCGAGGGCAACTGGGCCTCGGATTGGAGCGGCATCTCGGCCCTGGGAATTCTCAGCGCACAGGGCGGCTTCAATCCGGGCCCGGCCGGTGAATCGACGCCTGCCCCGATCGACCCGATCCAGGTCACGGTGATCCGGGAGGGGACGGCCCTCCGCATCGCGTGGACCGGGGGCGTCGCCCCCTACACGGTGCAGAGCCGGACGGCTCTCACGGAAGGCGCGTGGGTGGATCTGTCGACCACGTCGGACACCAGCGTGTCCGTGCCAACGGACGGCTCGGTGGTGTTCTTCCGGGTGATGAGCCGGTGAATCAATCGACGGGCGGAAGCCAACCGCACTCCGTTCCCGCATGGGGGCCCATGGGGGCCCCCGGCAGACCCGTGATGGGAGGCCACAACCTCGTTTGAGGTTGGAACCATTGAGATGGGACTGACACCCAGGGTTGGCCTGGCCGATGGCCGGCCAACCCTGGTCTTTGCGCCTCAACGCCGTTGGCGTTGGGATCCGGTCGGAATCCCTCACCGGTCTCCGATTCGCCGAATCCCGAGAGGGGTTGCGCCCGCATTGGCGACCCCGTCACGCCGCGGGGAGAGTTGTCGACCGGAGTTGTTCGCAGGCGGTTGTGAACAGTGTGGGTTGTTCTTCACCTGCCGGTCGTTCGTTCGTCACTCGCTCGCGACAGGCTGGCCCCCCTCGGCATCGACCTTCCCGTTTCTGCATCGAATTCCGGACGGATTTGGGTTGGCGAACAGGCTTTCCCCAGATCCATCCCAACCAGAGACTCCTCCCCCATTCCCATGCGCGAACCATCCCCAGGATACATTGCCGGTGTGGACGTCGGTGCGATGAAGATCATGGCTGGCATCTTCGATGAGGATGGGCGCCGTCTGTATGTGGTGAGGAAGAGCACCAAGAAGGAGCGGGGTGCGGATGCCGTCGCCGCCCGGGTCGTGCAATGCATCGAGGACGTGGTGGACGAAGCCGACATCAGCATGTCGGAGGTGCGGGCCGTGGGGATTGGAGTTCCGGGGAGCGTCGATGCGGGGCAGGACGGCTGGGTTGATTCGAAGCGGCTCGGCTGGCAGCGATTTCCCCTTGGAGCCCGGTCCCGATCGGCGTTGGGCATTCCGGTGTTCGTGCGGAACGACCACTGCCTTTCGACCGTGGGGGTTTATTCCCGGGAGGTGAAGGCGGTGTCGGGGCGGGTGCTCGGCCTGTTTCTGGGATCCGCCATTGGGGCGGGAATGGTCGTGGATGGCTCGCTCGATCCGGAATTTGAAAGCCAGGGGAACGGGCTGGGGCACTGGGTGCTGGATCCACAGGGGCCGGTCTGCGCGTGCGGGCAGCGGGGTTGTTTCGATGTTCTGGCGAGTCGGGCTGCGGTGATGGCACGGATTCGCGAGGGGGTGGGGCGGGGGCGGCGTTCTCTCTTGGCGGAGGGACCCCAGGACGGGGCCGCCTGGCGAAGCAAGGAATTACGGCGGGCCTTCCGGGCGGGGGATCCGCTGGTGGTGGAGGTGATGCTTTCGGTGGCGCATTGGACGGGCAGGGCTCTGGCTCGGGTGATCGCAACGTACCTGCCGGAAGTCATCATTTTGGGCGGGGGCATGATGGAGGCCCTGGGCGACGAACTTCTCCCGTTGATCATCCGATCCCTGCGGGAGACCGATGAGGCCAACCGGGTCGCCACCACCCGGATCATGACTTCGACGCTGGGCGACGAGGCCTGCATGGCGGGGGCCGCGATTCTGGCGCGGCGACTGGCCGGGACGGGGGAGGACGCCGGTGGTGCCGGGTAGGGGCGACGGCTCTCCGGAAACGGGACCTGACCTGAAAAGCGGCGTCGCCTCGCCTCGCCTCGCGTCGCGTCGCGTCGCGTCGCGCGGCAACCTTAGGCGTATCGACGGAAACGTCGCCAGGCCGCCAGCAAGGCAAGTGCGGCCAGCAGGGAGATCCACCCTGAGATGCCGCGGAAGAACTGCAAAAAATCCCCGCCTCGCATCAATCCATCCTTGGCCAGCATCACGGCGACGTATCCCAGGTAGCCCGCGGCATCTGCGAGATACATCAAGTACCCAACGTTGCCGCGGTCGCGCGTCAGGGCGATGAGCCGCTCGAAGACCGTGGTGTGAACCGCGACGTAAGGCAGGTAGAGCCCGAGTCCGAGCAGGACCATGAACGGGAAGGCGGAGAGCTTTCCGCTGGCTTGGGCAAACAGGGAGACGGCGACGAGCAGGAGTCCGGCCACTCCGGTCATGAGGGAAAGCGAGAGCGCCTTCCGGTTGTCGGACACGAGCACGGAGGATCCGGTGGCGATCAGGACCCCGAGTGTGACCCATAATTCGGACCGTGTGAACACGCCGGGTTGACCGGACGTTCCCAGGGCGAGCCAGAGTTCGGGCGCGAAGTCAGCACGCAGGCTTCGCAGGATGGTGACCAGGAGGTAGGCGATCACCACCAGTCCCAGGCCCACGCCGTGGCGCCGCAGCCAGAGCCACCGATCCTCGCGGGTCATGGGCAATCGCTCCGAACGCGCCTCGATGTCGCGGGCCGTGGGCGGTGGAATCCGGGTCAGCATTCCTACGAACCCGACGAGCGGAAACAGAAACAGAAGACCGGCGAAGGCCGGCATCCAACGCTCGGGAACGCCGTGGGCCAGCAGTTGGGCGCCGACGGTTTTGGCGAGACCATCGGCGAGAATGAAGCTGGCGCAGAGTCCGGCGATCAGGGCCTCCGTCATGCGCCGGCCTTCGAGGAATCCCAGGACGAGACCGAAGACCAGGCCGAGAGGCAGACCATTGAGGAAGAGGCAGGCAATGTTCCACGGCCTCGGCAACAGGGCGAAAAGGACCAGCGCGATCTCGGCGACGCCGACCAGACCGACCAGCGTGATGGCGCGCCGGGAAGGCGGGAGCGAGGAGACGAACCGGATGCCGAGGATCTTCGAAAGCGTGTAGCCGAGCACCTGGGCGGTGAGCAGCCAGGTTTTGAAGCCGGGACCGAAGGGGGTGTCGGTGTAGCTTCCCGCCGTGAACGGTTTGCGGAGCCCGTACATGCAGGTGTAACAGCCAAAAGCCGCCACCAGGCAAACCAAGGAGAGGAGAAAACCCGGACGCTCCGCCCCACCCATCGCGGCGGGGCCGTGGGGCGACAACGAGGAGGCGGATTTCGAGATCACCGCAGCGGAAGGCGTGTCGGTACTCGGTGCGGGCCGAAGGCCGGGTCCCGGAACCGGTTCACTGATCGTTGCACCAGGCCAGCTGCGGTGTCGGGAAGGACGAAGGCGCGGGGGAGGCGGTCAGCGGATCCCAGACGTCAAAGGCCGGCGGGAGTTCACGCAACCGCCGTGAGGGCGAAGCGCCGAAGGCGGAGGCCGCGAATCGTTCCTCGAGCGCTTTGCGCATGAGGGAGAGAAGCAGCGGTTCGAAGGATTCGATTCCGGGAAGACTTGGATCATGCGACTGCGCCAGATCCGCGTAACGCTGGAGCCGGACGGCGGCCGAGGAATGCGGATTGACCTCAAACTCGAAGGCTTCGCCGTCGGTCATGATGCCACCGGAGGCGGGCAGCGCCTCAAGGACGGGCACCGGAAGGGAGCGGAGGTAGCCGGGTTCGCGCCAGCAAAGGTACCTGCGGGCGTCCTCCTTGAGCCGGATCGGTTCCACGACCTCCGGATTAAACCAGGAAGCCAGGCGGTCCGGGCCAACGCGGTCCGCCTCCGGCTGCCACGCGGCCGGTCGTGGCGAATGGGTGCCACCGAGAATCAGTCGTCCGTAATTCTGGAGCAGACACGCGGCAATCAAGGCGTCCGGTTCCCCGGCGTCCCCGGCCAGGCTGGCGCAGCGGAGGGCGTGAGTCTCGAGCGACAAGCCGCCCGCGAGCTGCTGACGGCCCTGGGTGCGAAAGAGCCTGAGGATTCTGGCGGCGATCAGGTTGGTGTTGGCGGGAATCGGCACATGGGAATCTTAGGCCTAATCCCGTGCATTGTGTCGTCACATCCTGGCAACGAAGCGGTAGACTTTCCGTTTCGCGCCCCTTCCGCGGCAGGTTGCGTTTGAGTTCGTGGGTTGCGCGCGTAGCCTCGTGCACGGGCGCCGGAATCTGCCGCAGGTACGGGAACCGGCGCCTGAAGGCCCCTCTCTTTCCCTCCATGAGTCAAATCAAGATGGTGATGTTCGATTTGTCGGGCACGACGGTGCACGACGACACCGGTGTGCGTGACTGCCTGCACCGGGCGGCGGTGGAGTTCGGGCTTCCGGCGACCCCGGAGGAGATCCTCCTCCACATGGGCACGAACAAGATTCATCTCTACCAGTATCTGATCGCCCGATCCCAGGGGAAGAACCCGGATTTCCGGGACTTCGAGAAGGGGCAGGATCCTTCGACGCTGGACCTGGCGACCCGGGTGTTTCACCGGTACGAGGAGATCATGATCCAGCACTACCGGACGGAGGTTCGGGAGGTGCCGGGGGCCGCGGACACTTTCCGGTGGTGCCACGACCATGGCATCAAGGTGGCCACGGACACCGGGTTCCACAAGACGATCACCCAGGCGATCATGGAAGGACTGGGCTGGCTCCGGGACGGGTCGGTGGATGTCTCGGTGGACGTCCAGGACATCCCTGGCGAGCGCGGCCGGCCGGCGCCGTTCATGATCTTCCATGCCATGGAGAAGCTCGACATCCAGAGTGTGGCGCAGGTTTTGAAGATCGGGGACACGCCGGCGGACATGCTTGAGGGGACCAACGCGGGATGCCGCGGGGTGGTGGGGGTTTTGACCGGGCCGCGTCCGGTGGAGGCCTGGGGCGTGTACCGCCATACGCATGTCATTCCGAGCGTGCGCGAGCTTCCGCGACTGATTGAAACCGAGTTTTCCTGAACCCTTGGACGAACACATGAAGACCAGTCGGGTGGCGGTGTTTCACGGCAAAGACCAGCCGTTCACGCTCGAAAAGGTGCCGGTTCCGGTGTTGCAACACGGAGAACTTCTGGTCCGCAACGAGTACACGACCCTCTGCCGAAGCGATCTCAACACCTTCGTTGGCAAGCGGGTCGAAAAGACACCCACAATTCTCGGGCACGAGATCGTGGGGCGCATCGAGGCACGCGGTCCGGAGGCGCCCCTGCGTGATCTGCGCGACGCCGAGTTGCGCGTGGGCGACCGCATCACCTGGGCCATCTACGCGTCGGATCCGTCGTCGGCCCTGGCCCGGGCCGGCATGCCGCAGAAGGGTGAGGGATTGTTCAAGTACGGGCACGAGCGGATCACCCCTGGCTCCCACCTGCACGGCGGTTTGGCCGAGTACTGCATCCTGCGCCAGCACACCCCGGTGGTCCGGATCGATGCCCCCATTCCCCTCCCGGTTCTCGCCACCATCAACTGCGCGGTGGCGACGGTGGCGGGGGCGTTGCGGGTCGCGGGAGGCGTGGGAGGACGAAATGTTCTGGTCGCGGGCGCGGGCATGCTGGGGATCGTGGCCTGCGCCATGGCCCGGGTGGCGGGTGCCAAGCGGGTCGTGGCGCTGGACGTGGACGACGCGCGTCTGGCGATGGCAGGCAGGTTCGGGGTGGACGGTGGATTGAGGCTGGAAGCGGATTCAAGCCTGTCCGCGGACAGGCTCGGGACGCTTTTCGCTGGCGAGCCGATCGGGTTGGCCCTGGATTTCAGTGGTTCACCCGGAACCATGGAGACCCTTCTGACGGCTCTGGGAATCGGGGGCGTGCTGGTGCTGGTGGGGGCGACGTTCCCGCAGCGTCCGCTCCAGGTCAGCGCCGAGCACCTGGTTCGAAACCTCCTCACGGTGAAGGGGCTTCACAATTACAACGACAAGGATCTCGTGTCCGCGGTCGACTTCATGGAACGCCATCACGCCCGGTTTCCCTTCGCGGACCTGGTGCAGGACGGGTTCAGGTTGGAGGACGTGAACGCCGCGTTCCACTGCGGTGTGACCGCGGGGGTGCATCGCGTGGGGATCGCCTTCCCGAGGCGCTGACTCGTGAAGGCCCTGTCGGCACGCGGTGTCTCCCGAAATTGTGGGTGGCGGTTGTCGCGCTGCGACAACCCCGCCCGCGTGGAACGTGCGGTGGGCTTTGGCTGTTGCGCTCTGGCGATGCCATTGCGCCGCTGGACGCGGCGCAACTCGTCGCCGCGCGACTCCGTTCTAATCCCTCGCGTCCTCGTCCTCGTCCTCTTCATCGGCGGGAAGGACGAAGCCCGCGCGGCGCGGCGCCGGCATGGGGGAATCCGCGCCGCGCACGGACCTCCACACGATATCGTTAAGCAGGTGATCGTCCGCGGCGTCCTCCTTCGCGAAGTTCATGCCGGCGGAGAGGTCGGCGCCCCAGGCACCGACTGGATTTGTCTGCTGGAGAAGTCCGTCTGGAACCGGTTTGGCCACGTAGGGGCGGAGATTCGGGGTGGGCCTGAAGCTGTTGATCATCGGCATGGCGGCGGCATCGAACTGGGACATCGGGCGCAGGCCGAGGATGAGCTCGATGGTGCGGAGCATGCTGGCGGTGGAGTAGAGCGTGGAGTCGACGGTCCCACTCCGGGTGTAGGGACTGATGACGTAGGCGATGGTGCGATGGGCATCGACGTGATCGGGACCATCCTGGGCGTCGTCCTCGACGACGAAGACCGCGGTTTGGGGCCAGAAGCGGGAGTGGCTGAGGGCTTCGATGACCCGGCCGAAAGCGAGATCGTTTTCGGCGACGTAGGCGGTGGGGGTGGGTTTGCCGACACTGCTGCCAGCGGTGTGATCGTTGGGAAGTCGGACGATCTGGAGTCGGGGCATATCCCCTTCCGCCTCGAACCGGTGAAGCTCCGAGATGAAGCGGTCGGCGCGTGCGAGATCGCTGTAATCCATGTCGAAGCTGCGGAACCAGGGGTCGAAATGGTCCTGCAGATTCTTGACGAGGGTGGAGCAGGGTTCGTTGGTGGAGGCACCGTTGTTGACGAATTCGCCGTAGCTGCGGTAGGTCACGCCCGCTTCCCGGGCGCGATCCCAAAGATAGCCGCCGGCGGGTTCCGCGATTTTGAACCGGCCTTCGCTGGGATAGGCGTACTTGCGGCGTTGATTGTGGCCATAGCTGAGAGGCCAGAGGCGTTCGACGTAGTCGGTGGCGTACGCGCCCATGGTCCACTCGTGGCCGTCGGCGCTGACCTCGCTTTCCACGTAGAAGTTGTCGAGAAGCACGAAGTCGCGGGCGAGCTGGTGGTGATTGGGGGTTACGGATTCCGGGAAGAGGCACAGCGCGGGGTCTCCGTTTCCCATTGGCAGATCGCCGAGGACCTGGTCGTAGGTGCGGTTCTCCTTGATGAGATAGATGCAGTAGCGAATCGGCGAGGTGGCATCCGGGCGAAGGGGAACCGGGTGCCCTGCCACGGGGAGCGCGGCCGGTTTGGGCGGGCGGCAGCGAAGAGCGCGCTGGGTATGGGAAGCCAGTTGCTCGATGAGCTTCTCGCGATCGGGGATCTGGAGGATGGAGAGGGTTCCTTGAAAGAGGCCGCCGATGTATTCCTCGACGGAGGACGCTGGCTCCCGCCCCGGCTGCGGTCCGTGGCGGTTGGAGCGGGAGGCGACGCCCTTGCCATTGGCCACCAGGAGTTGTCTGCCGTCGGGGGTGAGGCGGACCGAGGTGGGATACCAGCCGACTGGGATGAACCCGAGCGATCGTGAATGGCCGGGACGGCCGACGTCGAAGACGGCGACGGCGTTGATATTGGCGTTGGCAACAAAGAGGAGCGATTCGTCGGGGGAGAGTGCCAGGCTGTTGGGCGTTGAGCCCGGGGGGGACTGGGGCTCCAGTTCGCTGGCGAGGGACTCCACGATCCGGCCGGACTCGGTGTCGATCAGGGTGACGGTGTTCCGGTTGGCGTTGGCCACGAACAGGAGGGTTCCCGCCTTGTTGAGAAGCATTTCGTTGGGGTGATCGTCGGTGGTCCAGCGTGCGATTGGTTTTCGCTGGGCGAGGTCGATCACGCCGATGGACGCCATGCCCCAGAAGCTGACGTACAGCCGGTTTCGAGCCGCGTCGTGGACGCAGGCGTAGGGGTAGGGGGCGTCCGAGTTGAGAACCTCCAGGAGGGCCCGCGCCCGCTTGGTGATGGCTTCGTTGTCCAGATCGCGCCAGGGGTCCTGGTCATCCACGGGACGGATCGCCGCGGTCGGGCCGAGAATGATTTCGCGGGGAGTGGCGGCTGGGTCCGTCAGATCGACCTCCGACACGGATTGTCCGAAAAGATTGGCGACAAAGAGACGACGCCCATCCGGGGAGATCGAGATTCCCGAAGGAACCCCCCGCTCGTTCTCGGGCCGAAGCCGGAACTCGAGAGGTGAGGACAGAAGTCCGCCGGAGAAGTTCCAGGCAAGAACCGTTTCCTGCCCTGCGCCGCTGGCGAAGAGACGGGTGCCATCCGGGCTGAAGGCGAGTCCATAAAAGCACTCCTCGAGGCCGATGCGGCTCGCCACGGATTGCCGGCGGAGATCCACGACCACAATTTCGTGGGGACCAAAACCTGAATGCAGGATCGCGGCGTGGCGTCCGGAGGGATGCACTGCGATGGCGACCGGCGAATCCCCGAGGGGCACCTGTTTTCCCACTGGATCGAGGAACCACTGGTTCGGCAGCCGGAAACGGCCGTCGGATTGGGTGCCAGGCCAATCCTGGGTCCGGGCGTTGGCCGCTGCTTCACCGGGAGAGGGGATTGGGGGCCGGGTCGCGGCACAGCCGGCGGTCAGGCAGACGACGAGGATCCGAAGCCAGGAGGGAAGGTTCATAGGTCCGGGGCCGGAGCGCCCGTTCGTGGAGGGGAGCGTCGCGGAACTGAAGGACAGTCAGGACGGCAGGTGACTGGAGAATGGCGAAGGAATGACAATTCGGTGGCTTCAGGAAGGATCGACCGATTCCGAAGAGTGACGTTGGAAAAGGAAAAGGGCAGGGAGACCGGACGTTTCCCGGGGTCCGGCTCCCTGCCCCATCGACACTCACCGAGACACACGGAACAATTTACTCGGCGAGGAAGAACTGCTGGGTGCCGTTCGGGTCAACCGAGTAGGGCGAGGACGCGTTGGCCACGGGGGCGTACGGTCCGGTCACTGTGGCGGCACTCTTGAGGGTGCCGGTGTATTCGATGGTCACCTTGCCACCGGCGAGACCGATGCGGGAGACGGCGCCGGCGCTGGGCAGGGCGGGTTCCGCGACGGTGCGGGTGCGGAAGGCCTTGAGGGCTCCAGGCTGCGTGCCGCCAACCAAGGCGCGGGTGCCGTTGGCCAGCACGGTGAACCACTCGACGTTCGCGCCACCGCCGCCTTCGAACCAGAGCGTGCGGAACAGGTAGACACCCGCCTTCTCAGCGCGGAAGTAGAACACGGAATCCGCGGAACCGCGGCCGCCGTCGAACTTGCCCAGGACCTGGAAGGTCGTGTTGGTCGCATTGCCGACGCTCACCTGGAAGCCGTCGTCGCTGTTCACGACCATGGTGTAGACACCCGCGGTCGGGAGTTCGACGTAGGCGAGGGCTTCGCCGGCGATGTTGTCAGTGCCGCCGCCGCTGCCGGGAATGCCGGGGATCGTGTCGTCCTGGATTTCCTGTCCGGCGATGGTCGAGGAGCCCCTGAAGTTGCCGGCGTCGGCGCCGAGCTGGTCGAGGTTGACCCAGGGGAGTTCGAAGTAGCCACCGGCCACCTGGGCCGAGGCGTCGTGAATCGAGGCTCCCAGGGTGCCGGCGAGCTGCTGTTCGGCCAGCGCGATGGTGGTGCCGCGCGAGGCTTCCAGCTGGTGGGTCCGCCAGCGGACACCCGGGGTCGAACCCGTGCCGAGGGCGGTGCCCAGGGCCGGAGGCAGCGTGGCAAAGGCAGGGATGGCGAAGTCCGCGGAATCCACCACAACCTGCGCGCTCTTCGTGGTGAAGGTGACGCCGAGGGTGTGCTTGGATCCGGCGGCCCAGCCGGTTGCCGACTTGTAGGTGACGACAATCTGATCCGGCAGATCACTGCCGTCGGCGGCGGTGAGATCAACGCGCCGAACGGAGTGCCCTGTCACTGCGGTGCCATTCAGGGTGAGCGAGATGGCCTTGGTTTCGTCGACGGAGAGGTAGCTCTTCTCGGAGATCGTGGCGGTGATGGTGTCAGGCGTGGCGGAGGCGAAGGTGTAGGAGGGCGCCGTGAATTCGGCGGTGTCGGTAACCTGTCTTCCGGCGCCGGTGGTGAAGGAGACGTTGACCGCGTGCTTCGAGCGCGGGGCGAAGATTTTGGGAGACTGATCGTGGCTGACCAGGACGCGTTCGCCATCCCGCGCCACGGTGGCGGTGACGGTCTGACCGTCCAGGGTGGCGGTAACCGGCCGCGAGTCATTGACGGTCTTCCCGAGGGCCTCGCTCACGCGGATGGTGAAACCGGCGCCGGTGGCGGACACCCCGGTGACCAGGGGCGGTTCGCCGACCGCGATATTGTCGACGGCCCACCACCAGTCGTTGGCGGCTTCGACCATGCCGAACCGGAGCTTGAGGGTGGTCGCGCCGGCCGGGTTGTTCAGGGGAACGATGACCGACTCGTTGATGAACTCGCCGTCGGCGTGGTAGGTGGCGCTGTCCCGATCCGAATCAAACTTGAGGACCTGAAGGGGCGCCGAGGTGCCGAAGAGGGCGTGAACGAGTGCGGTCTGGTTGTTGATCCGTTCGCCGTTGGGGCCGACGGGGAAGTTCGGTTCGCCGTCATCGAAGCCTTCGGGCCGCCAGGAGGAATCAAAGGCGACCACGAGCGAGTTGGCGGCTTTGCCGGAGATGTCGATCGACGGCGTGGTGGCGTAGGCGTTGAAGAGACCCTTGGTGTGGGTGGCGTCGTCCCACTCATCGGGGTCGGCGATCATCACCGTTCCCTCGGCCAGGAGGAACTCGGAGCGGCGTTGATCGCCGGCCGTGCGAACCCACCAGTCCCGGTTGGCAAAGCTCCAGCCCGCCCACTCGACGATGCCGTCGGTGGGAGTACCAAGGCCGGGCATGGCGCTGTCGTCCTCGACCCAGTTGGCCGGGCCGGTGGCGCTCCAGACCTGGTCGCCGGCGAGGGCTTCCTCGACGTTCTTGCCGAGGGGAACGGTCTCGAAGTTTTCGAAGTACAGTTTCTGCGCCTGCGCGGTGAGGGCGAAGGCGGCGAAGGCGGTGCCGAGGACCCATCGTGCGAGGGTCCGGTCCAGAATACGGTTTCGTGGGCTCATGAGTTCAGGATTCAGTGGGTTGTCCGACGAGTCTCCCGAGCGACCCGGATCGCCCGGGTCGGGAGCGATGAGCCAATACGGACGTGCCCTCTGGAGAGCAATCGTCGAGCGGGCGGTTGTCGGCAAAGTTGCCTCGCGGACACCGTGCCGTCGCTGTGTGTCGGAATCGGCGGGAGGAAGTCACCGAGACGTCTCTTGGTCTTGGGCGAGCCAACCGGTGCGACGGCCGTGCCGAGCCGGGGGGGTGGCGGGTTGGGATTGTGACGGCCCAGTAAAAATCGGCTTCCCGTCGCGATTGCCATTGCTGCCGGGGGTGTGGCTGAGGTTTTTCTGGGGAAACGGTCTGGGTGGCGCCTGAGGCGGCCTGAGGCTGGAAGCGGCGGCTCAGTCAGGAACGAGACGCATTTCGACAGGATGGATCAACCAGAGTCAGGATGGGATGCAGGATGCAGGATTGTCTTCGCCGCGAGGTCTGATCTAGGTTCCAAGAGTTCCCCGATTTCTTTCCACCCCTGATGAATTCCGGGCAAGGGTCTTCAGCTCCGTTGTTTCGGGATGCCTTCTGTCGTCGGTTTGGCTGCGCGCCGGCGAACTTCGAGAAGGCGATCCTGCGGCGTTGCTTTCCCCCCATGGTGCGGCCCCTGGGAACAATCCTTCTGATCCTGCGGCCGGCGATGTTCCGCCGGGAATTGTCGATGCTCTCGAGGTTGGCCGGGTCACCCAGCGAATCCGCGCTCCGGGGAGAGCTGGAGGGATACGTCTACGAGAACGAACGGGACAAACTGTTCCGCGTGCGGACCCTGGGGTTGAGGCTGTCGCGCCGGAGGTTTCTGAGAATCTACCGCATCGTGATGGGGGCGCCGTCGCCGGTACGGGAACGAGATTCCACGCCGACTTGAGTGCGGAGTCGGGAGTGGGGAGTGCGGAGTGCGGAGTGCGGAGAAGGCGGACTTAGAAGTCCATGGCCATCGAATCGAGGATGATGGCGCGATCGATGCGATCCTGAGCCCGGAGGCGGAACGGTTCGAGGAAGGCGGGTTCGACCCATTCCGTCGGCCGTTCGAATCCCGAGGCCCGGGGAGCCAGCACACCGGACTGGGTCCGCCAGATCGCGACCAGACTGCGGGCCAGGCAATCGACCAAGGCAGGGCGGCGGTCGCGCCGGAAGCGGCGGACCTGTTCGGCGCGCAGGCCGAAGCGGATTCGGAGTTTGTACAGGACGGGATCCTCCTCCAGCCGGCGGACGACATCCATCGAGTGGTAGACGGCCTGGAGGTAGCAGTAGCCCACCAGGATCAGGAGATCTTCGGGGGCGCGGTCCTCCGTCCGGGCCCGATTGAAGTGGGGCCATTCCGCCAAGGTGTCGGCAGCGGATTCCGTGACAAAGCGATAGAGGAACGGGGCTTCGACCCAGTGGGTGAGGTCGGCGGGGATGGTTCCCGGAGGCACCCAGCGATCGCTGATCCGGCTGACGGGGTTTTCCAATGACACCCTCATGTGACTGATCCTGGTTTTGGGGCGCGGCGTTCGAATGGCAGCTTGGTGACAATTGGGTGACGTGCCCTGGAGGGAGTCGGTCCGGCGGCAGGTGGCGGGAGGTTTTGCACGTGATCCGGGCCGGGGCTGCGTGGTAACGCAAGTCGCCGTGGAACCTGTCCCCATCCCTCGTTCGTCGATCCGGGTGCGTTACGGGGAGCGGTTGACGGTTCGCGGGGAGCGATGGCGGGCGTTGGCAGCAGGCGGGCCGGGGGTGTTGTGGGTGGCTGTGTTCCTTCTGGCTCCCCTGATGGGGGTGGTGGCGACGGCTTTCGCGACGCGGGGCGACTACGGCCAGGTGGAGTGGCGGTTTACCTGGGATAATTTCGCCCGTTTTGCCGGGTTCGGTCCGTTCGGGTTCGAGCCGCTGTATCCGATGATTGTCCTGCGGAGCCTGGGGATGGCGGCGGCGACGTCGGTGCTTTGCCTGGGGGCGGCCCTGCCCCTGACGTTTTTCATCGCGCGCCTGCCGGATCGGTGGCGTCGGGTGGCGCTGATGGGGGTGATCATTCCCTATTGGACGAACCTGCTGATTCGGACCTATGCGTGGCAGATCGTGTTCTCGGCGCAGGGCTGGCCGGCACGGTTTGCGGCGGCGGTGGGGCTGATTTCCGAGGGGGAGGCGCTTTATCCCGGGACGTTTGCGGTGTTCGTGGGGTTGACCTGCGATTACCTGCCGTTCCTGGCACTTCCGTTGTATGCCTCGGTGGAAAAGATCGACTGGAGCCTGGCGGAGGCGGCCGCCGATCTGGGGGCGAGTGGGTGGCGGGTGTTCCGTCATGCCTTGCTGCCGCAGATTGTCCCGGGCCTGGTGGCGGGGTTCACCCTGGTGTTCATCGCCGCCACCGGGCAGTTCGTGATTCCGGATCTGCTCGGGGGGGCGCAAACCGTGCTGCTCGGCAATGCCATCCAGCAACAGTTCGGTTCCAGTCGCGATTGGCCGTTTGGCTCCGCCATTGCCTGTCTGACCATGGCGCTGGTGATGGTTGGATTGTGGGTGTTTGGGCGGATGACGGAGACCGAGACGGAAACCGGGAGCGGGGGGGGGGCGGGGCGATGATGCAGAAGGCAAGGGGGGGGGGACTTCGGTCGGGACCGGGGTGGATGGCCATCGCCATGGCCATGGCGATCGCGGCCTTTCTCTACGCCCCGATCGCCATGGTGGTGGTCCATTCCTTCAACGCCTCGAAGCGCGGCGGCCCCTGGGCGGGTTTCACTTTGGAATGGTATCGGAGACTGGGGGAGAGCCCGGAAAAAATTTCAGCGCTGACCCATACCCTGATCCTTGCCGTTCTGAGCACTCTGATCGCGACCGTTCTGGGCACGGCGCTGGGTTACGCCCTGTCCCGCTTTCGATTTCCCGGGCGGAGGCTGGTGGTCTGGCTGATGTACCTGCCGGTGGTCATTCCGGACGTCGTGATGGCGATTGCCCTGCTGATGGCCTATTCGATGGTGCGCGACTGGATGGGCGGGTTCCAGCTGGGGCTGGGGACCATGATCGTGGCCCATGTCACCTTCCAGATTCCCTTCGTGGCGCTGGTGGTCCGGTCGCGGCTGGCAGGACTGGATCCGGCGGTCGAGGAGGCGGCCCACGATCTCGGCGCGACGCCGTGGCAGAAGTTCCGGCACGTCACGCTGCCTCTGGCGTGGCCCGGGGTGTTTGCCGGGGCGGCGCTCGCCTTCACCCTGAGCGTCGACGACTTCGTGGTCAGCTTTTTCACCAGCGGGCCCGGGTCGGCCACGCTGCCCATTCTGATCTACGCATCCGTCAAGCGGGGCATCACTCCGGATGTCCATGCGCTCAGCAGCCTGATCGTACTCGTCTCGGTGATTGGTACGGTGATCGCTGCCCGCGCCGGGGGGCGCACCCGGGGGCGCGGAGAGGGATAAGGCGGCGGAGAGTGAGAGTGGGGGAGGGGTGTAGGGGTGTTACTTGCGGCCGTTCCAACGCATCGAGCCGAACAGCGTCAACGCCGCGCCCAGGAGCGCGAGGGAGGTGCCCAGGCTGGAGAAGCCCCGACGCCAGGAGGGGTTGGCGTTAAGACTGGAGCCGGGCACGCTGTAGGTGGTGGTGGCCGCGCGAAGACCTTGAGACGCGGAGGAGAATCGGAGCGTGGACGGGAGTGCGGCGGTTGTGGAGGACAACACCAGAAGCAAGATGAGACCGAGAACGGGGGGCTTGTTCATCGTTCCTGCGTTCCAAAAAACCCGCATAAGCGAGTAGGGTTCATTCGGCAAGGGGGTCGTGAGCCGAGGGCTTACTCTTGTTAGCAGATCGCATGCCTGGAGGATCGCATGTGCTATAGCATTCCTTTCATGGATGCTATTATCACGTTGATGGCTAATGGTTTAGAGTCTCTTGTCATTTTAGAATTCCAATCCTGTTTCGGACCTGCTGGTCCGGGTGGGTGTAAGCAATTCCGACGCCTGGTTTGCTGAAAATCCTGTGTCTATTGGGTTAAAATATTGATGATTAATGATTTAAGTGGCTGTGAGAGAACGCGACGCCCATTCCGCCAAGGGGTCCAAACAACCTGCCTTTTTTTCCTTGGGCAGGCTGCTTTTACCGGGTGCGACGGACAGAAGTTGTTGTCTCGGCGGGCTCCGGCCCTCGCAGCAGCGCGGTTTGATCTCCCGGGTGGTCGGAATCCGGGCCCGGCGAGTGCGAGGGACATCCCTCATCGTGCCAGCGCGTGGTTCGGTCTGAATCCCGAGCCGTCCTGCTTTCGGAGGTTTCACGCCGATCCGGCCGAGATCTGGACGATGATCGAGGGGCTTCGACCAAAGACCTGTCCCTCTGGGGTTCTCCTCGACCGGGGATGTTTTTTATCCTTGGAGCTGCCCCTGACAAGTGACCTGTCTTGCCGGGTTGATCCTGAGGCGCCGAACGACTACACCATCCCCCGGTGAATCCCCGAAAGTCGCTTACGGTCTTCTGCGCCCTGACCCTGGGAGCTGTTTTCGGCGTCGGGCCAGGCGTTTCTTGTCCGGCCCGGGCCGACGACGCCGCAGGTTTGGGGGCGGTGGCGGCACGCGTGGATTTTGTGACCGGGATTCAACCCCTGTTCGCCAAGCACTGCCTCGAATGCCATGGGCCCCAGAAGCAGAAGAGCGGGTATCGGCTGGACAACCGGGACATCGCAGGGATTGGCGGGGAGTCCGGAAAGACGGCCATCGTTCCCGGTTCGGCCGGCAAAAGTGCCCTGATGGAGTGGATCACGGCTGCGGAAGGGGATCGGATGCCCCCGAAGGGCGAACCTCTGTCGGCGGCCGAGATCGGGAGGATTCGGGCCTGGATCGACCAGGGTGCGGAATGGCCGGAGTCGGCCAGTGTCCGGCTGGATGATCCCCGGGACTGGTGGTCGTTGCAGCCCTTGAAGCGTCCGGGGGTTCCCGGGGATGGCACTGGAAATCCCGTGGACGCCTTTGTGCGGGCGCGGTTGGCGGCGGCCGGACTGGCGGTTTCCCCGGAAGCGGATCGTCGGACGTTGATTCGGCGGGTGACCCTGGACCTGACCGGGTTGCCGCCGACGCCGGAGGAGGTGGAGGCTTTCGTGGCGGACGGGGATTCCCGGGCTTATGAACGGTTGGTGGACCGGTTGCTGGCCTCGCCGCACTACGGGGAACGCTGGGCGCGGACCTGGCTGGACATCGTCCATTACGGGGACACGCACGGGTACGACAAGGACAAGCCCCGGCCGAATGCGTGGCCTTACCGGGATTACGTCATCCGTTCGTTCAACGAGGACAAGCCGTACTCGCGTTTCCTGGAGGAACAGATCGCCGGGGATGTGCTGTATCCGGACACGGCTTCGGGGCTGGAGGCGTTGGGGTTCATCGCGGCGGGTCCCTGGGATTTCATCGGCCACGAGGAACTGCCGGAGACGAAGACCGATGGGAAGATCGCCCGGCACCTGGACCGGGACGACATGGTGTCGAACACCATGGGGACCTTCGCCAGCCTCACCGTCCACTGCGCCCAGTGCCACGACCATAAATTCGATCCGATCCCCGCGGAGGACTATTACGCCCTGCAATCGGTGTTCGCCGCCGTCGATCGGACGGAGCGCCGTTATTACCGGGAGCCGGCCCTGAACCGTCAGCGGCGGGAGGGGGAGGCGAAGATCCGATCCCTGACCCGGCGGGAACGGGAGCTCAAGGACGAGATCGTCCGGATCGGTGGCGAGGATCTGAAGGCCATCGACGACCGGATCCGGAAGGGGGAGCAGGCCGCGAAGGAGGGGCAGCCCGCCGAATATGGGTATCACAGCGCCGTGGCCGCCAAGGAGGACGAGGTGAAGTGGGTCCAGGTGGATCTGGGGCAGGTTCACCCCCTCGACCGCATCGTGCTCTCCCCGGCGCGGGACGCGTTCAACAACATCGGGGACGGCTTCGGCTTCCCGCGCCGTTTCCGGGTGGAGGTTTCCGAGGACCCGGAGTTTGCGTCGGGGGTGTCGGGGGTCGCAGACCAGACGGGTGCTGACGTTCCGAATCCCGGGGTGGCGAAGCAGACTTTTCCCGCCGCCGGCCGGTCGGGGCGTTATGTGCGGGTGACGGCCACGAAGCTGGCGCCGCGGCAGAACGATTTCATTTTCGCCCTGGCCGAGTTGGAAGTGATTGGCGCGGCCGGGAAAAACGTGGCCCGGGACGCCGCGGTGCGGGCGCTGGATTCCGTGGAGGCGCCGGCCCGCTGGGCGAAGCACAACCTGACCGACGGCAAGGCCCCCGGAGCGCCGGTGTCGCAGTCCGAGATCGTGGAATGGAAACGCGAGCGGGAGTCCCTGGTGGAAAAGCAGGTTCCGTCGGAAGTCCGACGGGAGTTGGCCTCGACGATTCGCTCCCTGGCGGAAACCAAGGCCGAATTGGAGGCCATGCCGAAGCCCCTGGTGGCGTACGTCGGCAGTGTGCATTACGGCTCAGGCAATTTCCGCGGCACGGGTTCGGACGGGGGGAAGCCGCGCCCGATCAGCATTCTGGCGCGGGGCGATGTGAAGAAGCCCGGGGTGCCTGCGGTCGCCGGGGCCTTGCGTTGTGTGACGGGAGTCCCGTCACGGTTCGAGCTTCCGCCGGACGCGACGGAGGGCGCGCGCCGGGCGGCTCTGGCCGGCTGGTTGACGGCGGAGAACAACCCGCTGACCTGGCGCAGCATCGTCAACCGTGTCTGGCAGCAGCGCTTCGGGCGCGGGATCGTCGATACCCCCAACGATTTCGGCCGGATGGGGGGACGTCCGACCCATCCCGACCTGCTCGACTGGCTGGCGGTGGAGTTCCGGGATGGCAGTCAATCCTTCCGGACCCTGGACCGCCTGCTGGTGACCAGTGCGACCTATCGGCAGGTCTCGACGGAACCCTCCCGGAAAGGGGGGGAGGCCGCGGATGCCGACAACCGCCTGCTTTCGCGAATGAATCGGCGTCGGCTTGAGGCCGAAGCGGTGCGGGATACGGTGCTGGCGGTCAGCGGGCGCCTGGATCCGGCGATGTACGGTCCCGGATTCCAGGACTTCGTGGTGGAGAAACCCGAGCATTCGCCGCATTACCAATATCACCTGCATGATCCGGAGGATCCGAAGACCCACCGCCGTTCGGTGTACCGGTTCCTGGTGCGATCGCAGCAGGAGCCGTTCATGACGGCCCTGGACTGCGCGGATCCTTCGATGCGGGTGGATCGGCGGAACGAGACCCTGACGCCGTTGCAGGCGCTGGCGTTGTTGAACAGCCGGCTGACGGTGGCCATGGCCGAGCACTTCGCGGCGCGTGTCGAGCGCGAGGCGGGGTCGGATCCCGAGGCCCGGGTGCGGCGGGCGTTCGCGCTGGCCCTCCAGCGTGCGCCGACGCCGACCGAGCGGGCGGAACTGGTCGGTTATGCGGGGCGCCATGGTCTTTCCGCGGCGTGCCGGGTCCTGATGAACCTGAACGAATTTGTCTTCGTCGATTGATCGCGCGTTCCCTGGCTTTGAATTCCGTCTCCACCATGAGCATGAACATGAGCAATCCGTCGGGGAAAGGCGTCCGGTCCGGGACTGGGGTCGGCGGGTCGACGCGGCGGGATTTCCTGTGGCGCCTCGGCGGCGGGGTGGGGGGTGCGGCGCTGACGCATCTGCTGGGGACCGAGCGGATGCTGGCGGCGGACGTGGCGGGGGTGGTGGCGCCGCGGGCCGACGGCGGGTTGCATCATGCGCCGCGGGCGAAGCGGGTGGTTCAGTTCTTCATGGCGGGCGGGGCCAGTCACCTCGACCTGTTCGACTACAAGCCGTCGCTGGTGAAGCACCACGGCAAGCCCTCCGATTTCGGGGAGGCGGTGGAGGCGTTCCAGGATGGGCTGGGTCCGTGGAAGGCGCCCGTGTGGCCGTTCAAGGCGTACGGCCAGTGCGGGAAGATGCTGGGCGAACCGGTGTCGGCGCTGGGGGCCGTGGCCGATGAGATGGCCTTTGTGCACAACATGGTGAGCCGGAGCGGCGTGCACAGTGCCGGGACCTTTCAGCAGACCACCGGTTACCTGCTTCCGGGGTATCCCGGATCCGGCTGCTGGGTGAGTTACGGACTGGGCTCCCTGAACGACAACCTGCCGACCTTCGTGGTCCTTCCCGATCACCGCGGACTGGCGTCGAACGGGACCAAGAACTGGGACAGCGCCTTTCTGCCGGCGCAGCATCAGGGCGTTTCCATTTATCCGGGCACGGACCGTCCGATCGCCCATCTCCAGCCTCCGAAGGCGCGGTATCTGACGGCGGCGGCGGAGAGCGAGGCTCAGGACGTCATGCGCCAGCTGAACCGCGAACACGCCAGCCAGCGGGAGGGCGACACCCGGTTGGAGGCCAGGATCCGGGCGTATGAACTCGCGGCCCGCATGCAATTGGCGGCCCCCGACGCGCTCGATCTTTCCAAGGAACCGGCCCATGTGCTGAAGCTGTACGGCCTGGACCATGGCCGGTCTTCGTTCGACGCCGAGATCAACCCCCTGGAGGAGACTGATTATTTCGGGCGCAAATGCCTGGTCGCGCGCCGGCTGCTCGAGCGGGGCGTGCGTTACGTGCAGATCTGGTCGGGCAACGACAACGGGTTTCCGCGGCGCAACTGGGATTCCCACGAGGACGTCGAACGCGACCACGGTCCCCTTGCGACCGGCATGGCGCGCGGGGCGGCGGCGCTGATCCAGGACCTCAAACAGCGCGGGTTGCTCCAGGACACCCTGGTGATCTGGAGCACCGAGTTCGGGCGCATGCCCAGCACCCAGGGCGGCAAGGGACGGGATCACAATCCCTATTGCTTCACCACCTGGATGGCCGGCGGCGGAGTCAAGGGCGGCACCACGTACGGTCCCAGCGACGAATGGGGCTACAAGCCCGCCGACCGCAAGAACCCGACCCAGAACTACGACATCCATGCCACCATGCTGCACCTGCTGGGCATTGATCACACCCGGCTGACCTTCCGCCACAGCGGGATCGATCGCCGGCTCACGGATGTTCACGGCCACGTGATCGAACCGCTGGTCGCCTGAGGCCACTTCCCGGACCAACCCTCCGCCGTTGTCACCGCCAGCCCCGTTGTCGCCGTCACCGTTCCGCCATGCCCATCGACGGATCTGATTCTCCAACCCCGGGGGGCGAGCCCGCCGGAATCCCTCGGGGAGTGATGTTCGGAACCACCCGCTGGAGTGTGATTCTCGCCGCCCAAGGCGATGATCCGGCCGGCGAAGCCGCTCTGGAAACGCTGTGTCGAACCTACTGGATGCCGGTCTACGCGCTGGTTCGTCGGCGCGGCGGGGATCCGGAGGCGGCCCGGGATCTGACCCAGGAATTCTTCGCACGCCTGCTGTCCCGCGACGGACTGATGTCCGTGCGACGCGAACGCGGCCGGTTCCGGGGGTTCCTGGCGCAGTCGGTGAAGAACTTTCTCGCCGACGAATGGGATCGCCGGCGGGCTGGGAAACGCGGGGGTGGCCGGGAGGTGTTGTCACTGGACGCCGCGGACGCGGAGGGCCGGTATCACGAGATTCCCGATGACCTGTCCCCCGACCGGTTGTTCGACCGCCATTGGGCGGAGCAGCTGCTGGCAGCGGGTCGGGCGCGGCTGCGGGAGGAGTTCCGGGCCGCCGGGAAGGGGCCGCTGCTCGATCTGCTGGAGCGGATGGGGGATCCCGACAACGGTTCGCTGGAAACCGAGGCCACCCGGCTGGGTATTCCCTTGAACACCTTGAAAAGCCACTTGCGCCGGGCGCGGCTGCGGCAGGGGGAGATCCTTCGCGAACTGGTCGCGGACACCGTGGAGACGCCGGGCGAAGTGGAGCAGGAGCTCCGTCATCTGCTCGAAGCCATCGCCGCATGACCCGGCCCGAAAGACCGGGGTTTCCGACCCGCGGGTTTTCGTGCAACCGGTCCCGTCGGATTCCTTAGCCATCGATGTTGGGAACCTTCACGCCCTGTACCGAATGCGGTGCGCCGATCCGCGGCAGCGCGGGTCTCGGCCTTTGTTCCCGCTGCCTGCTGGCCTCGGCGATGTCGGGCCGTGGCGACGACGCGCTGAAGTCCGGGTCGCCGGAGGAGGCGGCGGACCCCGCGCCCCTGCGGCGGGCGGGGGACTACGAACTGCTGGAGGAAATCGCCCGGGGCGGCATGGGGGTCGTGTACAAGGCCCGGCAACGGAGCCTCGGTCGGGTCGTGGCCCTGAAAGTCCTGCTCGGGGGCGCCTTCGCGGGGGAGGCCGGTCGACGTCGCCTGCGCAGCGAAGCCGCCGCGGCAGGGCGGTTGCGGCACCCGAACATCGTGGCCATCCACGAAGCCGGCGAAATCGACGGGCAACCGTTCTATTCGATGGAATTCGTCGCCGGCCGAACGCTGGCGGATCTCGTGCGCGGCGGTCCCCTGCCGGCATCACGCGCGGCGGCCTACGTGGCGACCGTCGCCCGGGCCGTCGATCATGCGCACCGCCACGGCATCCTGCACCGCGATCTCAAGCCCTCGAACGTGCTGATCGACGCCGCGGACCAGCCGCACGTGGCCGATTTTGGGCTGGCGAAGGAACACTCGGTCGAAGGGACCCCGGAAATCGGGGACCGGCTCACCCTGACCGGACAGGTCCTGGGTTCGCCTGCCTACATGTCCCCGGAACAGGCCCGGGGTGGGGAGGTCGGACCGGCCACCGACGTCTATTCGCTGGGTGCGGTGCTCTACGAGTTGATCACGGGCGTCCCGCCGTTCCAGGCCGAGTCCCCCCAGGCGGTGTTGGAACTCCTGCGCACCGAGGATCCGGCCCCGCCCAGGCGCCTGAATCGCGGGGTTCCGCCGGATCTCGAAACCCTTTGTCTGCGGTGCCTCGAAAAGGAGGCCGGCCGACGGTACCCGACGGCGCTCGAACTGGCCGAGGATCTGGAGCGTTTCCTGCGCCACGAACCGGTGCGGGCGCGACCGGTCGGCTGGTCCGGCCGAACCCTGCGTTGGGCGCGTCGGCATCCCGTCGTTGCCTTGCTGGCGACGCTCCTGGCGTTGGCGGTGCTCACCACGGGGGGAGTGATCGTGACCAGTGCCGCCCGGGTCCGCGCCTCCCGCGATGAAGCGCGCGATCGGCTCGCGGAATCGCTGGTCTCCGAGGCCCGCGCCCTGCGTCTCGCCGGGGAAGCCGGCCATCGCGAACAGGCCTTGAGCCGGCTGGCCGAGGCGCGGCGTCTGGATCCCGGCGGCCGCTTGAAGTCGGGTCGACGCAACGAAACCATCGCCGCCCTGGCGCGGTCGGACCTGCGCAGTGTCACGCTGACCAATCTGCCCCCGTCGCGGGATCTCATGCTGATGGCCTTCGATCCCGGCTTCACCGTCTGCGCCCTGCCCGACGAGGCGAACAACGCCGTGACCGTCCACCGCGTTCCCGACGGAACCCTGATCGCCCGGGTGCCTGCGAAACATCCGGACGAAGTGCTCGGATTCAGCCGGGACGCCACCTTCCTCGCCACCCGGCATCGGGCCACGATCGGGCTTTGGCATGTCGCGACGGGCCGTGAGGTCCTGCCCGCAGCGGGTGGCGAAGGAACCGTTCTTCCCGCGGGCGCCATCTCCCCTGATGGCCGGCTGCTGGGCCGCGGGGAAAAAGGGCTGCGTTTCGCGGTCTATGCCCTGACCGGACCCGACGCCGCGTCAGGCCGGATCGAGCGCGTGGCGGACTGGCCGCTGCCCGGGGGGCTTCGCCTGGTGATGGCCGCGTGGTCCCCCGATGGCCGGGCCGTGGCGCTGGTCATGGAGAACGAGACCATCGCAGTTTGTGACGCGATGACCGGGGAGGTGCGATGGCAGCAGAAGCAGACCGAAGGCATTCTCGGGCTGGCCTGGAGCCGCGCACGGGATGTCATCGCCTTTCCCACCCCGCGCGACACCGTCGTCCTGCTCAACGCCGCGGATGGCCAGGAAGTCCGCTGGATCGACGCCCCCACCGATGCCAACTGGGCACTCGGCTTCTCCCACGAGGGCAGTCTTCTCGCCGTGGGCGGGGAACGCCTGGGCACGCGCGTGTTCGATGCCTGGACCGGCCGGCTCCTGGGCGTCGATCGCCACGGCACCTGGCACCTCCAGTTCGACCTCTCCGACACCCGGATCGGGCTGCTTTACGATCGCGGTTTCCCGGCCTGGCTGGAATGGATGCCGTCCACCGTGGTCCGGTCCCTTCGAGCCGGGGCGGCTCCCGAAGGTCATCAGGTGCTGCGTTTCAGTCCCGACGGAAAAACCCTGATGGCCTTGTCGGGGGAAGGCGTGATTCTCTGGAACCTGGCCCGGGGCGAACGTTCCGCTGTCATCCCCGTGCGGCCGGTGCTCGGCGCCGCCTTCGACGGCGAAGGCCGGCGTCTGCTCATGTCCACGCGAACAGCCCTGTTGGAAATCGATCTCGACCCCGCCCAATCCGGCGGTCTCGCGAGGCAGGGGCAGGAACCACGTCGGATCGTCTCCGGGGTCCGGCACTGGACCGTGGCCACCTCGCGCCGGGGCGGCCGGGTCGCGGTCGCGGATCACGGCGAAAATCTCGTCCGGGTTCTCGGTCCCCGGCCCGGCGAGGAACGCGAGTTCAAGTTGAACCGGTTTTCGGGGTTCACCGACCTGGCACCGGACGGGCGCTGGCTGGTCGCCGGCGGGGCGACGGCCGCCACCGTGTGGGATCTCGAATCCCCGGAGGCACCTCCCCGGACGTTGCAGGGCGAGGGCGAGGGGGTCCGGTTTTCGCCCGACGGCCAATGGCTGATCATGATGGGCCGCGATCTCCGGCTCTGGCGGACCCAGACCTGGGAACCCCACCCGGCGCCGCTGCCCATCGAGCGCAACACCGCCGTAGAATACGCGGCGGCCATCAGCGCCGACGGCCGCTGGCTCGCCGTGAACCAGAACGATCGGGAAATCCACCTCATCGACCTCGCCACACGCCGCACCCTGGCCTCGCTGGAAGGCCCAGGAACGTCGCGGATCCTGGATGTCTGCTTCAGTCCGGACGACGCCTGGCTCGCCGCCGCACGGGACCGGGGCGAGGTGCAGGTGTGGGATCTGAAGCGGCTTCGGAGCGAACTGGTGTCGGTCGACCTCGATTGGTAGGCACCGCCGGGGGGCGACGGCGCAGACAGTTCGCCGGCCGGGTCTGGGAGCCGTGACCGTCCGACGGGTCAGATCAGCTCAGCTCAGCTCAGGTCCTCGCCGAGTTCGACGTTCCAGTACGCGAGATCGATGAAGTGTTTCCAGGTCGGGTGCGCCGGGAGGCCGAATTGCACGTGCAGGAACGGCCGCCACTTGGGCCGGCGCGGTTTGCGAACCAGGCGCAGGTGGGCTTCCTGGGGGGTCCGGTTTCCTTTCCGCGTGTTACACGGGATGCAGGAGCAGACGATGTTTTCCCAGGTGGTGGGCCCCCCGCGGTCGCGGGGCACGACATGATCGAGGTTGAGGTCCTTGCGATCAAAGATCCGGCCGCAGTACTGGCAGGTGTTCTTGTCGCGCTCGAAGATGTTGTGCCGCGTGAACTTAACCTCCTTCGCGGGCAGTTCGTCGAAGACCATCAGCAGGATCACCCGGGGGATCCGGATCTTGAACGAGATGGTGTGGATGCTTTCGGGATGGGGTTCGTCCTCCGACAGATCCCGCCACTCGCGGAAACTGTAGGTGTCGAACGATCCGTCACCGGCCTCAAGCACGACCTGGGCCTGACCCTGGAAGAGAAGCGTGAGCGCACGCCGCACGGAGCAGACATTGACAGCCTGCCACAGGCGGTTGAGCACCAACACCTGTTGGCAGAGGTAGTTGCTCATGCCCTGAACAATGACCCTGACCCTAGCCGGCCCGTCATTTCGATGTCAACCGGGCCCCGACCAAAACACCCGATCGTCACCGTCCCGTTCCAAATCCAGGAGATTCACGGACGCCTCGACGTCCCGGGGCCTGCTCCCCCAACTTCAAGGGACATGCGTCACGGGTGGTCATGGTACTGGCATCGGCTTCGCGCCATGGACGGCGGCGAATTCCGCCAGCGGCTCGCACAAAAGCTGCGTCAGCGCGCCGATGCCCGGCGTCCGCCCCGGTTCCGCGACGTCCCCGCCGGCCCCATCCGCCCCGGCGCCTGGCCCGCCCTCCCGGACCGCACCACGGCCCCCGAATCGTTCCCCGATGCGGTTCGAAACGACGCCGCCGACATTCTCTCCGGTCGCTGGCGCGCCTTCGGACACCTGTTGATGTACGTCGATGATCCGCCCCAGTGGTTCATGGATTACGTGGCGCGCCGCGATGTGACCACTGCGCGATCCGGATTCCGGGCGAATCACCGGGAGCTTCCCGCCGGCTGCGACATCAAGGCGGTCTGGGAACTCAGCCGCTGGCAGCAGCTGGTGCGGCTGGGCCAGGCGGCCTGGCTGCTCGAGGATTCCATCTCGGCCGGCAAACTTCTCGAGTGGCTGGACCACTGGCGGCGCCAGAACCCGCCCTACATCGGCTGGAACTGGACCAGCGCCCTCGAGGCCGGGATCCGTCTGCTCAACTTGTGCTGGATCGATGCCTTGCTCGACGCGGCGTCCACGGACCACGACCGCGCCGCCTGGGAGCGGACGCGTGAGCGTCTGCTCGCGCCCCACGTCTGGTACGTGTCGCGGCACCGGTCGTTCGGCTCCTCCGCGAACAACCATCTGCTGGGCGAACTCGCCGGCCTGATCGCCGCCCTCGCGCGCTGGCCCGCCCTCGAACGCTGGGCGTCGCCCCTCGCGGAGCTGCACGTCCAATGGGAACGCGAGGTGCTTGCGCAGTTCGCCTCCGACGGCGGAAACCGGGAGCAGGCCCTCAATTACCAGCTGTTCTCCTGGGAACTCTGCTGGCACACCCGCAACGCCCTGCTCGCCGCCGGCCGCACCGTCGCCGCGGAGGTGGAGGAACGGCTCCGACGGGCCGCCGATTTCTTCGTGGCCATTCAGTCGCCGACCGAACCCTGGGATTACGGCGACTCCGACAGCGCCACCGCCGTGCCGCTGTTCGAGAACGAATCAAAGGCGGGCCAGGAATGGCTGGAATGGATGGCCGACCCGGCCGGCAGCCCGGCGCTCCGCTGGTGGCTTGGGGATCCGCCGGCCCCCATGGATCCTCCCGCCTGGCAGCGTCCGAAACCGACCGAGGAATGGATGGTGTTCCCGGAGTCCGGTCACGCCGTGTGCTGGACCGGGACCTGGCAGGCCCGCTGGGACCTGTCCCCGCTCGGTTACCTGAGCACCGCCGCCCATGGCCACCTCGACGCCCTCCACCTGTCCCTCTGGCTCGGCGGCGTGGCGCTGGTCATCGATCCCGGCACCGGGGCCTATTACGGCGACACCCGGCTTCGCGCCTGGCTGGCCTCCTGGCGCGCCCATAACGGACCGCAGGTCCCGGGCGTGGATTTTCCCCGGCGCATGGGCCCGTTCCTCTGGGGCGATCACCACGCCCGGCCCACTTGGAAAACCGTCGATGCCCGAACCCTGCGCGGCGAACTCGCCATGCCTCACGGCACCGCCGTTCGGGAGATCCGACGTCTGCTCGAGGACGGCAAGGACGGCTGGCAGATCGAGGACTCCTTCCTGTCCCCATCCGCTGCCGCAGCGCGTGCATCGGGGAACACCTCCGGTTCCTCCGCAGCCGTCGTTTCGGGCGTCACGAGTTTCGAAGTGGCCTGGCAGTTTTCGCCGGGCACGCGTTTTGAACCGGTTGCCGATCGGCCCCGGACTTTTGTCGGCCGCCGTCGGGGCATGCGCTTCAGCGTTTCGTTTGGGGAGGCCTGGACCGCGCTGACCCAGGTCTCGGACACACCGGTGTCGTCCAGAATCCCTGTCATCGGGGATCTCGTGGGCCTGTGTTCCCCCGCCTTCCGCGAGATCGATGCCGGTCCCCTGATGATGGTCACCGGGCGGATCGGGGCCCCGGGGCCGTTTCGGACCACGATTCTGCGCGAGTCCGAGTGAGGAACCCGCGCGGCAGGAACCCGACCGACCTGAACCGAACCGAAGCGAACCGAACCGAACCGGGCCCCCGACAACCGCCCCTTCATCCCCATCGCCCCCCCTCTCTCCATGTCGCCGACGCCCGATGCCGAAGGAGCTCCGCTGCCCAAGCGGCCAGCCATTCTGATTGTGGTCGAGAACCTGCCCGTGCCGTTGGATCGGCGGGTCTGGCAGGAGTCCTGCGCCCTGCGCGACGCCGGGTACGAGGTGGTGGTGATCTGCCCCCGCATGCGCGGTTACAACGAGCCCTACGAATGCCTGGAGGGGATCCACGTCTACCGGCACTGGATCAGTGAGGAGGCGGGCGGGCTGGTCGGGTTCCTGGGGGAATACGCCTCGGCGTTGTGGGGGGAGACGCGGCTCGCCTGGAAGGCCTGGCGTCGTCACCGCTTCCAGGTGATCCACCTCTGCAACCCGCCCGACCTCCTGTTCCTCGTCGCCTGGCCCTTCAAGGCGCTGTTCGGCACCCGGATCGTCTACGACGTCCATGACGTCTGGCCCGAATTCTTCGAGGCGAAGTTCCAGCGGCGCGGTCTCTTCTACTGGGCGGTGCGCGCCGCCGAACGACTGACCTACGCCTGCGCGGATGTCGTGCTCGCCACCAACCGCTCCGTGCAGTCGGTCGCCCTCGAACGCGGCGGGAAGCTGCCCTGGGAAGTCTTCGTGGTGCGCACCGCTCCCAAAATCGCCCGTGGCGGCGTGGCGCCGGATCCCGGACTGCGCAAGGGCCGGCGCTACCTGGTCGGTTATGTGGGGGTGATGGGGAATGCCGATGGCGTCATCCATCTCGTCGAAGCCGCACGTCACGTGGTGCAGACGCTCGGTCGGCGGGATGTGCAATTCCTGCTCATGGGCACCGGCGCCGAATACCCGAACCTGGTGAAACGCCGGGACGAACTCGGCCTCACGGAGTACGTGGATCTGCCGGGCCGGGTCTCCAACGATTTCCTGTTCTCGGCCCTCCAGACCCTCGACCTCGGCGTCGCGTGCGATCCCATCAATCCGTACAACGACCATTGCACGATGAACAAAACGCTCGAGTACATGGCGTTCGGGAAGGCCCAGGTGATGTACGACGTGCGTGAGGGAAGATACTCGGCGGGGGACGCCGCGGCTTACGTCGGCGAAAATTCCCCGGCCCGACTCGGGGACGCCATCGTGTCCCTGCTCGAGGACCCCGCCGCGCGGGAACGCATGGGTGCCGTGGGACTGGAACGTATCCGCACTGAACTGGCCTGGGAACGATCCGTGGCGGAACTGCTTCGCGCCTACCGGACCCTGGTCTGATCTCCGCGATCCGTGGCGCGGGCACGCTCCAATCCGTCCGCACGCACCGGCGCCAACACCGTCGCCCAGGCCCTCCGGGTTCAGCCCAGGATCCGCCCGCCCGTGCCGGTGAGGAATTCGATGCCGTGGCCGCGCTTTGCAGCTTTCTGTTGGAGGAGGGCCTTCCTCAGGGCAACCAAACGGCGCGGTAAAAACGGGCTCCTCCGAGGGTCGGAGCCGTGAAATCCGTAACCTCGTAGCGGTTGGTCCCGGTGCGGCGATGGTCGATGGAGGTCCATCGGACAAGATCCGCCGAGGACTCGATTTCGTAGGTTTGGTCAGGGAGCCCGGTGAGCGTCAATCGGGGCGGACCGCCCGGAACTTCCGCCGTACTCAGCTCGATCTCGGGCGACAGGACCTGGCGAAAGTCCTGCGCAATCATGGCCGGCTCGCCTTGCAGCCAGGTTTCCGCCGACTGGAGCAACAGGGCCGCTTCGCGATACCGCCCCAGCTTGAGCGCCGCATTGGCCGCGAGAATGGGCGTGCCTTCCGAACCGAGAACTTCCCGGGCACCGGGGAGGACGAGCGCGGACTGCGCCCACTGCAAGGCCTTCTCCGTGTCTCCCACGCTGTAGGCGTGAAGAGCGAGTCGATGTCCCTGAACCGCCCGCCGCACGTCGGTGTCGACGGGCTTCACCGTGAATTGCAGCGTGGGCGTTGACAGATAGCCATTGCCACCCAGGGCTTCATCCTCCACCCGGTCGTCGCCGTCCCAGAGGACGGAGAGCGAATATTCGCCGGGCTCCAGATTCAACGCCGTGGACGACGCCAACCATTCGCGGGACACCGCCACCGGCTTTTTGCCGAAGGTCAGGGCGGAAACCGACTGGGGTCGGAGGTGCGGTTTCCAGGCTTCGCGTGCCAGGACTTCCTTCAACGCACCCTGGCCGTGACGCCAGAGCGTCAGCACGACTCCCTCATGCCAGTTCGTGGCCGGCGTGGGATGCAAAAGGCCCGGCGGAATCCCGGTTCCGGTCAGGGCCGCCTTGCGCAGCGCCTGCTGGTAGGCCGCAGACGACAAGGTGACCTCGACGCGCAGGGGATCGCCGGCCAGGGGATCCTCCCAGAGCAAAGCGCAGGACAGTTGGAGCGTGGGGTACGCTTCGACGAGATGGACGGTGGGATCGGGGCCGACAAGTCCGCGCATCAACCGGGGGGTTGGGTCGGGGCGCGCGGCGGTGCGGGCGAGGGAGGCGGACTGCGCGGGGGCCACGCGATCGCTGATCGCGATCTGACCCCAGCAGGAAATCCTGTCGACCGTTCCCACGGGGCTGTCGCATAAGATCGACGGCCAGGGCTTCCGCGAACCGAACTCAAATCGGTCGCTGGTGTTGCGGGGTGAGTCGCCTTTGCTGAAGTAACGCATGACGCACTCGATGGGTCCCACGTTTCTGGGTTTCGTCAGATCCCTGACCCCGATCCCATGGGCGATTTCGTGGGTGAGTGTGGTGGTCAGATGCAGCCAATTACGGCGTTCGAAGTCGTCGCGATGGTCGCGAATGAAAGCCTCGGCCAGGTTGTTGCAACGGATCAGCATCTGAATCCGCTGGGCTGCGGTGGTGGATGCATTCCAGTACCCGGCGAACTCCGAGGCGGCCAGGGTGTGATACTGGACGACCTCGCGCGTGTAGGCCTCGATGTTGTTGGCATACGTCTCGATCACCAGCGCACCCACGGGAGATCTCTTGCTGGCCCCCGGATCGGGATACTTGCAGCCGAAAATCCCCTCGATGGTGCTCAGGTCGTTCGTTCCATACTTGGCTTTGAACAGTTCCTGGTAATCCGAAGGCAGCGTGGGCGAGTCGGTGAAGGGGAAACGCAGGTGCAGGGCATGCTGGTCCACGACATGGACTTCCTCGCTGGAATTGAAGTTCACCACGCGCTTTCCGTTTCCGGAGCTGCCGGGCCCGGTCCAGGTGCCGTCGGTGAGGAAGAGAATCTCGCAGTTCAAAGCGGCGCCGAAGCTGACGCCCGTGGGGTCGGCGAGAGTCATTTGCGCCAAACCGGTGGGATCGTAGAGGAACACGTGTTTCTTCCACGGCTCGAGACGCTGGTGAAATCCCTGAACGACGAAACCTCGATACTTCTCGTAAAGAGAGATGCCGTCTCCCAGCTCGTAGTTTCCCGCGGGTAGATCCGCCTTATCCCAGGTGGCGGGGAAGTCCTCCACGCCCTTCTCACGCTCCCAGGCGTCGGCGATGTGGTTGCGGTTCTCATCCACGGGCAGGTCGAGGAAGTCCTTCCCGGGGTCGGACTCGAGGTGGGCCTGGATCACGGAGCCGTCGTCCACCACCACTTCCACACGCAGCCGGCCGTAGGCGCCGAAATCATGGCTCTCCAGGGTCAGGGAGAGCTCGTTGGCGTCCTCCTCGGTTTGTCCGGACTGGCTATCGTTCAGCAGGAGATTGGCGGTTTCGCGAAGTTTCAGGTCGGGATCCTTGGAGGCCTTGTCCTTGGACGGGGCGTTGACGCAGTAGCCGGGCTGTTGCGAAACGTCCTCCAGGGTCACATAAAAGGTCCCGGTCATGTCCGCCGCGGGTTGTTTCTCCCCGCGATGCCGGAGTTCCACGCGGACGTCGAGGGTGTTGCCCGGTTTGTCGACCACCGAGGTGGCCGCGGGCAGCCAGTCCGGCAGATCGTCGGGCGGAAGGAGGACGGCCTCCCAGAGGCCGGGGGTGTAGCTCAGGGTGCAGTTCGCCTGAAGGGTGTCCGTGCCGCACCCGCCCGACTGGGACCAGTTGGTGGAGCTGTTGGCGGCGAACGACTGGTTGCCGGGTTTGAAGGTGATCGTGCATTCCTGGGGCGCCGGGGCGTTCGAATTGGGATTGATCGAGGACAGGCAATCCAGGAACGCCGCAAGCGCCACGAAGCCGCACTCCAGACATTCGGGCGTGGCCATGGTGGCAGGCTTGGCGAAGCGGATCGTGGCCACGCCCGCATCAAAATCCAGGGCGCGAAGACTCACGTACCCGCCTTGATCCGAGGGATCCTCCAGAACGGTGCTCACCGTCTTGTGGAAGGCGTTCTTGCCCGAAACCCCGTATTCGCCGGCTCCGGAAGCGCTGGCCTTGGATTTCTCCTCCACGATTTCCCAGGTGCCGTCCAGTTGTTCAAGCACCAGGCTCGTCTCGGTCGTGACGGTTTCCTGGGCGGCCAGGGACATCGCGTAAGGCGGGTCGCTTTCGGGAAAGCTCTTGTCCCAGGCCGACTGGGACTGCCAGAGGACCCGGCACGTGAGTGTCAGCTGGGCGGCGCCGGGCGTGCGGACCGGGGCGGCCGCCGCGGGGTTCAAGAACGACAGGAGCGATAGCACAAGCAACCCGAGTGCTGGCGAGGGACGGTTCCATCGGTGCGGGATCATGGCGTGGAGACCAGTCACCCTGGAGGGAGGGCTGGCTGGGGATCAGGTTCGGACGCAGTTCGACGATGCACGAACGCTGCACCGGCGAAACGGCGATGGGGTGGAATCGCCGGCCCGGGCATTCCCACTCTTGCCCAGGGCGTCGAACTGGACTGCCCTCAGGGACCAGCGCTCGGGGCGCGCTTCAGGGAGGAGACGCTGCGCAGCTCGATCTGCCTCAGGCTCACCTTCGCGGCGGAACGAACCTCGGGTTGGGGCGATGACGTTGCCAGGACGGTGAGAAACTCAAGCGCCGCCGGGAACTGGGAACCCGCCTCGCCCAGTTCCCGGGCCGCCATCCGCGCCAGATGGCCGTTGGTATTCGCGAATTCCCGCAGCACTTCGAAGGCTTGCTGGTTCGTTCGTTGAACACGCAGCAAGGAGCCCGCCGCCACGATGCGGACTGTTTCCCGGTTGGTTTCCACGGACATCGGGGCGCGGAAGAGTGGCACGGCCCGCTCCGGTGCCACCCGCTCCAGGGCCGCGCTGGCCACATGGGCCAATCCCTTCGGTTCCCAGCCCTCGGTCTCGAGTCGTGCGAAGTGGACGAAGGCATCAACCGAAACCGGATGCGTAACCCACAGGAACCTTCCCGCTTCGCGGCACAACGTCGCCGTCGCGGCCTGGGTCATCTGATTCCAGGGATCGAACGGGTTTGAACCGGACCACTCGCGGACCCGGTTCAGGGCCTGGGTGTGTTCGGGAACCACTTCGAGCAGCACGAGAGCCGCCCGCAGTTGCATCGTCTCGTTCGTCCCGGCCAGCAGTTGTTCCAGGGCCGGCACGGCGTTGCTCCCTCTCAGTCCCGCGCGGGAGAGCAGTCCCAGGGCCGGGTAAGCCCGCGTCGGGTGGGAGACGGCGACGAGGGTGGAGCCAAGCTGCTCGGGCGCGATTCGTGAAATGACTGCGATGGTCTCGCGGACTGCGTTGGACCGAGCGGCGCCTTCGAGGATCGGCTGAACGAGGGCTTCCGGCAGCGTGGTTTTCCCCTCCAGGCCGGTGGCCAGGACATGAACAGCGCGGAGCCGGGAATCCTGCGAGCCATGGAGTGCCTCCTCGACCCAGGGGCGCAGGAGGTCGGCCGAAGGGTGCAAGCTGCCAAGCATCGAGAGCGCCTCCGAGGCGCGCCTGCCCGCAGGGGGAAAGGATGGAAGAGGCAACAAGTCCTCCATCGCACGCGCCGCCCCCCGAAGCAGCCGACGCAGCGTCGTGTCCTTGTCGGCGGCGAGCGCACCTTCCACCAGCACCGGAATCGCGTTCGTGCCCAGGCGGGCGATCGCGATCTTCGCCTCCAGATGGCGCAAGGCTACCCGATCATCGAATTGTCCCTCGGACGTGCGAACCACTTCTTGGAACCACTGCGAAGCGCGGCGTCCCTGGTGGGACGGATCGGGGGTGGGCGGGCGACGGAAGCACGCCCAGACCAGGAGCCCGACGAGAACGGAAATCCAGATCAGGCCTTTCCGAGCCTCCTTCGGCTTGCTCTTTCTCGCTTCTGCCGGATGGACGCTCACGAGCCCACAATGCACGGCCTGAGGATCACGACAAGGTAGGCGTTCACGGCGGGCGGCGAGGGGGCGCAGCTCCGATCGCGGTCCAAACCGGGTGAGGAGTGAGCTTGGCGTGTGGACTGCGGTGACATGTCACCGCTTTGGATTCAGCGCGGGCTGGGGAAGATACGGCGGTGCGCGCTCCGACATTGGGCGGCGATGTTTCGGCGAATCGAAAACTGCGACATGTCGCAGCACTCCAGAGCAACTGGTGACGCGGGCTTTCACCCAGGGCATGGGAAATAGCCCGTGAACAAGTCGGCTGTGCAGTGACGACTATTTTTCACCAGCCACTTCAAACTGGCGCATCACCTGAAGGAACTCTCTGCGGCGGGGAGCAAAAAGATGCGGCAGTTCGATCGCTCATGGCTGGTCAGGTTTGCTGCTTAGAGCCCGTCTGAAAAGTCAGTGGGGATCCTGTTTTCGCGGAAAAGGCCGG